>CAZTJM010000113.1:0-14595 GCA_964613865.1 uncultured Limnohabitans sp. | reverse complement strand
CCTGTACAAAGAAGCCATCCTCGTCGATCACCGGCTTGCCGTTTTCGGCATACTGGAAGCCAGTACCGATCAGGGTACCCCAAGGCTGACCTACTTTTGCGTTCAGGGTCATTCCCCAGTAGGCAGACTGGAGCTGTCGGTTGTCGATACCGGCGGCCAGTTCCACTACTTCGGAAGTATTTCTGGCAGCATTGAGCGCCATATCCCAAGAGAAATTGCCTTTCTCGATTACAGTACCATTGAGGGAAACTTCGAAACCTTCACTTCGGATGTTACCCGCGTTGACGATGGCGCCGGTCACTCCGCTGGATCCCGGTACAGTCAGGGTCATGATCTGATCCTTGTTGTTGTTTCTGTAGTAGGTCATGTCCAAGTTGAGCTTGCCATTCCAGAATCTCAAGTCCAAACCCGCTTCATATGAAGAGGAAAGAGCTGGCTTTAGGTTTGGATTAGGCGATGTGTCTGGAACTCCCAAATTTGGAAATGAACCGTACGGAGTACCCACGCCATACACTTGAGCAATCTCATAAGGACCGATGTCGGAACCCACTTGCGCATAGCTCAATCTTACTTTACCAAAGCTCAAGACATTGCTGGAGCCCATCAATTCTGTAAACACGAAAGAAGTCGCGATGGATGGGTACAGGTAGCTGTTGTTGGCAACTGGAAGTGAGGAAGACCAGTCGTTTCTTAGGGTAGCATCTAGGAAGATGGTGTTTTGGTAACCCAAAGAAGCACTACCATAGATAGATCGCACGGTCTTGTTTTCCTTGTAGGAATCTGTAGAAGGTCTGTCTACTGACGCATCGATGTTGTAGAAGTTTGGCACAGACAGTCCGCCCACGGTCCCTTGGTAGAGATAGTCATAGGCGTTTTTACGGATGTTTCCACCCGCAGTCGCGCTCAAGGAAAGGTCCCCGAAAGTCTTATCATACTGAAGCAAGATCTCGTAGTTGTCTTCTCTGCCGAATCTTTGGCTCACGCCATAGAAGTCAAGATCCAAACCGCCAGAAGCGATTCTCTCTTCAATCTTCTGGTTGTAAAAGTCAGAACGGATGAAGCCACTAGCCTTGAATTCAGGAGTGAATTGGTAGCTCACGTTCACATTACCATATACGCGGTCTCTGCTGTCTTCCGGAGCATTTTCGTAGGCCTCGTAGAAAGGATTGTCCCAGTAGAGAGGTCGGGCATCCAATGGGCTTCGGATGTTCCATGAGCGGTAGGTTCCGTCAGGGTTTTTGTACTGGCGAAGACGATCCATGTCGACCTGACGCTGGAACCACTGGTTGAATGAATTGACCGGGTTACGTCCGGTGTATCCTGAGGCAGGTCGGCCGGTTGCATCGGTTCCAGTGTAGTTGAAATTGATTCCCACGTTCAGCTTGTCGGTGAATTTCTGCGAGCCGTTGAAGCTGAGGTTGTTCTTGGCCAGCTCAGAGCCTGGCATCACACCTGTCTGGGAGATATTGTTGGCTGAAACTCTAAAATTTCCGGCCTCGTTGCCTCCAGAGAAAGAGACGCCTGTATTGAAGGTAACACCGGTATCAAAGAAGTCGCGCACGTTATCCGGCTGGGCGACCAAAGGTCTCAGCTCGCCAAACTGCTCACCTGGCAACCAGGAATCCCAATGTCTTACTGGCGTGCCATCCATTCTTGGACCCCAAGATTCATCAGCTGCATAGTTTAGCATTTTCTGACCGTCAAATGCCGCCCAAGACTCTGGGTGGATGGCTGGGTTGTAGGTGAATGTCAGGAAATCCTGGGTATAGCCACCCGCATACTCGTTCTGGTAGTTTGGCAGGACGTACACGTTCTCAAAGGAAGTGCTTTGGTTGATGTCCACTCCAAGGCCTTTTTTATTATTGCCTTTTTTGGTGGTGATCAGGATTACCCCATTGGCTGCACGGTTACCATAAAGCGCTGCGGCAGTTGGACCTTTCAATACAGAAACACTTGCGATATCGTCTGGATTGATATCAGCGGCCAAGTTACCGTAGTCTCTACCCGCACCGTCGTTGTCAGGGGAGAAAGAGTTGTTTGCAATCGGAGTACCATCCACTACAAACAGTGGAGATCCGCCACCGAGTGAATTGATTCCTCGAAGACGGATATTTTGAGTACCGCCAAGTGCAGCGCCAGAGCTCCCAATCACTTGTACACCTGCCACTTTACCAGCAAGTGAACCTACCAGGTTTGACTCACGAACCGCTGATAGTTTGTCTCCGTCCACAGACTGGATGGATGAACCCACTGAGCGCTCGTCACGCGATACGCCAAGGGCGGTAACGATTACCTCGTTCAGTGCCTTCACATCCGGATCCAGCGTCACGTCGATGACATTGGACTCGGCTACCACCACTTCTTGGCTTACCATACCCACAAAGGAGAACTGGATGATGTTCTTACCCTCAGGAAGTGAAATAGAATACTCACCGTCAATCCCGGTGATCGTGCCAAGAGTTGTACCCTTGACCAAAACGCTAACGCCCGGTAAGGGCCCTCCGTCTTCTGACGAAGAAACTGTGCCACTGATGGTTCTGTTTTGCGCAAAAGTAAATTGCACAAAACAGCCTAACAGTAAGGCAGCTAGTAATACTTTCTTCATAAGTGATAATTTGGTTAGATATAGCCTTAAATATGACTTTTCATTTGGCTACCTTCCTAAAAATCATACATCCAAGCCTCAAACGGTGTTACCAGTGGGTTATTTAAATGATGAGCGGTTAATGATTTTTTAACATTTTTTAAACATTTGATAAATATCAAAACAAAAAGCTCCACCGGAATAGGAAACAAATTGTATTAAATAGTAACTTACATTATGTATATATCGATAAAAACAAAAAGTACATTAACTATAAAAAAACAGAATTTAACATACACTAAATCTGTAATTTCAAAACAAAAATGAGAACAATCCCCCAATCCTGCGAACAATTCCTGTCCGACTTTGCCGTTGCATTGGACGACCTGAATGCCTACGCCAACCGCAGCCCAAATAACAGCATAAGCGAACCCCATGGCCGGGAGCTGATTGCAAGTTTCGAAACGACGCACGAGCTTGCGCTCAATGTGATTTCGGCCTATTTGGCGACGATGGGCAAGGGGCCGTTCTCGGGATCCAGAGATGCGACCGTGGAAGCTTTTCATGCCGAGTTGATCGACGATGGCAAAACTTGGCTGGACATGATCATCGACCGAATCCAATATAACCCGATCTATGCCATGGACACGCAGCAAAAATTCCTGGATAACATCAAGCATCGCTATCTGCCGCTTTTTGTAAAATTCGAAAATAACATGAGCAAACGCCTCGAAGAGTGATTCCATGTTATTGATCACTCAGCTCATCTACATCAAAGCGGGTCAAGAAGAGGTCTTTCATCAGTTTGAGGACATTGCCATCCCCACAATCTCAAAATACAATGGCAAACTTCTCCTCAGGATCAGGCCCGAGGAACGCTCTTTCATCGAATCCTCCATCGAAAAACCCTATGAGGTCCATCTAGTAGAGTTCGACTCGGAGGGGGATTTCGAAAACTTCATGAAGGACGAAGAAAGAAAGCGCTTTCTACACCTCAAAGAACAATCCATCCAAGCGGCAATACTCATCAAGGGTCACAAGCTCTGATTTCACTTTCCCCTCAAAAACAAAAAATGCCGCGGGAATTCCCCGCGGCACCATTATTATATAGTGAATCCAGTTTCTTCGAAATCCGATTACCTAAACATAAATCCAGACGGCCCTCTCCCCACTTCCATGCTCTTTAGTTCGGTTCCGTCTTTGTCAAATACGGTGACTGTTCCTGCTCCCTGAAAATCATTTGCATTGCTTAGGTAGACTTCCTGTCGCATTTGATCATAGCCGATGCCATAAAATCCCGAACCGCTTGTCCACTCAGGAATCAACGTTGTATCAAAGATTGAAACTACCGAGACTCCATCTTGGTATTCAGGCCATCCACTACTGGTGACGATGTAGATCTTCGAATCCTCCCCAAGCGCGATTCTTCCTGTAGCCTGGGCAACCGGCAACTCGCGAAACTCTTTCTTGGTCAGGTTATCCCTATGAAAAGACTGGAAATAAACATGATCGGAATCGTAAGAATAGACCCACAGGTCACCATTTTGCTCAAAGAATTGAACGGGACGTCCAGTTACCTCTAATGACTTGACCACCTCTTCCTTTTCAGCGTCAATGATTTCTATCCGGCTTTCCTCAGATCCCGCGACAAACACATATTTGCCGAAAGCAAAAAGATCCTCGGGTTTGTTGGAGACCTCGATCTTCTTTTTCACGGTGCCACCGTCCAAGCCGGAGACAACAGCGATGTAGGAATCGGGTGTCGCATAGCTGGCGTCATACGGTCCATAGTCCGAGATAAACAATTTGCCGCTGGCCGTAGCCAAGGACCTTGGCTGGTCCAAGTCTACCGATACAGCGCCTATCGATTTGAAGTCGCCTGGGTTGACGATTTCCACTTTTCCAGTATTTGCGACTAGGTAAAGTCTATCCTGCTCGAGGACCATATCCTCCACCAATCCGGCAAAAGGCCGGCTGTTTTCCAACTCAAAGATATCCTTCGTGAGTGTTTCGGTAGATGGATCGTAGTGATAAACCTCTCCATCATTCGTACCGAAGTTCCCTTCATTCATGATCAAAATACCCGTATCGTATTTTCCTAGGGGTTTTTTGCCGCCGTTATCATTACAAGAAAAGGCAAAAATTAGCAGGACAAGCGCCCAAAGTTGATTTTTGAAAATGTACTTCATAAGTGTATGGTTAGATTAAATTGATACGATCTTCCCGGCATGGCGCGGAGATAGAGGACTTGGTAGTCCTTGTCCAGCAGGTTGAGCACCTGAAAACTGAGTGGGAAGCTAGTCTTGCCCCAGTGCAGTTTGGAAAACAAGAGACCCGCATTCCAAACTTGGTAGGCGTCCATGATTCGGGCGCCGCCCGTACCGATGGAGCGCTGGCCTACGAAAAAGGAGGACAAATTGAGGGAGATCCCGTCTCGAGCAGCGCTGATATTTCCATTTGCCTGATGCTCGGGCGTATAGGGCAGCTGTCTGGGATTTTCGGGCTCCGTGGTCAAGTCCAAGGCTTGGGAAAAAGTATATCCCATCGTCCAGGCCCATTCCAATCCCCCCGTTTTCCACTCTGCCTTTCCCTGGTATTCTATGCCCTGATTTTTGACCTCTCGAATATTTTGAGGAGTCCAGACAGAGCCCATTGGCAGCCAGATGATCCAGTTATCTACCTGCATTCGATAGTAGGTAAGGCTTTGCTCCCAGGAAAAAGAAGCCTTTTTCACCCAACTCATCCCAATTTCCCCGTTCAGGCTCTCCTCGGGCAGCAAATCGGGATTGCCGCCTGGCTCCCAGAATCGGTCGTTGAGCGTGGGCACCTTGAAGCCTTTGCCAAGGGAAGCCTTCAGTAGGACTTGATGTTTTCCATTTTCCCAAAACTTCCAATCTGATCCTATGCTCGGCAAGAAGGGCTCAAAGTTCTCGGGATAGGCCAACTGTCGGAGATTCAGGGAGACCGACAAACCTTCGGCAGCAGACCAGCCTGCGGATTGGTAAAATTCATAACGCCGATCTGTGGCGCTATAGGTACTCAAGTACCCTCGGACGAGGGTAGCCCTTGCCCCTGCCTTAAAGTTCCAGTCCTCGCCCGTCGAAAAATCATAGTCGGTTGCAAGAAAAAACTGGCGGGTTTGGTTTAAGCTTCCATTGAAGATCTGCTGATCCTGAACGAAACCCGATTTCAGATTCAAAGTCGAGTGCCTTCCAAAACGGTAATAGTCAAGCACCGCCCGGATGCTTTCGTCGGATTGCCGATCTTGGGTATTGGATCCCATCGGGGGCTGAATTTTCCTGTCCGATTTTTGCCACCAGAGCGCAGCCTTGAGTTGATCCCGCCTACTGAGATTCCAAGCCAAATCCTGTACGAGGCCGACTTGCTCCACTTGTGCATGGTCTTCGCGCAGCTCCGGAGTTCCAGCCTGGGCTAGATCGTTGTAGGGAAAATCATTTCGGGAAAACTGGCGAAAAAGGCGGGTTTTACTGCTGAGATTTTTTGATGAATAGCCACCGGAAACCGAGGTATTGAACAAACCAAAACTACCCAAAGTCTGGGATATCGAGGCTTGGAGGCCTTTTCCAAAGTCTGTCTGCGAGGAAAGGTGAAGACTTCCTCCTATGGCTTCATTTCCGAAAAGCGCCCCTGCACTGCCAAATTGCAGTTGGACCCGGTCTATAGCCTCTACTGGCAAGATGCTCAGGTCACTTTGGCCAAGTGAGGGGCTGTTGATGGGAAGCCCGTTCCAAAAGACCGCGGTGTGTCCAGCGGAAGTGCCCCGAAAGGAAGGTGAGACCAACATTCCCGCACCATATTGACGGATGAAGAGGGGACTTTTCTCCTGCAAAAGATCTCCCAAAGATCGGGCGGAGTAGGCTTTGAGCGTCTCTACCTCAAAGTCGACAACTTTTTGCCCTTGGGCGTAGCGGTCCAGGGCAGGCGCATACACCTCCACAGGCTGCAGGGACACCGTGTCCTGCACCGGAACAAAACCAAAAACCGTAACTACCCAAAGCAGCAGCAGCATGCCAGATCGAATTTGTTGCAACTCGATTCGGGCTTGAAGAGAAATAGAAAGAATTGAAAACTATCCAATCCCACGCATGGGAAGGGAAATAGACAAATCCTTTTTGCTTTTCCTCCGAAAGCACAGAATCCAACGATCGAGGCAGGTCTCCTGGCTCGTCTGACTTTTGCCGGCCTTCTCTCTCCTCCCGATGGCTCCCGATAGGTATCGGGACGGGACGGAAAAATGGCATAGTGGCGCAAAAGCTTTTTCCCATTCCCGATGGCTATCGGTACGGGACAGACTTACAGTTGCGGGGACAGCTCCGGTTTTGCACCGGATTCCCTTTTCATCCCAAGCGCCGAACCCGTTTCCGATAACTATCGGGGCGGGACGGATTGGGAACCTAAATCGCTGCAAAGTAAAGCGATTTTGATTTGGCAGAAAAGCGGGAGACGATCAATAATTTTGGAAAACAGCCAAGATCTCATTTACCTTGGCAGAATATTTCGTTCGGATCATTCCATGTTTGCAAGATTTCAAAAACACTTTTTACCCTCGTATCCAAGCACTTACCTACTCGCTCTATCGAGTATTTTCCTGGTTCTTTCCTGCGGAAAACCAACACAGACCACCCTTGAGAAAAAACCGCTAAGCCTGGAATATGCCCAGGGATTCGAGATTTTTCGCGGTGAAGATTTCTGGGAAATCCATGTGACACAAGGCTACACTGGCGCGGAAAAGACCTATCGCTATCTGGTTCTGGAAGAGGATTCGAAGGCTGAACGAAACGGTTTTGACGCCGTAGTGCAGCTGCCGATAGCCAAGGTGGTGATGACATCCACCACGCAAATCCCTCACCTCGACCTGCTGGGTCAAACAGATCTCTTGGCTGGATTCCCCAACACGGACCTGATCTCCTCCCCCGCTGCACGCGCTCGCGTTGATTCAAAACAAGTCACCGACCTGGGCAGTGGACCCTCCGCCAATCCCGAAATGGTGATAGACCTTCGGCCGGACTGGATTATGATCTCCACTTTGGGCGAGGACTTGCGCTATCTGGATCTCTTGACTCAGGCAGGCATACCTTCGCTGATCAACGGGGAATATGTGGAGCAAAATCCCCTTGGCAGAGCCGAATGGATCAAGTTTACGGGAATTCTGCTCGGAAAATACGAGGAGTCTGTAACTGTCTTTAACGAAATAGAAAAAGCCTACCAAGATGCCGAAAAGCTAGCTGCGTCGATTCCATCGGAGAAAAAACCAAACGTGCTCAGCGGAGTGATGTACCAGGACATCTGGTACGCACCGGGAGCGGAGAGCTGGGGTGCACGCATCCTCGAAAACGCCGGAGGAGCTTACCTATTCGCCGATCAGGCAGGGACTGGAAGCCTGCAGCTCAATTACGAATTTGTGCTGGACAGGGGTATGGAAGCCGACTTTTGGATAGGTTCGGCTGACTTTCCAGATCTAAAAACCATGGGAACTTCGGAGCCTCGCTACCAGGCTTTTCAAGCTTGGCAAAACGGGCAGGTTTATACCTACACCGCCAAAAAAGGTGCAACCGGCGGATTGGAATATTTCGAACTGGGGTATGTGCGGCCGGATTTGATCCTAAAGGATCTGATAAAAATCCTGCATCCCGACCTGCTGCCGGATTACGAAATGTACTTTTACCAAAAATTGAACTAGACCAAAACCAATGTCGGGGTCAGAGTTTGCACTGACCCAGACCATACTAGCATGCGCCCCTACCTCTTCCCTATCGGTCTCCTAGTCCTCGGACTGAGCTTCCTGCTCAACCTAGGCCTGGGATCCGTCATGATTCCTTTTGGAGAAATCGTCTCGGGGATAGTTTCAGGCGATTGGTCAAAAAACTCCTGGGAGCAGATCATTCTAAACTACAGACTACCAAAGGCTTTGGTAGCGATTTTCGCAGGAGTCGGATTGAGTGTGAGCGGGCTGCAGATGCAGACTTTCTTTAGAAATCCGCTGGCGGGTCCCTTTGTCTTGGGCATCAGCTCGGGAGCGGGACTTGGTGTGGCAGTGTTGATTTTGGCGGGTAGCGCATTTGGACTTGTCATCAGCGGAATCAACTCCTGGGCCATCGCAACGGCTGGGGTCCTGGGTGCGGGCCTGGTACTTTCCGGAGTGAGCTTGGTTGCTTGGCGGGTCAAGGACAGTATGACCTTGCTGATCGTCGGCTTGATGTTTGGCTCCGCCGTTTCCGCCGTGATTTCGGTGCTTTCCTATTTTTCCGGAGCTGAGGCGCTAAAGTTATTTACCGTCTGGTCCATGGGCAGCCTCGGTGTCCTTGGCTGGTCGCAGGTTGGCATTGTGGGGCTGCTGATTTTATTGGGTTCTATCCCGGTAGTTGGCTCGATCAAATCCTACAATGCCCTTTTGCTAGGGGAAGTTTATGCCAAGAGCATGGGTATCCACACCGCCAAAATGCGCTGGCTGATGATCATCAGCACGGGGATTCTGGCCGGAGGCATCACGGCATTTTGTGGACCGGTAGCCTTTGTCGGTATTGCTGTGCCCCATCTGGCAAGGATAGTATGGAAGAGTTCGGATCACCGGGTTCTTTTTCCCGGCTCAGCCCTGATTGGCGCGATCTTGCTACTCCTCTGCGATGCAGCAGGGCAGCTTCCTGGCATGGCCAGCACACTGCCCATCAACGCGGTAACCTCCCTAGTCGGAGCTCCGATAGTGATTGCCCTAATCCTGAAGCGCAACTTTAGTCGGGACTTTTAAGAAATGAGAAAAAATCAGCCACATATCGCACTGGAAGGAAAGGGACTGACGCTCGGCTATCTCCGAAAAAACTCCCGAAAGGAAGTTCTTCGAAATCTGGATTTTCAGCTATTCCAAGGCGAACTCACCTGCCTTCTCGGGCCCAATGGGGTTGGAAAATCTACCTTGATCAAGGCGATTTTGGGACATGTCAAGCCTTGGGCAGGAGAAATCAGGATTGACAAAGAGCCCATTCAAGGCCAAAACCCGGAACAGCTCGCCAAGCGGATTTCCGTCGTCCTGACCGATCCGGTTTTCCCCGGCAACATGACTGTGGGGCAGCTGGTTGCCTTGGGAAGAACTCCACATACCGGCTGGCTTGGAACATTGGCCCCAATGGATAGAGAAATCGTCGAAAAGGCACTGTCCGACACCAAAACAAACACAATCCGGGACGAGCGACTGAGCGAAATCAGTGACGGACAAAGACAAAAAGCCATGATCGCCCGTGCGCTGGCCCAAGATGGGCAGCTTATCATCCTGGACGAACCCACAGCCCATCTCGACCTCGAAAATAAACTGGAAATCATGCATTTGCTAAGGGATATCGCGTGCAGGCAAGGGAAGTCGGTCTTGGTCGTGACCCACGATCTCGAGATTGCCCTGGAGACGGCAGATCGCTTTTGGCTGATGGGGCGAGATAAGGCGCTGATTAGTGGACTGCCCGAGGACCTGATCCTCTCCGGACAGATAGACTTGCTGCTTCCTGCGGAGAAATACAGGTTTAACCTAAATCGGGGAAAAGTGGAACAGAAGTCCACTGCAAACAAAAATTGGACGATCGAGGCAGATCCCGGCCTCCGGCTTTGGGTAGAAAAAGCCCTTGAAAAAGCGGGAATAGATCATTTGACGGAGACAGCACACGTAAAAAGCAAGCCGTTTGCCGTTTTTTACAAGGAAAGGGAATTCAACAGCTTAGCGGACTTTATCGACTTTTTGAAGAACTAGAGATAATCAAGCTACTTTGCTCCACTTGAGCCAATCTGCCTTTTTCCACCTATTCCACGGATCAAGCCCAACGCAAAATCAAACTTCAAAGAAAAATGGAGCTATCTTACCTTACTTTTTCAGGCCTTGCGAAATAAGAAAAGAGGCTCGAAAATTTCATTAATATTGTTTTATCCCATCTTCCTGGTTGGAAGTCTGGGCTTCGCGCCTTTTCCATTTTGGCGTGGCTATTCAGTCAAACGATGGAGCAATGGATCTGCAACAATTAATCGATGACTATCTAGAGGGCAGGATGAGCCCCGAGGACAGGAGACTTTTTGAAAACCTGATCGAAGAAAACCCTCGATACCAAGCCGAGCTTGCCCAGCAGGAAAAGGGAAAGGCAGCGCTACGTCTGGCTGGACAGAGTCACCGAAATAAAACCGCCAACCTGAAGTCTTGGCTTTTTTCCACAGGGGTCGGAGCAATAATCGTCTTGGCTGCGGCATTGCTTTGGCTGACACTGGGGCTGAGCCCCGGGGAAAAAATCTTCAAAAAACACTACGAGACTTTACCCAATCAGATCACCGCCAGCAGCTATGGCCAAAGCAATGCAGACCTGAAGGCACAAGCCTTCCAAGCCTATGAGGCAAAGGATTTTGAAAGGGCCGCGCAGCTGTTTGACCGCATCCCGTCGAGACCGGACTCGGAATACTTGTTCTTGTATCACGGCATCTGTCAGCTCGAATTGGGTAGGCCGGAGAAAGCAATCCCTCTGCTAAACTTGGTGAAGTCCAACTCCAATACCGCTTCCAAAGAAATCGCCTCCTGGTTTGCAGCGCTTGCCTACTTCAAACTGGATATGTTAGAAAAAGGAAAACAGGCACTCCAGGTCACAGCGGCCAAACCCAACCCCTATCAAACCCAAGCCAAAACCTTGCTGGAGACGCTGAAGTGAGGACTGGCAATTTCTAAGCACAGGCTAATGTTTCCGCAAGCCGCGGGGATTTTTGTAGAAACTTGGCTCCTCAAGTGGTATTCTGAGATTATTTTTCTCTTCAGCGAAGTTTGCGGCCCATAGAATTTAAACGCAAGTCCAAGTCTGCCTCTTGGTTAACAAGCCCTTATCCCCTAATTTGCTTTGCAGACCTTTTTTCTTCTGCCAAACCCAAAAAACCGCGACCTATGAAAACCTCCCTGCCTGTATTGGCCATCGCCGCTGCCCTGACTTTTTCCTGCGAAAAACCAAAACCCCAACTCACCGCCGAAGAATACGCCGCTCTTACAGACGAGCAAAAGCGGTCAGTGGAATATGCCCTCGACGGCATCGAAGTGGCGGATGATCGCCTGGAGTTGACGCTTTTCGCCTCCGAACCCATGATGACCAACCCAACCAATATGGACATCGATGATCGGGGCCGGGTTTGGATCACCGAAGCCTATAACTACCGCACCAACCTCAACCCAGAAAACCCGACCAAAGCTGAGGGTGATCGAATTCTAATTTTGGAAGACAGCGACGGTGACGGCAAAGCCGATAAATCCACCGTTTTCTACCAAGGCACGGACATCAATGCGGCTTTGGGAATTGCCGTTTTTGGCAATAAAATCTTCGTTTCCGTCAGCCCGAATGTCTTTGTCTTCACGGACGAAAACGGAGACGATGTGCCGGACAGCAAGGAAGTCCTCTTCACCGGAATCGGTGGGGAGCAGCATGACCATGGGATGCACGCCTTTACTTTTGGGCCGGACGGCAAGCTTTACTTCAACTACGGCAATTCGGGCGAGGGGCTCCACTTGGCAGACGGAAGTCCGATCTTGGATCCACTTGGCCAACCGATCAACTCGGATACCCGACCCTATCAGGAAGGGATGGTTTTCCGCTGTGATCCGGACGGCAGCAATGTCGAGATCCTCGGCTGGAATTTCAGAAACAACTACGAACTGGCCGTGGACAGCTACGGACGCATGTGGCAAAGCGACAACGACGACGATGGCAACCGCTCCACTCGGATCAATTTTGTGATGGACTACGGCAACTACGGTTTCAAAGACGAAATGACCAAAAGCGACTGGAGAACCCGCCGCATCAACTTGGAGGACTCCGTCTGGCAGCAGCACTGGCACCTCAACGATCCCGGGGTGATACCCAACCTGGTTCAGACTTATGCGGGTTCCCCGACCGGAATCCTCGTCTACGAAGGCAAGCTCCTCCCTGCCGAATACCAAAATCAGGTTATCCACGCCGATGCCGGACCCAATGTGATCCGCATGTATCCCGTGGAAATGGCCGGCGCTGGATTTACCGGCAAGGCGGAAGTGATTCTGGATGGAAACGCAAGGGATAATTGGTTCCGCCCCTCCGATGTGACCGTGGCGCCTGACGGATCGATCTTCATTTCCGACTGGTACGATCCGGGAGTGGGCGGACATGCCGTGGGTGACTTGGACAAAGGCCGGGTCTTCCGTTTGGCTCCCAAGAAGTCGAAATACAAAGTCGAGGCACCGGATTATTCTTCGGTCGAATCCCTGATCGAACTGGTGCAAAATCCCAATCGAGCCGTTCACTTCAAGGCATTTATGGCATTGAAGAAAAACGGAGCCGAGGCCAAAAAAGCCTTGGAAGAGCTGTATGAATCCGAAGACAGCCGCATGAAAGCCCGAGCGTTTTGGTTGCTGACCAAGTTGCCAAACGGGAACGAATACATCCAAAAAGCCGCCACTGATTCGGATGAAAACATCCGCGTAGCTGCCGTCCGTGCTTCCCGCATCAACGGGATGAAGGATTCGGCTTTCCTTTTGGAAATGGCCGCCGATCCTTCTGCACAGGTCAGACGGGAAGTCGCGGTGGCGATCCGATATGAGGATCAGCCCGCCATCTGGCAAAAGCTGGCCGAGTCCTACAAAAGCGGGGATCGCTGGTATTTGGAAGCCTTGGGAATCGCCGCCGAGTACCACTGGGACAGCTACCTTCCTGCGTATTTGGAAAAGACCGGCTCGGGATGGGTGGAGTCCGCCGAGGCCAAAGACATCGTCTGGAGATCCAGAGCGGCAAATACCCCCGAACTGCTGGAGCAACTGATCCTGGCGGAAAACAGCCCTGCCGACAACCGCTATTACCGATCCCTGGACTTCCAGAATGCCGATCTGAAAAACCAAACCCTCAAAAATCTACTGGCCAAAGGACAAAATGAAGATCAAGTCATTATCCTTCGTCAAGCCGCCTTCGATACTAATAAGCCGGATGCCCAACTCCTAAACTTGGCCAAAGCCAAAGCTGGAGAAATCGCCGACGACCGGGATTTCCTGGACATCGTGAGAAAGTACCAACTCAAGGAGCAAAAAGAAAGACTCCTGAGCATCGTCTATCAGGAAAAAGACGGGCGCCAAGCCAGCGCCGCAGCGGGTATTTTTACCAGTTTGTATGGTTTGGGAGAAGTGGAAAAAGCCATGAAAGATCCCGATCAGACCAAAGCCATTGCCGCCATCCGCAAGTTTGGCGTGGTGGACAACAAAGAAATGGCCCTGCTGCTGAGCAAATTCTGGAACGATCCCAAAGCCCCAGCCGAGATCCGCACCGCTGCGATGGAGGAAATGAAAGGCTATCAGTCTGAGGCAGCCCTTTGGGAATTTGCCCAGGCGGACAAAATTCCCGCAGAAGTACTGCCTATCGCACAAAAGCTCCTGATGTCCACCTGGAACTCTACGATCCGCCAAGCCGCCACCGAGAAATACGGCAGCAGCATGAGTACTGCCTACGACATTCCCAAGCTCCTTGCCGCCACCGGAAATGTAGAAAAAGGTAAAACCATCGCTTCCTCCTACTGTGTGGCCTGTCATAAGATCGGAACTGAAGGCATCGACTTCGGCCCAGCCCTGACTCAGATCGGAACCAAACTCAGCAAAGAGGCCCTGATAAACTCGATCATCAATCCATCCGAAGGCATGGGCTTCGGCTACGAAACCCAACTCGTCAAATTCAAAGACGGCAAGGAAATCCGCTGCATCGTCAACTCCAAGACCGAAATCGACCTGATCGTGAAGCTCGTCGGCAGCGGAGAACAAACCATCTACAAGTTGGCCGACATCGAATCCGTCACCCAACTCGAAGAATCCCTTATGCCCAAATTCCCTTTGACTGAAGAAGAATTGGTGGATCTGGTGAGTTATTTGGAGGGGTTGAAGTGAGGAAGTGCCATCAAAATATGGTGGTTCAAAAAGTAAGGTAATGTGGTCAAAAATAGTTGGTGACTTTTAATTGAAAATTTCTTACAATTCG
>CAZTJM010000112.1:10576-14600 GCA_964613865.1 uncultured Limnohabitans sp. | reverse complement strand
ACCTGGATAGGCTTCACGTCCCGGAGGTCTTCTCAAGAGAAGGGAAACCTCGCGGTAAGCGACCGCCTGCTTGGAAAGGTCATCGTAAACCACCAAGGCAGGACGTCCGGTGTCGCGGAAAAATTCCCCGATAGCAGCACCCGCAAAAGGAGCAAAGAACTGCATAGGAGCTGGATCGGAAGCAGGAGCTGCCACGATCACAGTGTATGGAAGCGCTCCGCCTTTTTCCAAAGCTGCAACGATACCCGCTACAGTGGAAGCTTTCTGACCGATGGCGACATAGATACAGAATACAGGCTCGCCCTTGTCGTAAAATTCTTTTTGGTTGATGATGGTATCGATCACGACGGCAGTCTTGCCAGTCTGACGGTCACCGATCACCAGTTCCCGCTGACCACGTCCGATCGGAATCATCGCATCGATAGACTTGATACCGGTCTGAAGGGGCTCATTTACCGGCTGACGGTAGATTACACCGGGAGCTTTACGCTCGAGCGGCATCTCATACAGGTCGCCTGAAATGGGGCCTTTGCCGTCGATAGGGTTACCCAGGGTATCCACTACCCTTCCAAGCATACCTTCGCCCACCTTGATGGATGCGATTTTCTTGGTACGCTTTACGGTATCGCCTTCTTTGATTTCTTTGGAATCGCCAAACAATACGGCACCTACGTTGTCCTCTTCGAGGTTCAGTACCATCGCTTTCATTCCGTTGTCAAATTCCAGCAATTCACCTGCCTGAGCTTTGGAAAGTCCGTAGATTCGAGCTACACCATCCCCTACTTGGAGGACTGTGCCTACTTCTTCAAGTTCGGCTGCTGTTCTGACACCCGCGAGCTGTTCTCTCAGGATTGCCGAAACTTCATCAGGTCTTACTTCTGCCATGTTATCGTCTATTATAGCTTTTATTAGATTTTACTTTCGTAGTGGTTTTGGGAAAACTGCACACGCAATTCTCTCAGCTTGCTGCTCAGCGATTCATCCAGCTGACGGTCATTGACCCGCAGGATAAATCCACCAATAAGATCAGGATTGATTTTCTCGGTGAGCTTCACTTCTTTCATCCCGGAGATGTCTTTGACAATCTTGGAGAATTCAGCGCGGAGTTTCTCATCCAAAGGAAAGGTTGTCGTCACTTCCGCCACCTGGATGGAATTGTGGATCTGGTACAGCACCTGGAACTCCCGGGCAATGTCGGCCAATACTTCTTCTCTTCCTTTTCGGCAAATGATCTCAAAAAAAGAAAGCGTAGCCTCTGTTGCACCTCTTTTTTCGTAGAGGGCTTTCAAGATCGCCAGCTTTTTCTCAGAGCTCACGATGGGATTCTTCATCACCAGCTCAAGATCCCTGTTTGACCGGGCCATCTCGGCCAGGTAAAGAAAATCCTGATACACCGCTTCCAACTCTCCCCTTTCGATGGCTAGTTCCATCAGGGATTTGGCATAGGCGTATGCTACTCTTTGGTTTGACATGAGGGCTTAGTTAAGCTTGATATCTTTTACAAACTCGTCCACGAGCGCCTTCTGGGCCTTTTCGTCAGACAGGTTTTTTCTGAGCAATCTCTCAGTGACTTCGAGAGTCAGCTGCGCCACCTGGTTTTTCACCTCGGTAAGGGCCGCCTTTTTCTCGGTTTCGATCACCGCCTTGGCATTTTCGATCTGCTGGGCGGCAACTTTGGATGCCTCGTTTTTCGCGTCCTCGATCATCTTCACAGATGCATCTTGGGCTTTCTTGAGGATAGTATCTCTTTCCAGACGGGCATCGGCGAGGAGCTTCTCGTTTTCGGCTTTCAGGTTTGCCATTTCGCTACGGGCTTGTTCAGCGGCTTTGAGGGCGTCATTGATGCTGCCTTCTCTTTCTTCCAAAGCGGCAAGCATCGGCTTCCAGGCAAACTTGATCAGGATAAAAAGCAGGGCCAAAAAGGCGATCAGCTGCCAGAATATCAGTCCAGAACTAGGTAAAATCAGATCCATGGTGTGTTTGTGTAATTTCGTGTTTGTTCAATAAGAAGGGATTGGCCTAGCGCCAATCCCCGTTCTTTTGTTCTTAGAAAGCGATGCCGCCTGCGTTCAATGCAATCAGTAGACATACTACTACTGCAAACAGGGAAACCACCTCGATCAAAGCTGCAATGATCAGCATAGCAGTCTGAACCTTACCAGCAGCCTCAGGCTGACGGGCAATAGATTCCATTGCCTGGCCACCGATACGGCCGATGCCAAGTCCTGCGCCAATCGCAACAATACCTGCACCGATACCAGCACCCATAAGAGCCAATCCAGCAGACAACAAGATAGAAGTTAACATAACGTTAGATTTATAAATTGAACAAAGAAATTTCTAATTAATGGTGATCGTCATGCGCATGCTCCGCCACAGCCCCGCCGATGTACATCGCGGTAAACAGGGTGAAGACATAGGCCTGAATCGTGGCCACGAGCAATTCGATCATATTGATAAAGGTCACCATCAGCGTACTCACCACACCGATCGCGTAGGATTCGAAAATGAATACCAAGGCAATGAACGCCAAGATCACGATGTGACCCGCGGTGATCGCAACAAATAGACGAACCATCAAGGCAAACGGCTTGGTGAAAAGCCCGATGAATTCCACCACTACGATGATCGGCAGCAGTGGCGCAGGAACGCCCGGAGTGGCAAACACGTGCTTCCAGTAGTCCTTGTTGCCGTTGACATTCACCAGGATAAAAGTCAGCATGGCCAGGGTGAAAGTCACGGCGATGTTGCCGGTCAGGTTAGCCGCACCTGGCATCAGCCCGATCAGGTTTCCTATCCAAATGAAGAAAAACAGCGTGAGGAGATAAGGCACAAACTTCTTGTATTTTGGCCCGATGGCCTTCTCGGCGATCTCGTCCCGAACGAAGAGCACGATCGGCTCTACGATGGAAGCCGCACCTTTTGGCGCCACGGCTCCGTTTTTCTTATAGTGGCCTGCTGCAGACAGTGCCAAAAAGAGCACCACCGCGATCACGATGAACATCATCGCGACGTTTTTGGTGATGGAGAAATCATAGATCGCCCCACCGTCCACTCGGCCTAGATGCTCGTGGGAATCGATGTAGATGCCGTTATGGGCATTTTCTTCACCGAAAAGATGGGTCTCGTGGTTTTGGAAGTCAGAAGACATGAAAAACTCCAAACCTCTGTCAGACGCGTAGGTGATCACCGGCAAAGGAAGGGTCACGTGCGTGTGTCCGATGTTGAAAAAATGCCATTCATGCGAATCCTTTACGTGGTGCATGATGAATCCAGTTGGGTCTTCACCACCTTCTTCTGACTGAGAATCCGATGCAAAAACAGCGGAAGAAAAGCTCAGCAAAAGAGCTGAAAGTAAAAGACTTAGGGCCAGAAATTTGCGCGTCATCAACTCTTATTTTTGAGGGCTACTTCGAAATCGGCCGCAAGTTAGCTATAAAGGTGTAGATATCAAAAATGAGGTAGAACAAAAAAAGAACAAAGAAATTCGAGATAAACAGAATAATATTCTTTTCGCCCGTCAAGACCACCCAGGCAATGAAGCCCAAGGAACCCAAAATACGCACCACCATGCCCAAAAGCTTGATTTGGAGCAGATTTTCAGAAGATTGTTTGTAGAGCCAATTGGACAGTGCCCCTACCAGATAGGAGAGTACCGCCACGAACAGAAATATCGTCCAGATCGACTCGGAGATCACTTGGGGAAGGACACGCTGCAGCAAGAGGGTGATGCCGGTCAGCAGCAGGGTGAAGATCAAAAAGCGGAGATGGAAATTTTTCGGCAGTTTCATAGCACTCGTTTTCTGGGTATGCAAAACTACCCCAAAAAAGCCAATTCCACCTACTTGTCCCGCTGCATGGACTTCAGCAGCTGGTAAAAAGCCAGGGCAATGGAGGCAAAACAGCCCACCAAAATCCACAGGGGAAACTTCATCGCGCTCTTTTGCTGCACCCACCAGCCCAGCCATGTCCCGCCGCCGATGATGCCGAAAAGCTGAAAAGAAAGCCCCATGTACTTTGCCCA
>CAZTJM010000112.1:0-10476 GCA_964613865.1 uncultured Limnohabitans sp. | reverse complement strand
GAATCCCGATCCGTTCGTTTAGTTAGGCAAAAAGCCTATTTTGGTATCCAAATTGGGCGTAGTCAACAATGAAAAGATTTTCCGGACTGGCAGTGGTCGTTTTGATTGTGGTCGGGGCATGCTCCTCGGAGCGCAATACCTTTACCAACCGGACCTTCCACAACCTCACCTCCCATTTCAACGCATACTATCTCTCTGACACCAAAATCAAGGAGGTAGAAAACCAGGTCAGGTTCAATTACAAAGAGGACTACACGCAGGTATTGCCGGTCTTCATCCCCATAGACTCGGCTACGATCAAGCAAAACAAGGAAAAGCTCGACTCTGCTCGGGAGCTTTCGTCCAAAGCCATAGACTGGCACCGCATCTCCAAATGGGTCGACGATAGCTACTTCCTCCTCGGCAAGATCGACTACCTCCAGGGCCAGCAGGACGATGCGCTAAACGCCTTCAAATACGTAAACAGCACCAGCAAAGACAAAGACCTCCGTCATCGCGCTCTTATTGCGCTTCTCAGACTCTATCTAGACCGGCGGGAATACGAAAATGCGAACTTTACTATAGACTACCTCTCCAAAGAGACCGAGATCAACGACGAAAACCGATACAATCTCTTCAAAACATTAGCTTATTACTACGAGACAAGGGCCGACCAAAATGGCGTGATCGGCGCTTTGGATCGTGCAGTCGCTTACGTTCCCGACAAAAAGGAAGAATCAAGAATCCACTTCATCCTCGCCCAGCGCTATCAAAAAGAGGGACTGGATGCCTTGGCATACGACTACTACCGCAAATCTCTGGACGGAAACCCTCCCTATGAACGAAGCTTTTTTGCTACGCTCTATGCCCAGCAGGTCGCGGAACTGAATGCTTCGAAAGATCTCAAAAAGGTGAGAAACTACTACGATGACCTGTATAAAGATCCAAAAAACAAGGATCTCAAAGATGTAGTGATCTATGAGCGGGCCTTGTTTGAAGAAAAACAAGGCGATATTCCCTTGACCTTGGAGCTACTCCACCAGGCAGTCCGTGAACCCGGGACCAATCCGCGGCTGAAGGGTTATATCTACCAGAAGCTGGCTGAAATCAACTTGGAGGAATTCAAGGATTTCCGAGCAACCAAATACTACCTGGACAGTGCATTGACCTTCATTAAAGAAGAGGATCCGGTAGCGTTGGAAATTCAGGAACAAAAAGCCACATTAGACCAGTATGTATTTCATGTGGAACGCATACAACTCAACGACAGCCTTACAGTCATTGCTTCGCTGGATACGGACGAACAAATCGCCCTTGCGGAAAACTTCATAGCGGCAGAGGAAGAGAGGCTTCTGGCTGAAGCTAGGGCAAAAGAGCAACCTAAAAACCCCAATATCTTCAACAACCTCTTGGCCTTTAGCGGTAAGGACCCAGGAGCGAGTTTCTACTTTGACAATGGGGTAGCCATGCAGCAGGGAGCGATTGAGTTTAATCGCGTCTGGGGAAACAGACCCCTGCAGGACGACTGGCGGAGAAGAGCGGCCATCTTTCAGACCTCCACACAGCAGATACCAAGCTCCAAGCCCGATTCGTTGGCTCCTGCTGAAAACCAAATTCTCGCCGGTCTACCCACCCTGGAAAGTCTCTTGGAAAAAATCCCAAATACTCCCGAGCAAATCGCCCAGCTCAACTCAGAATTGGAGGAGTCGTATTTCGAGCTTGGAAAACTCCTTTATTTTGACCTCAAAGAGATAGAGCCCAGCATTGAAAATCTGGAAACGCTCATCCGAAACTACCCAAATACGGTTCGCAAGCCGGAGGCATATTACTTGTTGTACTTAGGACAAAAGGATTCCGGGGGAAATTTCGAGCAGTATGCCGGGCGACTCAACCGGGAATTCCCAGAATCCCAGTACACGTATTCCGTCAACAACCCAGATGCCGCATCAGGCAACCTTGCCGCGTTGGAATCTTCCAAAGGCTATGAAGCTGCTTATAACGCTTATTATGCCGGCGATTACCAAAGGTCCAGGCAACTGGTAAAATCAACCCTGGAAGAATATCCATTGACGAGAAACACGGAGAAATTGCTATTGCTGGACATCATGGTGACAGGCAAGCTCGAAAGTCGTGACCGATTCAAATCAAGGCTGGAATCTTACATCGACAACACGAAAGATCAGGCCCTGGTTAGTTTGGCAAGAAATATGCTCCGACCGATGTTGAGCAAAGAGGAGTTGGCAGCCTTGGCGCCAAAAGAAATTATAGAGGTGGATTCCACGCAGCTCCAAGCAGACTCCACTGCCGTGAATGCCGGAAGACAAGTCCCCGAGGACTCTCCCTATAAACTCAACGAGTCCCAAACTCATATATTTGTGATTGCCTTGTCCCGGTCTGAGACGGATGAGGCAAAAAATCTTCTGGGAGATTTGGAAAATTTCCACGCTGCCAACTACCCAAATGCCCGGCTACGAACCGGAAACATGAACATGAGTCCGGAAAATGCCATCTATATTATCAGTCCGTTCGCCAACGCGGAAAAAGCAAATGAGTATTACCGAAAATTTTCCGAAGAATTCGCATCCGAGGGCCTGCCAGAAAATGTAAAATCGAACGCTTTCTTTATTTCTATCGAAAACTTTCAAACGTTAAATAAATCCAAAAATCTGGAAGAATACAGAACCTTCTTCCGAACCCTATATCAGTAACTTCCTATGTCTAAACCTGCCAAAGCCACAATTCCCAATTGGGCCGGTAAAACGATAAAATACCTCTGGATCGCATTTGTCGGGGGGGTGATTTTCTTCATCCTTTTTGTATGGATGGTCAGCATCAATTTCCTCGGCTTATTCGGCTCTCTTCCGGATTTCAAAGCACTGGAAAATCCGGAAAGCGAGCTCGCCTCCGAGCTGTATTCAGCAGACGGCTTCCTTTTGGGCACCTACGCCCGAGAAAACCGAAGTCCAGTCAACTACGAAGACCTGTCACCAAACTTGGTGCAGGCGCTCATCGCAACAGAGGACGTCAGATTTCAAGACCACTCCGGTATAGATATGACGGCGATGCTTCGGGTGTTCGTAAAATCCATCCTACTTGGACAGGATGCAGGCGGTGGCTCGACGCTCAGCCAGCAAACAGCAAAAAACCTCTTCAAAACCCGTACAGACGCTTCTCAGGGCGTACTAAGTTCTATTCCGGGGTTGCGGATGCTCATTATCAAGACCAAGGAATGGATAGTAGCTACCCAGCTGGAGAAGGCCTACACCAAAAACGAGATTCTGACGCTATACCTGAACACTTCCGAGTTTGGCTCCAATGCCTACGGGATCAAGACCGCCGCCGGGACGTTTTTCAACAAGCTGCCGTCTGAGTTGAGTGTACAGGAATCCGCCGTTTTGGTAGGTCTGTTTAAAGCTCCTACTTACTACAGCCCTGTTTTCAACCCGGAAAATTCCTTAAGAAGAAGAAACACCGTCCTTTCCCAAATGAAAAAGAACGGCGTGTTGACCGAGTCGGAATACGATTCCATTGCCCAGCTTCCGATCGAGCTGGACTACCGCGTGAGAAACCAAAACCACGGTCTGGCTACTTACTTCCGCGAGATCGTAAAGGCGGATCTGATCAAATGGACAAAGGAAAACCTGAAGTCTGACGGCTCAGCCTATGACCTCTTTGGCGACGGCCTTAAAATCTACGTGACGATTGACAGCCGCATGCAACGATACGCAGAGGAGGCTGTAGAGGAACACATGACCGACCTGCAAAAGGCCTTCTTCAAAGAGATGGGCAACAGAGAACCTTGGATAGATGAAAATTACCAGGTAATTCCCAATTTCATCGAGACGGCCGTGAAAAGAACCGAAGCCTACAGACTGCTTAAGGTCCGCTATGGAGATGACACTGACTCGATCAATCTCAAGCTAAACGAAAAGAAGAAGATGCGGATCTTCTCTTGGGAAGGAGAGATCGACACGCTGATGAGCACCATGGACTCGATGAGATATTACAAAAAATTCCTCCAGACAGGCTTCATGAGCATGGATCCCCACACCGGTCACATCAAAGCCTGGGTAGGCGGCATCGACCACAAATACTTCAAGTTTGACCACGTGAAGCAGGGCAAGCGCCAGCCAGGGTCGACCTTTAAGCCTTTCGTGTACGCGGCAGCTATTGAAAACGGCTACAGCCCCTGCTATTCCGTGATCGATCAGCCGGTAGAGGTATATATCCCTGGCCAGCCAGCGTGGAGTCCTTCCAACGCAGACGGCAAATTCAGCTATGAGAAAATGACCATCCGAAAGGCCATGGCCCAGTCGGTCAACTCGGTCACGGCTTACATGATGAAAAAGCTGAGCCCTAAGATCGTCATGGAGACGGCAAGGAGACTGGGAGTAACCAGTGACTTGGAGGAAGTTCCTTCTTTGGCGCTTGGTGTGAACGACGTCTCCGTTTACGAGATGGCGGGAGCCTTTGGCACTTTCGTAAACAAAGGAGAACACACCACGCCCTACTACATCGACCGGATTGAAGATAAAAACGGCAACGTCATTCAGCAATTTACTCCAAGGAAGAAACCCGCAATGAGTGAGGAGCATGCCTACCTCATGCTGTACATGCTCCGTGGCGGATTTGAAGAAGAGGACGGCACTAGCCAAGGCGTGCCTTGGGCCCTGCGTGAAGGAAACGAATTAGGGGGTAAAACCGGAACTACGCAGAATGCATCCGACGGCTGGTACATGGGAGTTAGCAAGGACTTGGTTTCGGCGACTTGGGTAGGTGGCGACGACAGGGCTATCCACTTCAGAAGCTGGACCGCAGGCCAGGGTGGACGTACCGCTAGACCTATTTGGGTGAAATATATGACCAAAGTCTATGCCGACGAAAGCCTCGGCTACACCAAAGGTCCCTTTCCAAGACCGGAGCGTCCACTCAGTATTGAGATAGACTGCGACGTCTACGAGCAAGATAGCCAGCGATTTGCCGACTTTGACTATGACGCCAAAAAGAACGATTTCTAAATCCAGAATAAGTTATCTCCACACAAATCAGCCTGTTTCACGGGCTGTTTTTTTTTAATTTTAAGCCATGCAGTCGTCTTCTTTTTCACCCGAAAACCATCTTCTTCTCCCAGACCATCCTGGAGTTTATAAATACTTCAATGAGGAAAATGAGTTGATCTATGTAGGCAAAGCAAAAAGCCTCAAAAAACGGGTGAGTAGCTACTTCAACAAAAGCATCGGTGTAAATCTCAAGACACGTAGGATGGTGAAAGAAATCCGACGGATCGAGATCACTTTGGTGGACAGTGAACTGGATGCGCTTCTACTGGAAAACAACCTGATCAAGAAAGTCCAACCCCGCTATAACATCCTGCTACGGGACGACAAAACTTACCCCTACCTGCTGATTACAAAGGAGAATTTTCCCCGCATCTTCCAGACTAGAAAACTGATCCCAAAGCGGGGAACCTATTTTGGCCCATTTGCCAGTGTAAAGGCAATGAACAATGTCCTGGATTTGATCCGAGAACTCTTTACCATCCGCACCTGCAAGCTTGACCTTTCTCCCTATAAGATTGCTGAAGGCAAATACAAAGTCTGCTTGGAATACCACATCGGCAACTGCCAAGGTCCATGTGTCGGGCTCCAAAATGAATCTTCCTACCTGAAGGACTTGGAACAAGCCAAGCACATTCTCAAAGGAAACCTGGGCATTGCAAAAACCTATTTTAAACAAGAAATGCAGGCCCACGCTGAAAATCTCGAGTTTGAAAAGGCGCAAAAGATGAAGGAAAAACTGGATCTTCTCGAAAAATACCAGTCCAAGTCCCTAATCACCAGTCCGAGTATCCAAAACCTTGACGTGTGTACTCTGGTATCCGACGAAAAATACGCTTACGTCAACTACATGCGGGTCAAAAATGGGGCGATGATCACCTCAAAAAACGTGGAATTGAAAAAGCGACTTGACGAGAGCGACGAAGAGTTACTATTGACAGCATTAGTCCGCCTCCAAGACCAGTTTCAGACAGACGCGGAGGAAGTTTTGATTAACATAGAACTCGAAAACCCAATAGAGGGACTCAACCTGACCGTTCCGAAAATCGGGGACAAAAAGAAGCTTATAGAACTCTCGCTAAAAAACGCCCTTTACTACAAAAAAGAAAAAGCCCTGCTGCAAGGCCTCAATCAGGATAAAAAAGAGCGGGTTATTCGTCAGCTCCAGCAGGACCTCAGTCTACCGGACATTCCAGACCATATCGAATGCTTTGACAATTCGAACATCCAAGGCACTAGTCCAGTTGCAAGTATGGTTTGTTTCCTTGGTGGCAAGCCCGCTGTCAAGGAATATCGACATTTTCACATCAAGACGGTGGAAGGTCCAAACGACTTCGCCAGTATGAAGGAAATAGTGGCTCGGCGGTACAAGCGGCTCATGGAAGAAGAAAAGCCGTTCCCAAAGCTGGTAGTCATCGACGGTGGCAAAGGCCAGCTTTCTTCAGCTGTTGAGGCTTTGCAGGAATTGGGAATCTACGGCAAAATGCCAATCATCGGGATCGCAAAACGGCTTGAAGAAATCTATTTTCCGGGAGATTCTTATCCCATTCACATCGACAAAAAATCAGAAAGCCTCAAGCTTCTTCAACGCATCAGAGACGAGGCGCACCGCTTCGCCATTACTTTTCACCGAAAAGTCCGAAGTAAAAATGCCTTTGGGACCCAGCTTACCGGGATTCCGGGTATTGGCGAAAACACCGCGGACAAACTGCTGAAACACTTCAAGTCGGTCAAAAAAATCAAAACTGCAAGCGAAGCCGAATTGGCGGAAGTAGTGGGAATCAGCCGGGCAAAGTCTTTATTAGAATGGATGGAAAAAGAAAAAGGGGCCTAAGCCCCTTTTTTACCACTCCCATAGGGAGTTTTCAAATTCCAATAGCTTGTATTCAAACGCAAGCGCATCGAGATAGGCCTGCATCTCCGGACTTGGGTGATCTGTAGACACCAAGTCGGCAATCAGAGCATCATCCGGATTGGTAAACCTCCGAACCACAGATCTGAATAACCTTGACTCAAATGCTTCGTCGTAGGTCAGGCTTTTTGATATATTCTGAAAGTTGATCCATCTGGCAGTCGGATGATTTTTGAAGTAATTCACAAAATCCTTGTAGCGAATAAACGCGATGGATTTTTGACCTGCATTTGCATTTGTCTGTGAAGGCATCACCAACTCGATGTACTTGATGTCAAACACCATATCAGAGTGATGTCTGTCAAAGACAAAATCCTCTTTGAAATCGAGATAGTAAAGCTGCTTGGAGAAAATGGAATCCCCATTGGCGGAAATCCAGAAGTTGTCTTGGAACTCTGCGATGGAAAGCGGCTTAGTGAATTCCGCGTCTGCAAATACCTCGAGGGCATTTTCGTCTACCACCGCCTTATAGATATGATTTACTATCCCGTTAGCCTTATTGTCACCAGAGCCATAGAGCGAAAGATTGTATTTTTCTCTCAAGTCAATCCTTCTCCAGACAGAGATTTGATACATCTTGTCATCATCCCGGATCCTCTTCGCAGAATAGACCGTATCCATCGAAAATTGTCGATCTCCATACCCAGAAGGATTGACACTTGTGGCCACCTGCGCATTGCCGCTAAGCGGAACCAGTCCGGCCGCCAGCAAAAGAGCCAAGAAGATGTGTTGCACAAATCTTTTCATAATATTTTTGATTTACTCGTATCGCTTATTTAACTGCAATACGTTTGATTTCTCTCAATTCAGAGTTGATTTTGTTGCCTCTGAAGTTGGTTCTGGTCACTTGGGTCACTCTCACCACGATATCATCCCCCGGTCTGGCACTTTCCAAGAGGGAACGCATGCTTCCTCCGATTGGGACAGTCTGGCGAGGAACTTCACTTCTCAGCAACACTAGCTCACCGCCGGTTACCTCAAAGTTGGAATCTTTCGCCATGGTACGTGCGAAAGTCGGCTCTGGCACGGCGACCACTTTCATACTGTTTAGGGTATTAAGTGCCTGCGCCTGGCTCATGTCGATTTCGCTTCCATTACCCCCTACGACCTTGATGGTCGGAGCAGGAACCGGCTTAATATCAAACGCCACATCGCCAATTTTATTTCCACCGCTGCTTACGCCGATATTCACTTTGCCAGAAGCTCCAGGAATGATGGTCACTTGACCTGGCTTGCTGCCTTTGATGGATTGACCATTATTGATGGCAAACTCAGGAGAGTAAGTGTTTCCCAATGCTGGAACCTCGATCAAAAGCTCGTTCGCACAGTCTGCGTAAAGCTGCTGCACCACTTCAGAAGAAACTTTGATCACCGGCTGAGCAACGAAATATGGATATTCAACTGTAAAGGTTTGATCCTCTCCACCCACGTTGGTGGTAATGACTCCTTTCAACACCCTTTCAGCCAAACCTCTATCGTCATACTGGCCAGCCGGAGTGACAGGAAATTCTATTTTGCCAAAACCTCCTTCGACTGGAACAGACCTTCCGTCAACTGTCATTGTAGGAGAAGTCGACGAAGAAGCGGAGGCAATAAACATGTCTGCGGTAAAGGTTGTACCTGCTGCAACAATGTTTGACGTCGCTGCAATTTTTGCCTCCAATATATCAGCCTTGAAGTAGAATGATCCCAAAGTGCTCGCAATTTGCGCGAGTGACTCACTTTCGATGTTCAGTACTTCGTTTTGGAACTGGGTGAGCAAAGTCATCACCGCACCTACGGGAGACTTTACGAAGTTCAAATTCACAAAGCTCTTGCCTCTAACGTCTCGATCATTGGCAAAGATTTCGATGTCTTTGGCGTCCAAAGCGATAGGCTTGAAGGTCACGCCTGTAATTCCAACTCCGTTCAGGATCTCAGAAATCTGCGCCGGATAGGCATTAAGTTTCGCCTTCAACTCTTCGCCCTTGCCTGCATTGGCAAACATGTTACCGGTGATCTCTGTGTTCTTCAGCGCAGAGTTGACAAAGTTACCCTCGTCATTCTTCGCATTTGAAGTTTCGATCAACTCCTGCTTCAACTCTTCGAGGTAGGTATAGACTTCGGACGTTGCCGCTCTTACTTGCTCGGAGGCACCTACTTTGGGCACGTCTCTAGGGTTATTACCCTGCTCCTCTACGGTTGCCTTTATCGAGTTGACGGTGGACTGGTTCTTTGAGATAAAATTCCTTGAAGTACGCTCCATCCCATCATTGATGAGGACGAACTTCTGGAGGATCTGATTACTTACCTGGAGGGCCAAGAGGGCCGTCAATACCAGGTACATCATCCCGATCATCCTCTGTCTAGGTGTTTCTTTTGCTCCTGCCATCTTTCTAGCTTTCGGTTCTTTAGATGATTAGGATAGATTAACCTTTCATAGCGGAAAGCATTCCACCATAGATTTTGTTGAGTGAGCTTACGTTTTGGTTCAGCTTAGCCAATTCATTCTTAAACGCTTCAGTTTCCTTTCCGGCTTCGGAAAGTCCCTGCATTGCTGCAGACATGTTGCTGTAGAATTTGTTGAGGGTTTTCACGTGGCTGTTGGCATCCTGAAGCTCCATCTCATAGACAGCGTTCAAAGCGGTGAGGTTCTTGGTCACATTCACCACTTGGGTGTGGTAAGCTTTTGCGTCTTGGGAAGCTGCTGACATTTCAGTCAAAGCAGCGGCAGTTTTGCCATAAGATGCATTCATGTCAACCAAAGTCTTTGCTGCAGACTTTACGTTAGT
Source organism: uncultured Limnohabitans sp. (assembly GCA_964613865.1). Lineage (GTDB taxonomy): Bacteria > Bacteroidota > Bacteroidia > Cytophagales > Cyclobacteriaceae > Algoriphagus. The sequence continues at coordinate 757 of CAZTJM010000112.1, read as the reverse complement.
AGCATATTCGTTAGTTGCAAGTGCTGCATCAGACAAGTTGCCCATATTCTGGGCGGAAGTGGCCAGATTTTGCATTCCTTTACCCAAACTGTCGATCAACTCAGGACCAATCTTTGCCTTGGAAAGCATTTCATCCAATTTGGCGGACACATCATCACCCTTGGATTTCTTTGGAGCATTGTCGGCTAGCTCCGGATAAATTTTACTCCAATCCATTTCTTCCTGTCTTGGCTCAAATGAAGAAAGGAAAAAGATAATCGCCTCTGTGGTCAAACCAACCCCGATCATAATGTTGGCAAATTGCCAATCGAGGATTTTAAACATCGCACCGAGGATTACGACAGCAGCACCAATACCATAAATCTTTGGCATAATGTTGCTGTAAAACTTAGCTTTAAAGGAATTGCTGTTGCTAGCCATTTGGAATTTGTGTATTAAGGTTGAGTTTTGTTGTTTTTGGGTGGGTTATCTTTTTGTCCTTTTGCTGGATTTCACGTCCATTGATCCTGATCTTCCCATAAAGGTCATTGCCGTACGGAATCCAATGTGGGCTTGGGTGACATCCTGATATTCATAAGTTCTGGTAGATGTCTCTAGATAGTGAGCGATATCCTTCCAGCTTCCTCCTCTTACGATCTTTCTTGGCTCATTTGGATCGTCGTACACTGGATCCAAATCCCAAGTATCCACTCTGGAAGTAGCCTTGTATGCATCCAATACCCATTCTGCCACGTTTCCGGACATGTTGTAGAGCCCG
>CAZTJM010000111.1:0-14812 GCA_964613865.1 uncultured Limnohabitans sp. | reverse complement strand
CCGAAGACGTCTGGTTTGACAACATGATGGTCATGAGCATGTCTTCACCTGTTGCTCAAGAGACACACTATGATCCCTGGGGACAGTATCTGCTCCAAGATGGTTCCCAGGAGTACTGGGGACTGCAGCGGAAAACTGGTATGCTTCAGGAAATGATCAAAGTACATACGGTAATATTGGGTTTAATTATACTCAATTTAGAACAACCCACATTTCAGTATTTAATGCTGGAGGTTTTTACGTGAATGCGATCACGCCATCCGGAGGTGCAAGTTTTTCTCTTGAATGGATTAAGGCATATAATGAAGAAGGGAAGAAGACTAGAAACCTCTATTTGACAATGGCTTATGCAAGAGGTGTTGATTATGGAATTGGTGTTAAGGGGTCAAGATATAATTCTATTTCAAGTTTAAATCATGGGGATTTACAAGGTTTTTCTTTGCAATATTCGGTTGGGGATTATTCTATAAGTCATTCAATTCCGATTACAACTAACTTTATACAAGATTTCAATAATGTGACCGCATATTCTATTTCAATGGGATTAAGTCCAGCATTTCCTATTAAAACTAGTTTCAGCGTTGGGATTGGTTTTACTGTTAATTTATCTAAAATATTTTAGCCGTATGAAAAACGCATATTGTGGCCTAATCTTCGTTTGTTTAGGTTTGTCATCTTGTGATGAATGTGAATTTAAAAATCAAAAATTTTTAGAGGATTACTCAGGTATAGTAGTTGAAAAGAAGTATTATGAATGGGATCATGGAGCTAAATTATTACATATTGAAATTGGTAATGGGATGAAAAAATATTCTTTTCCCACAGATCACTCTTATCAAGAAATTTGGAATCAAGTAGAAATAGGTGATTCGATTCTTAAAAACAAAAATGATTTTAATTTTTCTGTTTATAGAAATGGACTCCTTATAGCATCGAAAGAAATAAAGTATAATTGCAAATAAAAAATTAATGTTCCCTTGCTGGGTGTAAAAATCTATATTGGAATTAGTTGTAGTTTGAAATTTTCTGCTATCGAAAAATACTGTTTTAGGGGATATGCCTATCAAAATAGAGAGACTTAAATCTTTGGGCTTAGGCGCTACAGCTCGAACAGCGGCAGGCAACCTATCCAAACAAATTTGCAATTTGCTGCTTTCGAAAAACATTGCGTTATGGGAGAAGTCTATAAAGTAAGAAGAAAGTAAGTGTTTTATTTTATTTGATCGAGTCAGTTGGGCGGGTGTTTTATTGGAAAATCATATTTGGATTATAAGGGAGTTCATTAACGCGTGTGTATATGGCTACGACGGAAACGGAGAACCCCGAAACCGAGTAGCAGAGGTTTACCCAGGTGATGGCGACCCGCCAAACCGCTTCTGAGCATAACAAGACTGCAGGTGGATTTGCTACAAAAACTGGACAATAGGCTGGGCTGTTTTACCCTCCCCATTCTGTTTTCAGTGTGACCATTAGTTCCCGTACGGACCCACATTTGAGCTTTATCAAAGACACAACTGTCATGAATCGAGAAGCTCAAAGTCCCGTGTTTTCCAGAAATGTGCCGCCCTCGCTGGATCAGGTAAAGGCCTATTCCAATTTCCTCCATGTCCTGGTTGCAGAGGCGGAAATCTTCTTTTTTTACTACCAGGGAATGGACTGGCATAGCGAATCTGGCCGTCCCGTTCGGGACTGGGCGATGATCGCTGACGATTGGGTCTGGAACCTGGAAAACTGACCTTTTTCGTTTCCCCAAGAGACTCTTTTGGATGGTAGGCTGATGGCTTGCCGCTGGTAATTCCATTGCGGTTTGGCAATGAGCAAGATGTAGGATTGTCTGACGCCAATCCATCTTGCAAACACTCCGGAGTCGCGTTTGGGAGGAAAATTCCTCCGAAGTCGGATTTTACCATTAGATTATTCTGATTCGAATTCTGGGGAAGCTAATAGGAATGACAGTACCCACGAAAATTGGACCATTTAAAAGTTTAACTTTCACCCGATAAGCGAAGGTAAGTAAATACTCCAAGCTGTTCAAGACCAAGGCGAGCGGTTGGCTTGGGCCAACCGGTCTTGAGCTGCTTTCCGTATTCACTTTTGCGCTGCTTAACGGTTGAAAGAAAATAGGTGTGTTCATTGTAGTTGGTAAAAAAAATACATAAGGATGCTGTTGATTTTGACCATTGAACCAACCTGTGTGCCTACCCAATTTTTTATCCATCGACCAACCCTTTATATACTGCGCTTTCTAGAGACATCGCCAAACACTCGGCATTTTCTTAAGGCTACGGATCGGGGTGGCTTGTTTTCCGAAAGTATTGAATAGCACAGAGCAGACTTTAGCCAAGATTGGATATTGCTGGACTTGAAGCAGTTTTCTGGGATTTTCTTACCATTTTTCAAGGCTAGGAAGGTGAGATTAGCGGAATTTTCTAAAAATACCCTATACAAGGTATTTTTTATCCCAACTAATTCCCTTTTCTTGGTAAACCAACTCCCTACCACCGTTCTGCAACCCATTTATTTACCCGATCCCTGCATTCTGGTCTTGCCGACTCTTCTTGAACCGTTTGTAACCTGTATGCTGGACTAGGAGCTAGTAACAATAATGTCCCAAAATCTATTCTTAGAGCTTTTTAAAGCTAGAACCGAGTCCGAAGTAGACTTGGTGATTTCCAAACATCCGAGCGTCTTTCAAAATGAAAATTGGAAACCTATCGGAGGTTTAGATTCCAATTTTAGTATCATCGAAAATCAGCAGTCAAACCCCATCGCTGCTTTGGTGGAGAAGGTGACCAATTCCATCGATGCCATTTTGATGAAAAAATGCTACGAGAATGGTATTGCACCAAAAAGCAAAGATGCGCCTAAGACGATGGATGACGCCATAAATCTTTTTTTTGGAAATGCGTCGAAGTCTTGGGATTTAACAACAAATAGAAAGAAACAGGCGGAGGAAATTCAAATTCTAGCTGACGGGCCTACCAAGGAAAGCGCTGTGATTATTTATGACAACGGTGAAGGCCAGCATCCCCAAGACTTTGAAAATACTTTTTTATCGCTTGTAAGGGGCAATAAGAATGAAATCCAATTTGTACAAGGCAAATACAACATGGGTGGTAGTGGAGCGATTGTATTCTGCGGAAAAAAGGGCTACCATTTGGTAGGATCAAAGCGGTATGACAAAACGGGAGAGTTCGGATATACCTTGATTAGGGAGCACCCACTTTCAAAGGAGGAACAAGTTTTTAAAAAGAACACCTGGTACGAGTACCTAGTGATCAATGATCAGATTCCTTCTTTTCCGATTGAAAAGCTTGACCTGAATCTTCACAATAGGGCGTTTGAAACAGGCACAATAATCAAGCTGTACTCCTATCAGATGAAGGGGGTGTCTGGTTTTGCGCAGGATTTGAGCCAAAATCTCAATGAGTTTTTGTTCAAGCCAGTCCTTCCATTATTGGCTGTAGATAGAAAGGAACGCTATCCAAACAACAAGGTATTAGAATCGTCTGTTTTTGGATTGCAGCGCCGTTTGGAGGAAGAGAATGATTATGTCGAGGATAAATTCTCGGAGACATATAGCGACAGCGTCTTTGGCAAGATGAAGGTGACTTGCTATGTCTTTAAGGCAAAGCGTGGTGAGCGCACGGTAAAGCAAACAAAGGAGGATATCGCTAGGAACTTCTTCAAAAACGGCATGTCGGTACTTTTCTCTATGAATGGGCAAGTACATGGCCACTACACGACCGAATTCATAACCAGAAGTTTGAAGTTTAATTTACTTAAGGACTACCTCCTTATCAATGTCGATTGCAGTCAGTTGAATTTTGATTTCAGAAAGGAACTTTTCATGGCTTCTAGGGATAGACTGAGGCAAGGAGAAGAGTCTAACAAACTGAGAGAGTTTTTGAAGAACAATCTGGCGAAATCCAAGCTTCTTGAGATTAACAAAAATAGAAAGGATTCTATTGGATTGGAATCTGAGGATACCACAGAGCTTGTGAAGTCATTCGCCAAAAATCTTCCCAAGGATGGCGAGTTGTTTAAACTCCTACAGAATACGCTTAAGCTAGAAGATCGAAACAAAACTGTAAAGCCGTCTACCAATCATCCCCCAAAAACGCAGAAAGTAGAAAAGGACTTTAAGCCCGAACGGTTCCCGAGCTTTTTTAGACTTTACAATAAAAAGGACTCAAATCAGGTCTTCAATGTGCCAATAGGTGGGGAAAAAGCCTTGAGGTTTGAAACCGATGTAGAGGATCATTATTTCGACCGAGTTGAGGAGGCAGGGGATCTACAGGTTTCGGTTCTCAGCTTTAGAAGGAAAGACAACGCTTCAGACGGAGGGACAGCAGCCGGAAAGGGGCAATTGGAAACTACTGACCTATTGAATATCGCTGTGTCAAGCCCAAACAAGGGTACAATTAAAATTACCGTCAATCCCAATACAGAACTTCGTCAAGGCGACGAAGTGGAATTAAAGGCTTCCCTCAAAGGTCCAGGAGAAAGCTATCAGGATGAGATCGTTTTCCTGAAAATTGTCGCTCCAGAAGGGACGTTCAAGTCCAAAGTAGAAGAGCCAAAAGAGGATTTTGAAAGTCTAGGGCTTCCGGAATTGGTGAAGGTGAAGCAAGAAGAATGGGGGAGTCTTGAAATGGATCGCAAAACAGTAATAAATCTGTTAGCTGAAGGAGACAAGTTGGAAAAAATTTACATCAATCTCGATAGTGCAGTCTTTCTAAACTACAGAAAGAAACTCACCAATGCCGAGCAGATCGAGATGGCTCAGCGCAAGTATTTGGCGGCCGTATATTTCCACGTCCTTTTCCTATACATGACCACAAAGAGTAGGGGAGTAAGTCTTCTAAATGAAGATGGGAAGGACTTGCAGGTTGACGAGTACGTCAAGGAGATTTTTGATAGTTACTACTCTGACTTCTTGTTGAATTTTGGTATGGAAAATCTCATGTCAGTTCTAGAAGACTAAGATTCAATAGTTCGCAATGGGAGAAATAGAGGCCTATATAGAACAGTATCTCGCTAGCAAAACTAAAAATCCAGACACATGGATTCTCCATTGCTCTAGGCAAAGCGATTTAACCAAAGCTGTTTACTATGCGGCTCTAGCGGAAAATCATCTCGGGAAAAGACATCCCCACCAATATAGAAGAAACAAACGTACTCTTGAAGACTTCTCACAGTCAATTATTAAACAAGCTGTTAATTTAGAGAAGGCGGTTTCCTTTGACGAATTATACCGATTGGTGGAAACAAGCAAGGTCTATGATGTCGGGCCACTAACCATCTATGATACAGCTCAACGGATTGGAGCCTTTCTCCATGTGTTCCCCGACAAAATTTTCCTCCATTCCGGAACAAGGGCGGGGGCGGAGAAGATTTTGGGACATAAGTTGAGACAGGTAACCTTGGATCGATCTGAATTACCCGCCGTTTTCAACGATCCGAGGCTTAGTTGCGCTGACCTAGAAGATATTCTGTGCCATTTGAAGACGGATAGATCTGTGGAAAGGTCACGTAAATTGGCCACAAGCAAGGGTAGAAAAGGGTGCTGACTTGCAAAGAGTTGATAGTAAGCTTTTCACATATTGTATTTCGATAAAAAGGAGGTTTTACAATATTTTCACTCTGCTTTCCTTTATTTTGTAAGTACTTACAGCAGATTAAAAATCACCAATGCAGCCTGAAAAACTCACTTTTACCGGTCATGACACCTTTCATTGTCGAAGCTTCTGGCTCAAGAAAGGGGTTGATTTTCTGGAAGGTAATGGGGATTTCGGTGCAGATGATTCAGTTTTGAAGCTAGGAGTTGGTAAAAACATGGTAGCATCCATCCATTTTTGGCTCAAGGCTTTTGGGGTGAAGGAGGATGAAGGTAATGTGTCAGAATTGGCTAATGCAATGCTTTCTAAGAATGGCTGGGACGAGTTCCTCGAGAATCCCGGAAGTCTTTGGATTTGGCAATACCACTTGGTGAATTTGGGGAAGGCAAGCATCTACAGGCTTTTCTTTAAGGAATTCCGCAAGCTCCAGCGACGGAATCAGTTTCAGAAATCTCAACTGGAGAAATTCTTACTCCGGAAGACAGAAACGAAGGTGTCTCCCAAAACCCTGGAAAGTGACGTAAAAGTATTCGTCAAGATGTACCTCACCGAGGAGAAATCGGGAAAGGGGATTGAAGACGATTTGTCGTCGATGTTCGTGGAACTGAATTTGATTTCCGAAATCCCGTCTTCAGACAAAGAAAAGACCTTCCAACTCAGGGTCGATGCCAAAAAGGAAATACCCTCCCGGGTTTTTCTCTATTGCATTTTGGATTCTTTTCCTGACCGTGAGTCCATTTCTGTAGAGGAGATCATCGATACCGTGGGGGATGCTTTGGTATGCACGAATGAGGGAGTGGAGCGTCATATTGGTCTGCTCTGTGAGGCATATCCTAAGCAGATCACCTTTAAGGAGGATGCGGGGAGGAAGGAAGTGCAAATAGATCCCGAACTGAATAAGTGGGATGTTTTAACGGAGTATTACAATGGCTGAATTCTCAGTTTCTACCAATATTATTAGAGATCAGGATAGGGATATCCATTACATCCCCACTCCCAATGCCAGACAGGTCTTCGAACGGATTGCCAATAACTTTAGGACGGGACACAGAGCCTTTAACATTATCGGGTCTTACGGGACAGGAAAGTCCAGTTTTCTTTGGGCCCTGGAAAAAAACCTCGCCGGCAAGAACGACTCCTATTTTGGCTCAGTCAACGGTCACTTCAATGGAATAAAGAATTTTGAATTCATCAATTTGATTGGTGAAAACCGTTCATTCAAAGAAGCCTTTGCTGAAAAATTGGAAGTAGGAATTGATTCCACCAAAGCCATTCTTCTTGGACTGAAAGAAAAAACAAACGATAATACTTGTACTATCATCGTTGTTGATGAATTTGGAAAATACCTCGAGTATGCCGTAGCAAACGATCCCGGATCAGAATTGTATTTTATCCAGGAGCTGGCAGAATTTGCAAATAGTCCTGACCGGAATATTGTGCTGATTACTGCGCTCCACCAAAATTTTGGTTCCTATTTCTATAACCTCAAAGCTACTGAACGGAATGAATGGGAGAAAGTAAGAGGAAGACTGCTTGATATCAGTTTCAATGAGCCAATAGAGCAACTTCTTTATTTGGCCGCTGAGCGTCAGCTGGAAATGGGATTCGAGGTTTCAGATGAGAATAAATTTGATTCTTTGCTAAAGCTGCTTCAGGATTCAAACCTGATCAACAATGCGGGAATACTTGATAGAGACCTTGCTCGAAAGCTTTTCCCCTTGGACTATTTGTCTGCTTATGTCTTGGTAAATGCCCTGACCCGCTATGGGCAGAATGAAAGATCCTTGTTTACTTTCCTTTCCTCAAACGAAAAAGTAGGACTGAAAGGGTTGAGTACAAATAATGGTGAGGGATTTCACTTGGGCAAAGTTTACGATTACCTCTATTCCACACTTTCAACCTACCTGTTGGATAGAAAATTCAATAGAGACAAAACACAATGGGAGGCTGCATTTTTGGCCTTCGAAAAAGTCAGTCTATTTGCTTCCAACAACAGGGAACTTGAGCAGATGGAAACTCTGCTAAAGACCATCCTATTGGTAAACCTATTTGCCAAGGAATTTGGCACTTGGGATGAGGAGGTGCTGTCTGAGTATGCGAAGCTGACTATGGGGATTCCTGATTCAAGTAAGTTGATTAAAACACTGAAAAGTCAGCGAGTTTTAACTTTTTCTTACGCTTCAAATAAATACAAGTTTTCTACCGGAACCTCGCTGAATATCGAAGAAGCTATTGAAAACGCTGGCAAGGATTTAAATCTTGATTTGCCAATTACGGAGCTTCTGAAGCAATACATCGATTTGCCGATTGTTCAGGCAAAGGCTTATCAATACAAATTCGGCACACCCAGATTGTTTAAATATCGGTTTTCCGAAGAACTGATTTTCTCGGAACCAACGGGTGACCTTGACGGCTACGTGAACATCCTTTTTACGGACAAAGATGTCAAAAAACAGCTAAAGGAGATCTCTGCAAATCTAGGTTACCCACAGCTTTTTGTGGTGGTCAATTCTCTTGCCAATATCCGAAGGCTTCTTGCTGAAGTTGAAAAGGTCAAAATTGTGATGGAAACAGATGCCAAAGATGACATTGAAGCCCAAAACATACTTTCTGAGGAAAAGAAATATATTGAGAATGAGATAGTTATTTTGATCGAGAGTTACCTTTTTACCAGTTCCCCTGATACGTATTGGATATACGAGGGGAAGGAGATCGAGATAGCTTCCAAAACTGATTTCAACAAGAAGATCTCTCAATTCTGTGAGGAGAAATATGCTCTTGCTCCCAGATTTAGAAATGAGCTGGCAAATCGGGAGCACCTGAGCACCCCAATCATGACTGCAAGAAAGGCTTTGCTGTCTGACTTGCTTTTAAATGCACATCTTGAAGATCTCGGATACGAAAAAGATCGCTTTCCTCCCCAAAAGACAATTTATCTGACTTTATTAAAGGATTCAGGTATCCATAGACTAGAAAGTGAGCTATTTGAGCTAGGAAGTCCTTCAGACCCTAGCTATTACCCACTTTGGGAGAAGAGCATGGACTTTTTGAATTCTTCGATATTTTCTAAAAAGAATCTGAATGAATTCTATGCAGGCTTAATGTCGGGACAGCTCAAGCTTAAAAAAGGTTTTGTAGAATTCTGGGTGCCGATTTTTCTAATCATTAAGAAAGAAGACTTTGCCTTGTTTCATAACGAACGAGGCTATGTACCCTACATCGATGACGATGTGCTTGATTTGATTCACAAAAAGCCATCAGATTTCAGCATCAAAGCCTACAAAGTTGAAGGGCTGAAGTTGGATTTGTTTCATCAATACCGTGAGATCACTGCCTTATCTGATGAAATCGGGCAGGGGAGCAGCTTTATTCGGATCTTCAGTTCATTTGTCAGATTCCATCGAAATCTTCCGTCCTATACCTTACAGACGGATAAGTTGACCCAACATGCCAAGGCATTTAGGAATGCGATTGCCAAAGCGGAAGATCCTTCATCTGCGTTATTTGAGGCTATTCCATCTGCCTTAGGATACGCCCGAATCAACTTTGAGGAGGATGACGAGATTCTGAAAGGATTTGTGGAGCAATTAAATGGAGCAATCTATGAGTTGAGGACAGCCTATGATGAACTATTAAATCGGATAGAATCTTACCTACTTGAAACAACTTCCAGCAAGGAGAAAGAATTTACAAAATACAAACCCCAAATTCAGTCAAAATACAAGTCCATCAAGACTCACTTGTTGATTCCCAAGTTCAAAGTTTTCCATACTCGTTTGATGTCGGCTTTGGATGACCGGGATAGTTGGTTGAAGTCGTTGGCGGATCAGCTTCTTGGGAAATCTATCGACCAAATGGGTGACCAAGAAGAAAGAATTCTTATGGATAGGTTGAAAGAAGCTTTTTCCAATTTGGACCGGGTACAGGAAGTCCACGAATATTTGGATAATCAGGAGACCAACGAAGCTTATTCAATTGATTTAATGGACAAATCAGGCAAGATCTTGCATGACAAGATCACCTTGAATCCTCAGGAGCAGCAAAAAGCTGAGGAACTTTATAGTAGACTGGGTAAATTAATTAATAAAGAGAACCACTTGCTTAATAAAGCCGCACTAATTAAATTGTTAAAAGATTTTTTATAAATGGCAGAAGTACGTCACGTATTGGGAATTTCGGGAGGTAAGGACTCAGCGGCGCTGGCTCTTTACTTGAAAGACCGTCACCCTTCAATGGATATTGAATATTACACCAGCGACACAGGAAGAGAACTTCAGGAAACTTATGCCTTGATCAATCGGTTGGAAAGTGCCTTGGGTAAGACGATCAAGCGAATAGACCCGATCAAGGAGAACCATACCAATGCCCCCAGTAACTTTGATCACTTTCTGGAACTCTATGGCGGCTATCTGCCCAGTTCATTGGCAAGATGGTGCACCAAAAAGTTGAAGCTCGAGCCATTTGAAGAGTATATCGGAGATCAGCCTACGATTTCCTATGTGGGAATCAGAGGAGACGAAGACCGGGAAGGATATATCTCTAAAAAACCCAATGTGCAATCCATCTTTCCTTTCCGGGAGAATATCTGGAGTGAGGATGTTACCAAAAAAGTCCTGGCAAATGCCAATCGGGATTTGCTTCTTGAATACTACGGGCAATTGTTGAGCACTCAGGAATTCGAGCTAGCCGAACCTTATATCTCCAAGTCTATCTCTGCCTCATTTACCCAGAAACAAAAACTTGAGAGTTTGCTACGGATTGGAGTTAAAAATTTCAATCAGGTAGTATTTCAATACCTCAAAACTACTGATTACCCTGTCGGAAAATTAGATGAATTTCCATTGGTGGAAAATGAGGAGGTAATCAAGTTGGCTGACGTCTTCCGGATCCTGGACGAAAGTGGAGTCGGCGCTCCGGAATACTATCGGGAGCTGGTATACGAAGTCGAAATAGACGGGGAGATTAAGAAGGGAACCTATGCCCGTAGCCGCTCAGGTTGCTTTTTCTGCTTTTACCAGCAAAAGATCGAGTGGGTCTGGCTACTCGAACAGCACCCGGATTTATTTGCGAAAGCTATGACCTATGAACAGGAAGGCTATACTTGGATGGAAGAGACACTTGAGCAACTTGCCCATCCTGACCGGGTGACGGCCATAAAAAAAGAACATTATTTGAGAACCCAACGGAAGCAAAGCAAAGACTCAAAAAGCTGGCAGGATGCTATCTTGGACGCTGAAGGTGTTGGATGTGCTAGCTGTTTTATTTGAAAGAAGATAAACTTTTATTTAATAAACATGAATTTAAATGAATTCGAGAATAGTGATGATTTGAACGAGGAGGAGATTAATTCCTGGGAGGACGAGGACTCCGAATTGACCAATCCTCAAGTAGCCATTACTAGAGAAAATCAATTACGAGTTATCCGAACAAATCAAGATTACAATCTTGATTATCTCAATCAAAGTATTGGAAAAACCATCGTTTTAGGCCCGCACTATCAAAGACGATCGAGATGGAGTACTATTCAAAAATCACTACTAATTGAATCTTTTCTTCTAAATATACCTATTCCACCTATTTTTCTTTACGAGAAAGATTTTCACTCTTATGAGGTTGTTGACGGAAGACAGAGACTTGAAGCAATCCAAGACTTTTTCTCTGATTCTTTTCGATTAAAAAAATTAAGCTACTATCGCCATTTAAATGGACAGAAATTTTCAGACCTATCATTAGAAGAACAGCGATTACTTTTGAGACGGTCAATCTCTGCTACAATTTTGATGGCTGAGTCTCAAGGGTTTGATGAGATAGATGTTCGAATGCTATTATTTGATAGGTTAAATACTGGTGGTGTAAAATTAAATGCGCAAGAGCTTAGGAATGCAATTTTTGCGGGTTCATTTAATGATTTGTTAGATAAACTATCAGGAAATTCTATATTCCGATTACTTTGGGGAATTCCTAATCCTGGCAATATCGAGCCACAAAAATCTAGAGCAGAAAAAGCCTTAGTTAATAATCCTATATATAGAAGTATGATGGATTGTGAATTGGTTCTACGCTGTTTTGGTATTCAAGAAGTTTACAATGATGAAATTTTAGATGGCTCAATGAAGTTCATTTTGGATCGAACAATGAGAAAGTATAAAAATTTGGATGAATCAGGGAGTATAGAAATGGAGAGGAAGTTTGTTGAAGCAATAGAATTCATTTATAAAGTATTTGGAAATGATTCAATAAAGAACCCAATGTTATCTCCACCACAAAAAGCAAGAAATATTTATGATGCTTTAGTTGTCGCTTACTGGGAAGTCGAGAAAAGTGATATTAAAGATTTTGAAATAATTAAAAAAAATTTTTTAATGACTCTTAATAATGATGATAATTATGAGAAAATTATCACAAAAGGTAACTCTATTGAAAATATAAAATTCAGAGTGAATCAGTTTAAAGAAATTTTAACTGGCATTATATGAGGAACTATTTAGATGATTTTCATAGAGATTTAGATGATATTAAAAATACTTTCTCGGTACTTAGAGCTTTGGAATTGTTAAGAGCTATTGAGAAGCCGGAAAATACTGATGCAACGGATTTTATTGAAAAAGCCTTAGACCTTCATCAGTTATTAGATACTGGAAGAAATGGAATGGTTAAAATTCCTGGTATATTTATTTTATATATTGGAGGTCGATTTGAAGATTTTGTTAAAACCATTTTTGAAGAGTACGCTATATTGTTTGCCCAAAAACATCCTGATTACAATAGTCTCCCAAAGAAATTTCAAACATCAATCGTTCAGGATACCTCAACTGTAATCTCGTCTCCTAGAAAATTTGGTTTTGGAGACATCATGCAAAAAACATTTATTGAAAATTTGTTCAAAAATGTAATAAGTAGTGATTTTCAAACCATAAATCATCAATGCTTATCAATAACGGAGGGAAATATGCGTTCAGAGGTATTAAACGATTTATTTACCAAGATTTCGATTACTAATATTTGGAACGAAATTGGTCAACAGTTGCCAATTCGTACGCATTTTGAGACCACTGATCCATCAACAGCATCTTCTCAAGCAAGAAAGTATTTAGATGAGTTTATGAATCAGAGGAATCAAGTTGCTCATCCGAGTGGAGGTTCATTTACATGGCCATCATATGATGATGTTATTAAGCATATTGAGTTTTTTAAAATTTTGAGTCCTGTTTTGTTGGATTTAGGTAATATGAAAATTAGTTCGATCTCTATTCCATCAACATAAATTATTTCAGTATTTTCAATTTGAACTTTCGAGCCAATCTTAAATATAGAATCTTTGACTTTTATAAATCCAAATATAAAGAGTAGAAGATTGGTCTATTTGAAGATGATCTGGATCTTCTTGGACTATGATTCTGGTCTAGTAAAAAAAATTAGTGAAAGGTTTGCTAAATTTTGCGCTTCTAAAAGTATAGATCTTGGAAAAACAAATATTGGAATCATTGATTATCAAAATGCAGCTAAATCGGCTAAGCCCTATGTTGATCTTGGATTAGATTTTGGAATTCTTGAAATACAAGGCGATAGATTTTTTAGAAACAGTTCCATTTATTTCTTTGATACTCAAAATGAATATCGTCTTGAACTTCCTGACTTGATTTTATTTTGGAACCTTATCATGAAAAGGGATGCCTTTGGAATTTTTTTAATCATTTCCACTTTAAGTCTTGAAGTTTTGCTTTACAAGCAATTTAAGCATGATGTCGAATCAAGAATTCTAAAATTGATCTCATTGCTTCCAAAAGGTCATTTATTACTTAACAGTCTCAATATAATTTCAAGTAAATTTTTAAACAAATTTAATCTTGATTCTTTCCTTCTGCCCCGAATTAATTGGCTTCTTGATTTGAGAATTGTTGATTTAAAATACCAACCTACGACTAAGAAGCAAATTTCAGAATTGATTATAATCCCTTCAGTTGGATGTTTAGAAATTTCTAATGAAGTCGTTAGAAAGCTGAATTCTTCAACTGATTTTGATTTTAATGCATGGATTGCTAAATTCGATCTGCGAATGCTGCAACATGGAAATTGATTTTGATATCGTCTGGGTTGGAAAATTGGTGTCGGTTCTTGCTGACATATGTGGAATTATTGATTTTTTAAAAAATTGATGATGTATATGATTCCAAATAATATTTTGTTGGTGATTTGACTGGCTGAAAATTGAAAATTATATTGTTTTGATTTTTTCGTTTTCACGGAATAATCTACTTATTTTCATTTTAAGCTGATTTGTTTTAGTGAAGCTTTATCTAAGGTCTTCCCCAAGCCAATTCTAATAGAATTTTCAGCTTCGCCATCACTCAAGCCCATCGCCTTGAGCACATGTGACGGTTGAACCAAGGCCGAATTACAAGCCGACCCTTGCGCCACTGCGATTTTATTTCGGTTTCGAAGAATAAAAGAATCTGCTTCCTCTAGTAGAAGCTGGAAATTGCTGAGATGGGGAAGTCTGGGAGCATTCTTCCCGTTTACTTTGATTTTTCTAGCTTTTTCCATTTCTATTTCAAAGTCATCTCGTACCTTTCCCAAGCGGGTACTTACTTCTTCCATTTCTTCTAGACATAGCTGGGTGGCTTTGGCCAAGCCTACAATTCCCGGAATATTTAACGTTCCTGATCTTAGTCCAAACTCATGACCTCCTCCATGGATTTGTGGTGTAAGCTTGAGGCCTTTCTTGACAAATAGTCCCCCGATTCCCTTAGGTCCATAAATCTTGTGAGCGCTGAAGCAAAGCATGTCCACAGACTGGTCCAATACATCCAAGGGGATTTTCCCATAAGCCTGGGTCGCATCTGTGAAAAACAGTACTTCCCTTAATCTACAGATTTTCGCAATTTCTTTGATATCCTGTAAAACCCCGGTTTCATTATTGGCGGCCATAACACTTACCAGTAGAGTATCTGGTCGTATGCTGGACTCAAGTTCTGATAGACTTACCAAACCATCGGAATCCACGGATAGGTAGGTGATCTCAGCTCCAATTTCCTCCAAGTATGCACAGGTGTCCAGTAACGCCTTGTGCTCGGTTTTTACAGTGATGAGATGAGGCTTTTGATATCCATAGGAAAGGAATGCTCCTTTTAAAGCTAAATTGATCGCTTCCGTTGCTCCAGAGGTAAAGTGGATTTCATCTACTTGCGCCC
>CAZTJM010000110.1:5889-14937 GCA_964613865.1 uncultured Limnohabitans sp. | reverse complement strand
ACCCGCGTATGTCCTGCCACATTTTCCTTCCCGGTAAAATACCGCAGCGGAATCCGGTCATCCCCCAGCAAGCCACCAAATCGGACAATTGTAAGATCGTAGTTTTTGTCCTTGGTGAGCATCTGTTCCGCACGGAAGATGGTCTCATGTCCGGTATTTTCCAGACTGATTGGAAAATCCTCACCATATTTCCCTTCGATATTTTCATTGGGATACACGCCTGTACTGGAGACGAAAAGCACCTTCTTGACCGGCGATTGGGCTAACAGACTTTTCAGATACTTGATTTGCTCCAGATGAAAAGCCCCGTCTCCCGTGCGGGTTCGCGGCGGGATATTCACAATCAGGATTTCGGATTGGAAAAGCGCGTTGAAGCCTATGCCTTCCGGATGTGGATTGAGGGAAAAGCGATAGGACTTGATGCCCTCCAAGGCAAGTTTCGCCTGTTTCTCGGCATTGGTGGTAGAGCCGATGACTTCATAGGCTTTTCTAAGCAGGTGAGCTGTCGGCGTACCGATCCAGCCTAGGCCGATGATGGAGACTGAGTTCATTGGGTTTTGGTTTTGCCAATTAGGCGGATAAAACTATGAGGATGGGCAATTAATAAAGTCTACCGGAGAAAGAATTAAAACTGGGCTCGGCTGCCACAAGAAACAAAAACCTCCCCGAAGGGAGGCTTTTGATTAATCTTTTTTAGGCATCGTTCCCAAGAGAATATCCCAGAGCGGAGAGCTCACGCCAAAGGATACATCCGGATCCTTGTAGTGGTGGATGGCATGGTTGACCCATAGCACCTTGAAGAAATTTTTTGGGGGATTGTAGGCATGCACAACATAGTGAACGCCGAGGTAGCCTGCGTATCCGATCAAGAATCCCGGTAGGAAATAAAGCGAATAAGCTCCCATCAACAACTTGAAAACGAGGTAAAATATCGCCGCATAGGCCGCACTGACAAAAGGAGGCATAGCTAGTCGATCCTTATCTTTTGGATAGTCATGGTGCACTCCATGGACGGTATACTGCAGCTTGTCTTTGATCGGTGTATCGGGTTCCATGTGGAAGAAGTGCTTATGCATCATGTATTCCACGAACGTGAACACAAATAGTCCCACAAAAAACACAGGGATCCCCACTTTCAATCCAATCTCAGTCGTAGTTACCGCATAGTAGAATGACACTGCTGAAATGGCAAAAAACATAATGATCGGCACTAGAATGTTGGTTCTGGAAATCTTCTCCAAAATTGGATTAGAAAACATCTTGGCAGAACCGAAATTGTCTGGTTTGTCCAATCTTCCAATCTTTTTCATAGGTAGTCTATTCTGTAAGCTTTTTTACTGGTATTCGCCTCAACAAAGGTAAGGCTTTTGAGCTTTGGAAGACTGTCTCCCGAAATGATTTAGCTCATAAATTTAGACTGCGCTGAGCGACTCGGCTATGGTTCTTTCATAGTAGGCCTCGTATCTTGGCATGATCTGGTGAATGTCAAATTCCTTTGCTCTAGCCAATGCCCGCTCTTTGAAGCCCGGCAAATTCTCTTCGGCAAGGATAAACTTGGCCTTCTCCGTCATATCCTCCACATCTCCCACCTGGCAGGCAAAGCCGGTCACACCGTCAAGATTGAGCTCAGGTATTCCCCCCGCATTAGAAGACAAAACGGGCACTTCACAAGCCATAGCTTCGAGCGCCGCCAGCCCAAAACTTTCCTTTTCCGAAGGCATCAAAAACAAATCGGCTACGGAAAGCACCTCTTCCACCGCCTCCAATTTTCCCAAAAAGCGGACATCGTCACAGGTGCCTAGTGTACGGCAGAGCCGCTCCATTCGGTCCCTTTCCGGTCCGTCGCCAACCAGCAGAAGTTTGGCGGGAATGCTCTTCCTCACTTCATAAAAGACCTGGATCACATCCTCCACCCGCTTTACTTTACGGAAATTGGACGTGTGAACCATCAGCTTCTCCCCGTTCGGACAGATTGCCATCTTGAAGTGCTCTTTACGCTGCTTCTTAAACCGCTCCAAGTCGATGAAATTTGGAATCACCTGAATGTCCCGCTTGATGTCAAAATGCTGGTAGGTCTCCTTCCTCAGGTCTTCCGACACCGCGGTCACTCCGTCTGACTGATTGATCGAAAAGGTCACCACCGGCTCATAGCTCGGATCTTTCCCTACCAAGGTGATGTCCGTGCCGTGAAGCGTTGTGACCACAGGGATATGGATACCCTGTGTTTTCAGGATTTGCTTGGCCATGTATGCGGACGAGGCATGTGGAATTGCATAGTGTACATGAAGCAAATCCAGATTTTCATACTTAACCACACTGACCATTTTGCTGGCCAGAGCCAGCTCATAGGGAGCAAATTCAAACAGGGGATAGCTCTTGATATCGACCTCGTGGTAGAAGAGATTTTCGCTGAAAAAATCTAGCCTCATCGGCTGCTTGTAGGTAATGAAGTGCACCTCATGGCCCACCTTCGCCAAACCTTTACCTAACTCTGTGGCTACCACACCACTTCCACCAAAGGTGGGATAACAGACGATTCCTATTTTCATTGGATGCCGATCAGGGCTTTTTTGGATTTGCTTTTAAACACGCTTTAGGTTCGATTTTGTTCAAAATATAAGGCATTTATCCTTCCACTTGTGATTTCCAATGGCTTACATTGCTGGAAAAGTACTTTTTGGAGTCCATCTTCAGGAGTATTTTACGCCATCTTCCGAATTCATTATGAGAAATAAATACCTAATCTGTGCATTATTGGCGATAGTATCTGCCTGCCAGCCTTCCGAGAAATCAACCCCGAGCCTCGAAAGCCCCGATTCCAAAAATCGCTGGGGCGAAAACCCCTGGCCGGAGATCCGCAAAAAAAGAATCAGCCAACTTCTTCCGGATGCCTTGAGAAACGCCAACGTAGCTTGCTGGCTGGTCATCTGCCGGGAAAACTACAATGACCCGATCGCTACGCACGTGGGAGGGGAAAATGCCAGCGGCTCAGCGGTTTTTCTATTTTACAATGACGACTCCAGATTTCATTCCTTGGTGTTTTCACCCGATGGAGAAGCCACCGCGCTGGATGAACTGGACATTCATGAAAAGGTGGAAAGGGTGCCAAGAGGAGAGTCATCTTTGGCCAAAGCCGTGGATTTTGTGAAGTCCAAAGGGTTTCAATCCATCGCAATCAACAGCTCCGAGGCGAATGAAATGGCTGACGGCATGACCCACAGCCAATATTTGGAACTCGCAAGGCTTCTCGGCAGCGATGCTTCGAAGCTGGTATCCTCGGAAGAACTGGTTTACGAATGGCTATCGATCAAGCTTCCCGAGGAGGTAGAGATCCTAACCAAGGCTGCTCAGCTGGCAGCCGACTTCCAAGAGGAAGCCTATGCGATGATCGAGCCAGGCAAGACTACAGACGCGGATGTGGCGAAATTTCTAAAAGCCAAAATGGCCGAATATGGCGTGACTGATGCCTGGCATCCCGATCAAAACCCCAATGTCAACTCTGGCCCAGATCGCGGCCATTCGCATGCGACGGAGAAAATAATCATGCCGGGAGATGTCATTCAGACCGATTTCGGTGTGAAGCTTTACGGCGTGTGGGTGAGTGATATCCAACGATTCGCTTATGTCCTCAAGGATGGCGAAACAACCGCGCCGGCAGACATCCAGCGCTATTGGGAAAATGGCAAAGCTGGAAGCAGGGCCGCTCTTGCAGCCATGAAACCAGGAGTGAAAGGTGAGGATGTGGATCGGGCCCAAAGGGACTTGATGGACGCCAACGGCTCTCTTTATGTCCCGTGGAGTACAGGGCATCCGGTAGGATACGTTGCCCATGACGTCGGGCCCAATTTGGGTGGAGCGAGACTTCCTACGCCTAGACCAGCGGCGCAAAAACTCCTGAAAGCGGGTATGGTCTTCGCATTTGACGGCTTCCACTGCTGGAAACAGGCAGACGGCACCGAGAAGACAATCTCCGTGGAGGAGATGGCTGTCGTCACCGAATCCGGGGCAAACTACCTCATCGCACCGCAAGAGGAGCTGATCTTGGTGGGGAAAAGGTGACAGGCGACCTCTTGTGGCATCGATCGTTCGGAAAGGACAATTTTGCAATTTTCCGATCTTTCGATTTTTCAATTCCTTACCTTTGCGCTAACCAAATCTTACCCCCGCCATGAACGAGCGCTATATGCAGCGCGGAGTTTCCGCATCGAAAGAAGACGTCCACAATGCGATTTCCAAGCTCGACAAGGGTCTTTTTCCACAAGCTTTTTGCAAGATCGTAGAAGACACCTTGGGCAACGACCCGGCTTTTTGCAATATCATGCATGCAGACGGAGCCGGCACCAAGTCCTCCCTAGCCTATCTGTACTGGAAAGAGACAGGTGATCTGAGTGTATGGAAAGGAATTGCTCAGGACGCCATCATCATGAATACGGACGACCTGCTATGTGTCGGAGCCATCAACAACATTTTGGTCTCGTCCACGATAGGGCGAAATAAAAACCTGGTTCCTGGCGAAGTCATTTCAGCGATTATCCAGGGAACGGAAGAAGTGCTGCAGATGCTCCGTGACAATGGAGTCAATGTAGTTCTGACCGGAGGGGAGACTGCCGACGTGGGCGATTTGGTCCGGACTGTAATCGTGGACAGCACCGTTACTTGCAGGATGAGAAGGGATGAAGTAATCTCCAATGACAAAATCCAGGCGGGTGATGTGATCGTCGGGCTTGCTTCCTTTGGTCAAGCGAAATATGAAACCGAATACAACGGTGGGATGGGCAGCAATGGCCTGACCTCTGCCCGACACGATGTTTTCAACAAAGTACTCAAAACGAAATATCCCGAGAGCTTCGATCCGGCAGTTCCCGAGGATTTGATCTACAGTGGAAAATATAATCTGACTGATGCAGCGCCAGGCGCGCCAGTCAACGTGGGCAAACTTGTCTTATCACCCACCAGAACCTACGCACCGATTATGGTCGACGTGCTCAACTACATGAGATCCCACGTTCACGGCTTGGTTCATTGCAGCGGCGGAGCACAGACAAAGGTCCTCCACTTCGTGGACAATGTACACGTGATCAAAGACAACCTCTTCGATACCCCTCCGTTGTTCCGCATTATCCAAGAGGAAAGCGGCACGGATTGGAAGGAAATGTACAAGGTATTCAACATGGGTCACCGCATGGAAGTCTATCTGGACGAGCGCTATGCCGAAGAGATCATCGACATCGCGGAATCCTATGGAGTCGAAGCCCAAATCATCGGTCGGGTAGAGCCACATGAAGGGAAAAAAGTCACGATTCAGAGCCCACACGGAACCTTTGAGTATTAAGAAAACTGGCAGTTCGATACTATATATAGTCAAACAGGTTTCATGAAAGTCGACAGCCGAAAGTTTTTGTCCACAAGCCTAATAAAAGCCCTCAAGATCGTCTTGGGGGCTTTCCTGTTTTTTGTACTTCTTGCATTGATCCTCCTTACGAGGGTGGATAGAAGCCCCATCGAGAGCCATGACTTTTACCGCGAGACGTTCGAACGTCTCGAAAACACACCTTGGAACGGTTCCGATGGCGAAGCTTGGCTCGCAGGCTGGAGCAAAGCCAATGTGACGCCCAGCGCTCCAGTCGACCTCGTGGGCTACGCGCCGAGAGGACCCTATGAGTTTGTACAAGACAGCAGCTATGTGAAAGCGCTCGTACTGAGCAATGGAAAGACCAGCATAGGCTGGCTTAACTTCGAGCTGTTGATTGTCCATCCCGAGCTGGCAAAAGCCGTGGAAACAGGAATAAAAGAAGCTGGAATAGCGGTAGACCAAGTGGTTTTCACCGCCACTCACACCCATTCCGGGATGGGTGGATACATGCCTGGACCTTTGGGCGAAATGGCCTTCGGAGGATATGATCAGAACGTTGTCGACCTGCTCGTGGAGAAAAGCGTCTCATCGCTTCAGACGGCAATTGCCACGCAAGACACCGTTTCGCTGAGCTTCAGAAAAGTGGAAGCGGGAAACCTAGTAGCCAACCGCTTCGTCAAGGACGGACCGATTGACCCATTTATCCGGCAGCTTGTCTTTTCCAAAAAAAACGGAAAAAGGGCAAGTTTCTATACCTATTCGGCGCATGCTACCTGCCTCAGTTCCAAGTTCATGGGTCTTTCCGGGGACTATCCCAAGTATCTGAATGAAGCCTTGGAAGCGGGGAGTTACGACTTTGCTCTTTTCGCCGCAGGTACGGTCGGAAGCCATAGACCCCTTGCTCCTGGAAATACGCCTGAAAAAGTCGAGGACTATGCACTGCAACTGGACTCTACCCTGCAGCAGGCTAGGGTAGCCGATACTCTCGAAAATCCCCGCATCGCTTACTCCCGCCTAGACCTAGGCCTGCGCGCTCCCCATCTAAGGATATCTGATGACCTCAGGCTTCGGCCTTGGCTTTTCAATTATCTCATGGGAGAGACCAATCCCCACTTGGATATTACCCAGATCGGCAATCTGCTCATGATTGCCTCCAGTGGTGAGCTTTCTGGAGTTTTTTACAAAGAATGGGAAGAAGTAGCTAGGCAAAACGATCTCCAGCTCATCGTCACCACATTCAACGGCGGCTACATCGGCTACATTACCCCCGATGAACTCTACGACGAACACTTTCACGAAGTACGGGAGATGAACTGGTATGGACCCGGAAACGGCAGCTATTTTGACAAACTCATCAAGCGAACGATAGAAAAAGCACATTAAATCGAACGGGGAATATTTGTCCTAGTGAAGGTCAGTATAGTCCTAATCTGTTGTTGCATTCTGATCTACTTTTGCAAAAACAGCAAAACCATGGAAAGTACCCCCTCAGTCCTCGCGAGTATTTTGGCATGCAAATGTCCCAAATGCAGACGGGGCGAAATGTTTCCAAAGGGAAATTTCATGCATCCTATGAAATTCCATCTGATGAACAAAACCTGTGGGGTGTGCGGACAAAGTTTTGAACCTGAGCCCGGATACTATTTTGGGGCGATGTTTGTCAGCTATGGCCTAAATACCGCCCTCTTTATCACCGCATGGGTTGCCCTTTCTGTCATCATGCCAGACTATTCCCTTTCTACCCTATTGATCCTCCTTGGACTTACGGTGGTGCTTTCGCTGCCACTTATTTTTCGTCTGAGTAGGTCTATCTGGATTGCCATCTTTGTGCCCTTCCAAGCGGATGCGGGCAAAAAGGCAAGAGAAGCAGCCGTCCCAGAGCCGCGCTAGTTGCGAGTTTTGTCTGAAATGGCCACTTTCGGGAATGAAGAAGGAGTTCTTGCCGATCTACCAAATACCCGATTTTGAAACGAATAGGCCGGATGCCTCTGCTTTTTACCATTCCAGACTAGGGAGGCATCTACATACCCATCACTTTATACAGAAGCCCCACAAGCACGACTTTTACATCCTTTTGCTGTTTACTGCCGGTTCGGGAACACACGCCATTGACGTACAGAGCTACTCTGTGGAGGCTGGTGCGTTCTTCTTTCTAGCTCCTGGCCAAGTACATTCTTGGCAGCTTTCGGAGGATTGTGAGGGGCATATCCTATTTTTCAGCGGGGAGTTTTACAGCTTTGGATTTCCCTCAAAAAACCTCCTTCACTACCCTTTTTTCAGCGCTTCAGAGATGCCTTCACGTCTGCTCCTGCCTGCCGAACAGCAGGCGGATGTGGAGCAACTGTTTGAGGCGATTGAAAGAGAAATCTTGAATCCAGCTTCTTCTAAAAAGGAAATGCTCCGAAGCTATCTGGAGATCCTCCTGATCAAACTCAGCCGAATCTACGAATCCGCCTATGGACTGAAATCTGAAAATCGGCCTAGTCAAAACAGGCAAAAAGCACTGGAATCAGCGATAGAAACCCACTTTCGTAGCCAACATCAAGCCTCTTTTTATTCGGATTTATTGAACCTGAGTCTCAAGCAGCTCAACCGCCAGAGCAAGACTTCTCTCGGAAAAACCGTCTCACAGCTTGTAATCGACCGCATCATTTTAGAAGCCCAGCGTCTTCTGACTTATTCTGACAGAAATATTGCGGAAATTGCCTCGCAGCTTGGATTTGAAGACCCTTCCTATTTTAGCCGGCTTTTTCGAAAAAAAAGCGGCAGCACTCCTGAGCAGTTTCGCAAATCAACCCGTTGAGCCCTGCTTCTTGAGATAAAGCCGCGCGCGAATCCAGCCTTTTCTCCAGACCTTTGAACTTCCTTTTTCCCATACACCGGAGTCAAAGAAACTAGCGTATTCGGGAAGGTCTTTTCTGCGATGATTGGCAAAGAGCCGAAAGCTGATCAGCATCAAGCGCTGGAGCGCACGTTGGAAGAAAGTAGCAGGCGAGAAAAAATCTGAAAGTATGACCCGGCCTCCCGGCTTCAACGCCGCATGGACTTGATGGACCAGCTCGTCAATTTCGCAATCCAAGAGAGTATCCAAAACGAAGGGTAAAAAGACGACATCAAAGGCTCCCTCTCCCGGCCAATGTCCACAGTGCACGCGAATCCTGCTTTTTTTGAAATTTTTGGCCGCCAACTTCGCCATCTTGGCGGAAGTATCCCAATATTCCCCGGTATATCGCCCATCCCAATCCTTATAAGCACTTCCGTCCCCTCCTCCGATGATCAGCGAATGCCTATCTTGGGCTAAGGAAGAAAAACAGGAATTGGCCTCAATCAGATCCTTTCCAAAAACCAATCTGGAAAGAGGCTGATAAAAAGGAGCTAGAAAACCATAGTCGTCTGACATCAGTTAAAATTGTCTATAACAACAACCCAAAACTATTTTTCATGAAATCGAGCATTTTTCCCATGCCTAACGAAGGAGTAATTTTCAGCAATGCGAGATTCCATGTGACCGAAAAAAACAAAAAATAAACACATGAAAGATCTTCTCAAAAAAATCTCCGGTATCCGCCAACTTCTCGGTAGTGTCGATCTGGACCAAGTAGCAAAACTTTCCCAAAAAGTCGACCTCTCCAAAATGGTCGGTCTTTGATCCCAGTTGGGCTAAAAATTAAAAAGAAAAATGTTGGGATTAGTGA
>CAZTJM010000110.1:0-5879 GCA_964613865.1 uncultured Limnohabitans sp. | reverse complement strand
CAAACTACAGGTATTTTCGCTCAGGAACAATTTCCAAAAATTTACCAAAAACTACTACTTTACAAAATGGTCGGTCTTATCTCCCAGATGAGCGAAGAAGATCTCAGCAAAATGATGGGCTTACTGAAAGGAGGCGGCAAACCCAAAGTAATCCCGCCGGTAAATGGGGACTTCTACGAACTCGGAAAGATGCTGCCGCACCAC
This sequence comes from uncultured Limnohabitans sp., assembly GCA_964613865.1. GTDB lineage: Bacteria > Bacteroidota > Bacteroidia > Cytophagales > Cyclobacteriaceae > Algoriphagus. The sequence continues at coordinate 5,675 of CAZTJM010000110.1, read as the reverse complement.
GAACGCGAGATCCAGCTTCGGGTGCGGGAATTCATGGAAACGGAGATCAAGCCCATAGCCAATGACTATTGGAACAGGGCAGAGTTTCCCATGCATGTTATTCCAAAGATGGCCGAGCTGGACATCGCAGGCCTGACCTATCAGGGCTATGGCTGTCCGGGACATTCGGCTCTACTAGAGGGGTTTATTGCCATGGAGATGGCAAGAGTGGACACCTCGATCTCCACATTCTTTGGGGTACAAAGCGGCTTGGCGATGGGTTCCGTCTACCTCTGCGGGTCGGAAGAGCAAAAGCGGGAGTGGCTTCCGTCCATGCAGCGTTTGGAAAAGATAGGCGCTTTTGGCCTCACCGAACCCGAAGTCGGCTCGGGCGTCGCAGGAGGCTTGACCACGACTTGCAAGCGGAATGGCGACTCTTGGCTGCTAAATGGCCAAAAGAAATGGATTGGAAACGCCACCTTCTCTGACATGACGGTCATCTGGGCGAGGGATCTGGATGACAACCAAGTTAAGGGCTTCATTGTCCGCAAAGACAATCCTGGCTTCCTTGCCGAAAAACTCAAGGACAAGATGGCGCTTCGAACCGTTCAAAATGCGCTGATCACCCTGACCAATTGCGAAGTTCCGGAAAACGACCGATTGCAAAACGCCAATTCCTTCAAAGACACGGCAAAGGTTCTCCGAATGACACGGGCAGGAGTGGCTTGGCAGGCGGTAGGCTGCGGGCGCGGGGCTTATGAACTGGCGCTTGCCTACACCAACGAGCGCAAGCAGTTTGGACGGCCGATTGCGTCTTTCCAGCTCGTACAGGATCTCTTGGTCACTATGCTCGGTGATTTGACAGCCATGCAGACCATGGTCTTTCGGCTTTCACAGATGCAGGACAGTGACGAACTGCTGGATGAGCATGCCTCCTTGGCCAAGGTCTTTTGTACCCTGCGGATGCGGTCGATCGTCGATCATGCGAGGGAGCTTTTTGGGGGAAACGGGATTTTGCTCCAGCATGACATCGCCCGCTTTGTAGCAGACGCCGAGGCGGTTTATTCTTACGAGGGGACCAAAGAGATCAATTCCCTGATCGTGGGAAGAGCGATCACAGGGCATAGCGCCTTTGTGTGATTGAAATTGGACTATCATGACTATCAGCAAATCTTGCCAGTAAGCGAATTTGCTTCTTCAATCGGGCCTGCCTGCTCAGGCAGGTCGGAAGACCGTTGACCGAAGACCGAAGTAGGGCAAAGCCCCAATTCTAGCGTTCCTTCGTATTGTCACGGCTGCCTACTGGCATAAAAGCGGATAATCATTTGGACTTCTACCGTTTCTTTTCACCACAGAGAAACGGGAGAAAATACAGAGGGCTTTGCGAGCTATCCACGATCTCACCGAGGCGAATAACTCACAGCAAAAATAGCAACAACGGAAGCGCAAAGCTCGCTTCCATTTGTCTTCTCTTTTGATCCGGCGACAAGCCTGCCCGAAAGAAAACCAAGTAGTGGGTCAGGGACATAAGTAGCAAAAGGCAGGCGAAAGGGCGGTAGAAAGAAGGCAACAATACAAATAGCGCGAGGGACAGCAGGATCAGGACAACCGCCAATCTCCTGATCCAAACCAGCAGCAGGGAAGAGGGCAAGGTAGAAGCAGCGGAGAAGAATCCCGCGCTTCTGTCCTCATCCCTATCCAGATAAGAAAGCATCAGCAGGTTGAGAAACGCCAAACCCATAAACAATGGCAAAAAGAGTGACGCCTGCCACACCAGATCCGCTCCATCGGCACGGAGCATGGGCAGCCAAGCAATCCCAACCACATAAAAGACGGCAATGGAAAGCTCCTTCATCCAGCCTGGACCCACTTTGGCGACCAAGGCCTTGCTCCCCAATATCAAAATGCCCAGTGCGAGGGTGAGCTGCAGCTCCCTCCCCCATCCAAACCAAAAAAATGCCCCAACAAGCCCACTCACCACCGTCAGGCTAAGCAGCAAAGCGAGCGCTTTCCAGTTTTTTCGGTGAAAATCCCGTCGGGGAGAAAGGGGCAAATCCTTTTCCCGCACGTCCAGCAGATGGTCTAGCGTGTAGATACACCACACCGCCATTGCGAGCAGCACATAAGCAGGCCACTGAAGCGCTGCATGGAGCAGTCGTTCAAACAAAAGCATTCCCGCCATCGCTCCGACTGCCACATCCACGGCCAGCCAAGAAATATATCGCGCAAAAACCTTCAGCAGCTTCATCGGATAAAAATACTGGTACGCCAGCAACAGTACACCCTCCGAGTCAGGATTCTGGGCAAGTTTTTCTATTTTGGGAAAAATAAACCCTCGTTTCCGAATACCGAAGTCATCCGACCAAGGCGCTCCGACAAAACTTCTTTTATGAAAAAAACCACACTTCTTTTCGCAGCCCTGCTGATCGCAGTAGGCACTTTTGCCCAAAGCCCCATCAAAGTCGCCTTTGTGGGCAACAGCATCACCCAAGGCCCCGGCCGTGACAATCCCAACAGCTATCCCCTCCAAGTGGGTGCTTTGCTCGGGGACGCTTACCAGGTCAAGAACTTTGGCGTCAGTGGACGTACCTTGCTCAGAAAAGGCGACTATCCCTACTGGAACGAGCCGCAGTTTCAGGAGGCCAAAGACTTCCATCCAGACGTGCTGCTGATCAAGCTGGGCACCAACGACTCCAAGCCGCAGAACTGGGCGCACAAGGAGGACTTCGTCAAGGACTACCTGGACATGATCGCCGAGTTTCGCGAAAACATGCCCAAAGACGGCAAAATCTATGTCATCTTCCCCGTGCCGGTCACCCGGGTAAACTTTGGGATCACTCCTGAGGTGATGAACAACGAGCAGCGGCTGATGCTCTTTGAGATCGTCCAAAAGTCCGGCACGGAAGTGATTGATCTTTATACTCCTTTGATGGAAAAGCCCGAGCTGCTGCCCGACGGCGTCCACCCCAATACCGAAGGTCTCACGATCATGGCCGAGGTGATCGCCAGACGGATCAGGCTCTGATCTGAAAAGATTTCAAGGTTCATCCCGCCCAAAAGACGGGATTTTTATTTTCCGCCTACTTACCCAGTTTTTGAAACTGCCCTCAACACCACCCAATTCACCTTTTGTAATTTACTTTTGGTAAAACGGAAATCTTCGAAGGATTTCCAAACAACCTAGGCAGCGCCGCGACCGTGTTCAAATCCCTGGATTCCTTGACAGAAAAAGAGCTGATCTACAAAGAACAGGATGCCTCGGGCACGAGCTACTACCAAGTCTATGATGTATTCTTCGAGCGATGGATACAGCGGACGTACTGTCCCGCATCTGAGCGAAAAGACTGAGGCATAAAAAAACCACAACCCTTGCGAGCTGTGGTCCTACTTTGGGATCTATTGTATGGTTACTTTCCTCCGAGCGCTTCCGCACCTGCGACGATCTCGAGGATCTCGTTGGTGATGGCGGCCTGACGGGTTCTGTTATACATCAGTTTCAATTCTTTCAGAAGGTCTCCGGCGTTTTCGGTAGCCTTGTCCATCGCCGTCATACGCGCCCCATGCTCGGAAGCGTTGCTTTCCAAGATGGCCTTGTAAAACTGCACGCGAAGCGCTTTTGGCACCAGCTCCTCAATGATAAAGTCTCTGGACGGCTCCAGGATGTAGTCAGTCTCTACTGCAGCCTCTTCGCTCTCTACAGGTGCCATAGGCAAAAACTGCTCCGTACGGATGACCTGCGTTGCGACGTTTTTGAATTCGTTGAACACCAACACGACCTGGTCAAACTCGCCTGCCGCAAAGGCATCCATGGCGTAGTTTGCAGCTACTCGGATGTTTTCGATAGACAGGTCGTGAAACAGGTTGGCAAACTGGTCTACCTGCGCGAATTTGCTCTTTTTGTAAAACTCAAAAGACTTCTTGCCGATAGGCATCACGGTCACCTCTGCTCCGGCAAACTGCGTGCGGATCGCCAGATTGGTGGCCTTCATCACGTTGGTATTGAAAGCTCCGCAAAGCCCCTTGTCGGAGGTGATCGGTACCAAAAGCACCTTTTTCACCTCGCGCTTCTCTGCATACACCAGATCCGTGCTGGCTTCGGATGATGCGGAGACATTGTTCAGAATAGCGGTCAGCTTCTGAGAGAAAGGACGCATCTGGATGATCTTGTCCTGAGCTCTTCTCAGCTTGGCGGCGGACACCATTTTCATGGCCTTAGTGATCTGCTGCGTAGAGATTACCGAGTTGATCCTTTGCTTTACTTCCTTAAGGTTAGCCATCAGTGATTTGTACTTATAGAAATCCGGTGAGGCTAGCCTCACCGGGGTCTTTCAATTATTTAGCGTATTTAGGGGCCAGTTCGGCAGCTGCGGTGGACAGAATCTTTCCAGCTCCGTCGATATCGCCTTTCAAGATTAGCTGCAAGGCTTCAGGGTACGTAGAATCCAACAAGGTGTAGAATTCCTTCTCGAATGCCCTTGCCTTCTCCACAGGAACGCTGTCCATCAAACCTCTTGTAGAGGCATAGATGATCGCGACTTGGTGGGCTACAGAAACTGGAGCGTACTGAGGCTGCTTTAGGATTTCCTGGTTGCGGCGACCTCTCTCGATGGTACGCTTGGTAGACGCATCTAGATCCGATCCGAATTTGGCAAAAGCCTCCAATTCACGGAACTGAGCCTGGTCGAGCTTCAATGTACCCGCTACTTTTTTCATGGATTTGATCTGCGCGTTACCACCTACCCGGGATACGGAGATACCCACGTTGATCGCAGGGCGGATACCGGAGTTGAAGAGGTTGGTCTCCAAGAAGATCTGACCGTCGGTGATGGAGATCACGTTGGTTGGGATATAGGCAGACACGTCACCAGCTTGGGTCTCGATGATCGGAAGAGCGGTCAATGAACCACCACCTTTCACCAAAGGCTTGATAGACTCAGGAAGGTCGTTCATTTCCTGGGCGATCTTGTCAGACTTGTTGATCTTAGCCGCTCTCTCCAGCAATCTGGAGTGCAGGTAGAATACGTCACCTGGATATGCTTCGCGTCCTGGAGGTCTTCTCAACAAAAGAGAAACTTCACGATATGCCACTGCTTGCTTGGAAAGGTCATCATAAACCACCAAAGCAGGACGTCCGGTGTCACGGAAAAATTCACCAATGGCAGCACCAGCGAATGGCGCGAAGAATTGCATTGGAGCAGGATCAGAAGCAGGAGCTGCGACGATCACCGTGTAAGGGAGTGCGCCACCTTTATCCAAAGCTGCCACGATCCCTGCAACTGTCGATGCTTTCTGGCCGATCGCAACGTAGATACAGAATACCGGTTCACCTTTTTCGTAAAATTCTTTCTGGTTGATGATGGTGTCGATCACCACGGCAGTTTTTCCTGTCTGACGGTCACCGATTACCAATTCACGCTGTCCCCGTCCGATAGGGATCATCGCATCAATAGACTTGATACCAGTCTGAAGCGGCTCATTTACCGGCTGACGGTAGATTACACCAGGAGCTTTACGCTCCAATGGCATCTCGTACAAGTCTCCGGAGATAGGACCCTTACCGTCAATCGGATTACCCAGGGTGTCCACTACTCTGCCGAGCATGCCTTCACCCACATTAATCGCGGCGATTTTCTTGGTTCTTTTTACGGTATCGCCTTCTTTGATTTCCTTCGAATCACCAAACAATACGGCACCTA
>CAZTJM010000109.1:0-15038 GCA_964613865.1 uncultured Limnohabitans sp. | reverse complement strand
CAATTTTCAAAAGGACCAGGAGTCAATCTACCTTGCACTGGATAAGATGCAAGCCCAGAAGGAAAAACGCAGCCGACGGCAGCTATCGGGTTTTGAACCAGGAAGTGAATTTTTGGACAAAAGCCATCCCTTTTGCAACGACTTGGACCTTTTCGGTGATCACTCCCTTTTTCAATTGCTAAACCATACGGTTTCGCCGGGAGGAAAAAAGAGACTTGCCGAAGTGATGAAAAGTAAATTTGAAAGGGAAGATTCCGAGGCGCGCGCTCAAGCGGTGGCGGAGCTGACTTCGAAGCCCCTATTTCTTCAGTCGATGGAGGCGGCGGGCTTGGCTTTGAAGAAAGAAGGAAAAGAGGATGGAAAATGGATTGCGTGGCTGGGAGAGGAAGAAAAGCAACCGATGATTGCAAAGGCTTTTGCAGTTCTCGGTCCCTTGGGAGGACTGACCCTACTTTCTTTGATTTATCTGGACATCTTACCGGTCGCGTTTCTGGGTATCTGGGTTTTACTGGGTGTTGCAGTTTTGAGTTCCGTTTTTCTGCCACTCAAGAAGGCTGACGAGGCGATTCCCTTTGCGGCGACGCTCAAATCCTTTCGCGTTCGTGCAGAGCTGATCGAGAGGGAAACCTTCGCCTCGGAGAAACTTCTCGCTGAGCAGAGGGCACTTTGCCCAGGCGGAATCTCTCCTTCGGTATTAATGAGTGACCTGGACAAGCTTGGTCTTTGGATTCAAAACCGACTCAATCTCCTCTACCTACCAATCAATCTTCTCTTTTGGACAGACTTTTTGCTTTTTACCCAGCTGGTATCCTGGAAGACCCGAGTGGGAGAGTCGCTTAGCCACCTGCCGGAGAATCTCGAAAAATGGGAGGTGCTCGTTTCTCTTGGGGCGTTCGAGGTCGAGCAGGGAGGAAGAGGGCGTGTTGAATGGACGGAGGAAGTGGGGCTTTTGGCAACGGAAATAGCCCATCCCCTCATTTTGCCGGAAAAGGCGATTCCCAATTCGATGCAATTCGACGCCAACCATCGATTGATCCTCTTGACGGGAGCCAACATGAGTGGCAAAACTACTTTTATGCGGACGCTTGGGATCAATTGTGTATTGGCAAATCTTGGACTCAGCCCATTTGGAGACAGCTTGGTTTTAGGACGCTGCCAGCTTTTCACCAGCATGCGCAATTCGGATAACCTAGGAGAAAGCGTGAGCTCCTTCTACGCGGAGCTGAAACGAATCCATACCCTTATCGAGCGGCTGGAGTCGGGCGAGATACTTTTTTTCCTGCTAGACGAGATCCTAAAAGGCACCAATACCCAGGACAGGATTTCCGGATCGGAGGCTTTGATACGTCAAACCCTCAAGACCAAAGGCTTAGGGATCATCAGCACCCATGATGTTGAGCTGTCTGCGCTTGCCCATACTGTGGAAAAAGTACACAATTTTTCGTTCCATTCGGAGATTCACGACCGCTCAATTGATTTTGATTATCGGGTCAAAAAAGGCCCTTGCGCTAGTTTTAACGCACATAAACTGATGGAATTGATGGGTATTCGATTCGAGACTTAGGTGCTTATGGCACTTGGATTGGGTAAATGGTTGAAAAATGAATCTTATACCTAAACCAAATTTATCATGAGCTCTTTATTGTATCTTATCGCATTGGTGTTGATCATCGGATGGTTGTTGGGAGTTTTCGTTTACAGCGTTGGAGGCTTGATCCACATCCTACTTGTCTTGGCCGTAGTGGCTGTCCTGCTTCGACTGATCGGCGGAGGCAGAGCAGTCTAAAGCTGGGAAGGATCTGATCCAGACTTTTATTTGTACGCCTAATCTCTGGGAATCTGTTAATTTTGGCGTGCTTATGACTAATTCTGCACAAAATCAGACTCTCGGTATTCTCGGAGGAGGGCAGCTTGGACGAATGGTGATCCAAGCAGCCATCAATTACAATCAAGATATCCACATTCTCGACCCTGATGCCAATGCTCCCTGCAGGGACATTGCTCAGGCGTTCGAGGTGGGGTCTCTCAAGGACTTTGACACCGTCATCAATTTTGGAAAAAAGTGTGACGTGATCACAGTCGAGATAGAGGCCGTTAACACTGATGCCCTGCAGCAGCTCGCTGATCAGGGCAAAAAAGTTTTTCCCCAACCCTACATCCTCAAACTCATTCAGGACAAGCGTGAGCAAAAGCAGTTTTACCAGCAGCATGGGATACCTACCGCTGACTTTGTGTTGACTGCGGACAAAGCTGAGGTACTTGCGAAAAAAGACTTTTTGCCCGCCGTCAACAAGCTTGGAAAAGAAGGCTATGACGGTAGAGGTGTGCAGGTTTTGCGCAGCGAAGCCGATCTGGATAAGGCCTTCGATGCGCCGGGTTTGTTGGAAAAGCTGATTGACTTTGATAAGGAAATAGCCGTCACCGTGGCTCGAAACGAAAGCGGGGAATTGATTGCTTATCCTGCCGTCGAATGTGCTTTTCACCCAACGGCAAATTTGGTAGAGTTCCTTTTTGCCCCAGCGGAAATCTCCCCCGAAATAGAAGCGAGAGCCCAGGAAATCGCCAAGGAGGTGATTCTAAAACTCGATATGGTGGGCATTCTTGCTGTCGAGATGTTTGTCACCAAGTCAGGAGAGGTTCTTGTCAATGAAGTCGCACCCCGCCCCCACAACAGTGGACACCATACCATTGAAGCCAACTTTACCTCACAATTTGAGCAGCATTTGCGTGCAGTCATGAACTGGCCATTGGGTGATCCCGGCCTCCGTTGTCCTGCTGCCATGATCAACTTGCTTGGCGAGGACGGCTATTCCGGTGAAGCTGTCGTCGAGGGCAAAGAAGAAGCCCTGGCGGAGACTGGTGTGTATATCCATCTCTATGGGAAAAAGCTCACGAAACCTTTCCGAAAAATGGGCCACGTAACCATTCTCGATGAGGACGTTGCCAGCCTCAAAGCCAAAGCCAACCGAATCAAAGAACTTATCAAAATTAAAACTAGCTCATGAATCCACAGGTAGGAATCATCATGGGAAGTCAGTCCGACCTTCCTGTCATGGCGGAAGCCGCCCAGTTTTTGGAAGAATTGGGAATCGCATACGAGTTGACTGTGGTGTCCGCGCATCGAACCCCCCAGCGAATGATTGACTATGCTGGTTCTGCCAGAGAAAGGGGTATCAAAGTCATCATCGCCGGAGCTGGAGGGGCGGCGCATCTGCCGGGAATGGTTGCTTCATTGACAAGCTTACCCGTAATCGGAGTACCGGTGTTGAGCTCAAATTCCATAGATGGATGGGATAGTATTTTGTCCATTTTGCAGATGCCAAGCGGAATTCCTGTCGCCACTGTAGCACTAAATGGAGGGAAAAATGCAGGGATTTTGGCGGCTTCCATCGTCGGAGCCTTTGTCCCAGAAGTCGGCCAGAAGATGGATAGTTTTAAGAAAGGGCTCCGTGAGAAGGTCGAGGAATCCGCTGCCCAGATTGAAGAAAGAGGCTGGAAAGCTATCCTGAAGAAATGATTTGAAATCAGCATGAACTGGAAGAAGCCCATCAAATTCAAAATCGGTTCGGAGGACTGGGAAATGCCACTTTCCACGCTTCTCCTTCTGATTTTTTTAACGTTGGTGTTGATGTTGGGAGGGGCTTGGCTGGGTTTCCAGTTTGGCTCTAGTCAGGTGAATTAAAGCTCGAAAAGGTGATCGAACAAGGATCGAAGCCACCCGGCATCTTTTAGAGCAAACACCACCCAAAGGCTTCCTAGCTGACCAATTGCGGCCAACACGTAGGAGAGGTAGATTTTTCGCTCTTTTCTATAATCAACAATAATCAAAAAAACGATGACTAGGGTGATTAGGATCTGATTCCAGCTCAACACGTCTGGCCAAGTAAAAGGGAAGTCCGAAAATTCTTCAGGTTGAAAAATCATCCCCAAAGGCACAAACGATAGTCTGGTGGTGGCAGGTGACAGCACCCAAAAAACCGTGCTGATCATCCATCTAGCGTGTGAAGGAGTATTTTTTGAGTTGAGGATGGCCGCTACAACCGAAAACAGAAAGCCCGTAACAAAAATAAAATCCAGCAAGGTAAGGCTGTAGCGTACTTCAAAAAGTGGGCTTTGCTCCGGTTGGGTGAGGTTTCCCCGGAGGACACCCAGCGCAGAAGCAGCCACCAATCCTGCCAAGATAATTCCGATCATACCCACTTTTCGATGGATCTGGATCGGTCGATTGTGGTAGAGCCATGGCTGAATGATCAGAAGAATGTACCAAAGCGTAGCCGAGATTCCATGCAAATGCCAACGAAAAGGCGCATCGGAAAAACCTTTCCAATAGTGGCTGAACCCAAGCAAAGTGAGCACAAAGGGAATCAGGAGCCAAAGGTGTAGTCTGGGGAAAGGCTTCATGCTTGTTTGTTTGATATTCGCTTGAAAACTGGTGTGGAATCTATATAATCTTTGGCGAATAATAGTTTTGCACTTGGTGATTTTCGGGAATTGTAACTTTGACTTCTGTTTTTTTCGAATTAACTAGCTTCTTTACTGTTGGCTACGAACAAGGACATGAGTTCCCTTACCAAACTTCGCCATACGCTTCACCAATTCCCAGAGGTCGCGCTGGAGGAATACGAAACCGCCCGGAGGATTCTGGAGTTTTTTGTTCCATTGAGTCCGGACCAAATCCACGAACAGCTGGGAGGCACTGGCCTCGCCTTTATTTTTAAAGGGAAAAAGCCAGGCAAGCGATTGCTGTTTCGATGCGAATTGGATGCTCTGCCAATTGAGGACCTGAAGCCAAGCGCCCACCAAAGCCAAATTCCAGGTAAAGGGCATCTTTGTGGGCATGATGGGCACATGGCGATTATCTGTGGATTGGGGGAAAGATTAGCGCAAAAACGACCCGAGTCCGGAGAGCTGGTGTTGCTTTTCCAGCCTGCTGAGGAAACCGGGGATGGAGCCAAAGCGGTATTGGAGGACGACAGGTTTGCTGAGATACAGCCGGATGCCGCCTTTGCCTTGCACAACTTACCGGGCTATCCCCTTCATCAAGTGGTAGTCCGAAAGGGGACTTTTGCCGCTGGAAGCACTGGAATGACGATATACCTGACAGGAAAAACTTCCCACTCCGCCCATCCCGAGGCCGGAATAAATCCTGCCCAAGTATTAGCCCGCCTGATCCAAAAGCTCCCTGGGCTGCCCAAGCAAGTTGAAAATTTTGCGTTGCTCACTTTGATTCATGCAGACTTGGGAAGTTTGGCTTTTGGAACCAGCGCTGGAAAGGCAAGCCTGAGCTTGACCTTGAGGGCCTTTGATCAGGATCAGCTGGAGCACTTAATCGAATTGGTGAAAAGCTCGGCAATTCAGGAAGCTTCCAACGAAGGGATAAAGATAGAATTCGGGTTTGTGGAGCGATTTGCAGTTTCCAAAAATGACTCGGCACTTTATCCGATCGTGGCTCAAGCAGCTCGAGACCTTTCCCTTCCGATCACCGAAAAGTCGGATCCTTTTCGCTGGTCGGAGGATTTTGGACTTTTTTCCCAAGTTTGTCCCTCGTTTTTATTCGGATTGGGAGCTGGAGAAAACTCTCCCCAGTTGCATGAAGGCACCTATGATTTTCCGGATGAACTGATAGCAACTGGGGTGGATATGTTTTGGGAGATATTGAATAGTATTCACCTAAAAGATTGATTTATGAATGATATAGAAAAACAATACGCAGAGATCATTTTTTCGGAATTGAAGGGGAAATGGGTTTATAATGAGGATGAACTGAAAGTTAAAGTCAATCAAGTTGCTCAAGAAAAAGGAGTTTCTTCAATTCAGGAATCAAAGCACCTCTATTCATTTATGGAAGAAATGAATCTGATAAAAAGAGTTAACTACCCAAACAAGGTTCACTTATATATTACTATGGAATCGTTGAATTTTGATTCATTTGAGAAGGCAATGAATTTTAAAAAGCTTGAAGCAAAAAAGGAGCAGAACTTGATTGATTTGGAAATTGATAGGGCAAAATGGGATATTTGGCAGGCAAAGTGGGGATGGATCTTGGGAATTTTGGCGGGAATCATAAGTGGCCTTCTTACAAGTATTCTTTTGGCTGAATAAAAAATCCCGGAGATAGCTCCCCGGGATCTGCTCTCATTTCTTCTTCTGCGCGCTCTTCATCGGGTTGTCGCCGCTCGACGCTCCACGAACGCCGCCAGCTCCCTTAAAAAGCTCAAAGCGGGTCGGTTGATATTGTCTTGGCCAGTAGTTGCTGCTTTCGTCGATATCGGCGGTTTCTCGTTTTGGATCGAGGACAAAGCTTACGACTTCCTTCTCCTTCACAAAAACCTTGGTCACTTCGGATTCATTTTTTCTCCAAATCTCAGCCGGGATCCGTTCGATTTCTGAGGTTCCGTCGGCGTAGTTGAACTCGATAATCAAAGGCATCACCAAACCGCCTACATTTCTGAAGGTCATTTCGTAAAAGTTCAGATTCTTGCCCAAGATGGCTTTTTCCTTTTCGGAGAGACTAGCCATAAATTTCTTGTAGGCTTCCTCATCTTCGGGAGTGACGGTGAAAGGATTGTAAGTCGTGTAGAAATCCCGGGTTGCAGGATTTGCCTCCACGACCGTCTGAGGGACATCGGTTTTGTTGAAGTCCTTGCTGACATAGGCTTCTTCCAACTCTGCTTCGGCTTGGGCTTCTGCTTTTTTCTCTTTTGGGGTCCGGTTGTCCAGCTTATACCAGCTGACATTTTCGATGGAAATATCCACTGGCTCAGTGCCATAGAACCAACCTCTCCAGAACCAGTCCAAATCCACAGCAGACGCGTCTTCCAAAGTTCGGAACAAATCATCTGGAGTAGGGTGCTTAAACATCCATCTTCGGGAGTATTCCTTGAAAGCATAGTCAAAAAGCTCACGACCCATCACTGTCTCGCGTAGGATATTCAAGGCCGTAGCTGGTTTTGCATAGGCGTTTGGTCCGAATTGGATAATGTTTTCGGAATTGGTCATGATCGGCTCCAAGAGATTTTTCTCGCTTCTCATGTACGGGACGATCTTATGGGCGGGGCCTCTTCTGGAGGGAAAATTTCTGTCCCATTCCTGCTCAGCCATGAATTGCATAAAGGTGTTCAAGCCCTCATCCATCCAAGTCCACTGACGCTCGTCTGAATTGACGATCATCGGGAAGAAATTGTGGCCAACTTCGTGGATGATTACCCCGATCATGCCGTTTTTAATCGCTTCGGAATAGGTTCCATCCGCATCGGGTCTGCCGAAATTGAAGCAAATCATCGGATATTCCATCCCGTTGCTGGCCTCGACGGAGATGGCTGTAGGGTATGGGTAGTCAAAGGTGTGGGCAGAATAGGATTTCAGGGTATGAGCCACTACTCTGGTAGAAAACTGTTCCCAAAGTGGATTGGCTTCTTTGGCGTAGTAGGACATGGCCATGACGTCTTTTCCGCCCAGTTTCACGGCCATCGCATCCCAAATGAATTTTCTGGAAGAAGTCCAGGCGAAGTCCCGAACATTTTCTGCCTTGAAAATCCAGGTCTTTTTCTCCTTGGATTTCCCTTTTTCCAGTTGTTCTGCTTCGGCTTGAGTACGGATGATTACCGGATTGTCATAGGTTTGCTTGGCCTTATTCCACCTTTCCAGTTCGGTGGAAGAAAGCACCTCTTCGGGGTTTTGAAGGACTCCCGTAGCTCCGACCATGTGATCAGCCGGCACGGTGATTCGCACCTCATAGTTTCCAAAGGTCAGGGCAAATTCACCTGCGCCAAGGAATTGTTTGTTTTGCCAGCCTTCGAAGTCCGAGTAAACCGCCATTCTTGGAAACCACTCAGACATGGTATAGAGGTAGTTGCCGTCTTTTGGAAAAAGCTCGTATCCCGGTCGGCCTCCGATAAAGCCCACCCGGTCGGTGATGTTGAAACTCCAATCGATGGAAAAAGTAAAAGTCTCACCAGCCTTCAAGGGCTGTGGGAGATCCACGCGCATCATGGTCTTATTGATGGCAATGTGGAGCGGATTGCCCTGGGCGTCTTTGATAGAGATGATTTTTACATCGTGATCATCTGAGTGCCAGAGGATTCCCTCCAAATCCCGCATGGACATCCTCGGTCCAATGCTCGATTCTGTCACCTTTGGGGTGTCGGAATCTTTTCCCCTGTTGTTTTGATCCAGCTGCAGCCACAGGTAAGTGAGCTGATCCGGAGAGTTGTTGATGTAGGTGACGGTTTCGGAGCCTTTGATCGACTGGTTGTCATCGTTGAGCTCGACTTCGATCACATAGTTGGCCTGCTGCTGCCAGTACATATGTCCCGGAGCGCCTGAGGCGGTTCTGTAGACATTTGGCGTGCGGAGCATGGTGCCCAATTGCTCAAATCGGTAACCATGATTTTGTTCAGTATGTTGAGCCAGAAGTGGGGTGATTCCAGCTAGCCCGACTGCTGCAATAGCAATTAATTTTTTCATCATATGGGTAGTAGGGTATTGGGTCGCTAAGAAACGGATTGATTGTCAAACAGAAAACAATTCTGTTTTTGGCGGTTAGTTTTTACCAAAATTTGGTTTCCAGCAAGAGCATGCAGGCGACCCCCAAAACAAAAGCAGAGACGATCAGCGTCCAGTCTTTCCGGTTGACTCCGGCAAGATGGACCAGAGAGGTAGCCAGGAGGAATGCCGCCACGATGACGATTTGACCCGCTTCCAGACCTAGATTGAAGGCTAGGAGCGGTTGCCAAATACTGGCCTCTTTGCCCAAGAGTTCCTTGAGGTAGTTGGAGAAACCTAGCCCATGGATCAAGCCGAAGAATCCGGCAAAAAAGTAACTTAGCGTGATTCCCTTCCCAGTGGTCGGTTTGCTCTTAAACAAGTTGGCCAGAGCGGTGATCGCGATTGTGACGGGGATGAGAAACTCGATGATGTCTGATCGAAAGTTGACGATATTGAAAGTGGCGAGTGCTAAAGTGAGGGAATGGCCGACAGTGAATGCGGTGACCAGAATCAGTATTTTTTTCCAATCCCGCGCCACGTAGATGGCGCAAAGGGCCAGGACAAACAAAATATGATCAAAACCCTTGATATCCAGAATGTGCTGGAGTCCAAGCTTGAAGTAAAGTTCAAATGAAGACATATTTGGGCGGTAAGCGGTCTAAAGCATTAAATTGCGGCAATATTACAGGATTATTCCCAAAGAATTGCCCCTCATGAAATTGTCTTTGCTGCCGCTATTGACCTCGTTTTGCTTGCTAGTAGCCCATCCGTTCTTCATCAGCCTGACGGAATTGCGGTACAATACCAGCTCCCAAAAAATGGAAATGGCCCAGAAGATATTCTGGGATGATTTGGAAATTTCCTTGGCGAAGGAGTTCGACCAGTCGGTGGATTTTCTCAATCCCAAGGACAAAGCCAAGCTCGACCAGCAGATCAGGACCTACCTGCTCAAGCACAACCAGCTTTGGGTAAATGGAAAGCCCATCGCTCTGAACTACCTGGGCTATGAGGTCGAGGATGATGCAGCCTGGTTTTACTTGGAGTCGGCAGAGGCCGAAATTCCCAAGACCGTAGAGATACGGAATACCTTGCTTTTGGCGGAATTTGACGGGCAACAGAATATTGTCCACGTATACTTCAATTCTAAATCCCCAAAAAGTATGCTATTGGGTAAAGGCGAGGAAAAGGGAAAAGTGGAGTTTTGAGGGATTGAAAAATTGGAAGATTGAAAATTTTCCATAAAACATAAAACCGTCAGAATTGGGGTTCTGACGGTTTTTTTCATCGGTCATCGGACATAAAGCATCCGACCTTTTTAAATCTTCTCAAAAATTCTTCTGAAGCTTGTCGCCTCGGCGATTCTGCCATGCAGTTCGGAGATCGCGATACGCTCCTGCTCGGTGGTGTCGCGGTGACGGATGGTGACGGTATTGTCTTCCAAAGTCTGGTGATCCACCGCGATACAGAACGGCGTGCCGATCAAATCCTGCCGCGCGTATCGCTTGCCGATCGATGCGGCATCTTCATAGATGATATTGAAGTCGTATTTGAGCAAGTCCACGATTTCCTGGGCTTTTTCCGGAAGGCCGTCTTTTTTGGTCAAAGGAAGGATGGCAGCCTTCACTGGGGCGATGGCCGGGTGGAATTTCAGGTAGGTTCTGCTTTTCTCCTCTGAAGATTCCTCAGTGTAAGCATTGCAAAGGGTCAAAAGGAAGAGGCGATCCGCACCGATGGAAGTCTCGATCACATACGGGATGTAGTTTTGGTTGATCTCCGGATCGAAGTACTGCTGTTTTTTCTTGGAGTATTCCTGGTGGGACTTGAGGTCAAAGTCGGTTCGGGAGTGTATTCCTTCCACTTCTTTGAAGCCAAACGGAAATTCAAACTCGATGTCCATCGCAGCATTGGCGTAGTGGGCGAGCTTTTCGTGGTCGTGTTTGCGAAGCTTTGCCGCAGGTGTACCCAAAGCCAGATGCCATCTCATTCGGGTGTCAGCCCATTTTTGGTACCAATCGAGCTCCGTGCCGGGGCGTACAAAGAACTGCATCTCCATTTGCTCAAACTCCCGCATACGGAAGATAAACTGACGGGCTACGATCTCGTTTCTGAAAGCCTTTCCGATCTGTGCAATCCCAAAAGGAACTTTCATTCGGGCTGTCTTCTGCACATTGAGGAAGTTCACAAAAATCCCCTGCGCCGTCTCCGGACGGAGGTAGATGGTCGAAGCGTCTTCCGCCACGGAACCCACTTGAGTAGAAAACATCAGGTTAAACTGACGCACATCGGTCCAGTTGGAAGTGCCGGAGATGGGGCATTTGATGCCTTCGTTGGTGATAAGGTCACGCACGCCGGCCAGGTCCTCGGCTTCCAGCAGTCGGGCCAACGCTCCAGTCAGGGAGTTGGCTTTTTCGATATCGCCAGCACGCTCAAAAGTCGCCGCATGCTCCTCGACGAGCACGTCGGCACGGTATCGTTTTTTGCTGTCCTTGTTGTCGATCATCGGATCGTTGAAACTGTCGACGTGACCAGAGGCTTTCCAGGTGATCGGGTGCATGAAGATGGCCGCATCGATGCCGACAATGTTGTCGGAAACGCGAGTCATGGTTTCCCACCAAAGCCGCTTGAGGTTGTTTTTCAATTCCACGCCATAGGCCCCATAGTCGTAGACCGCCTGAAGGCCATCGTAGATCTCGGAACTTGGATACACAAAGCCATACTCCTTGGCATGGGAAATAATATCTTTCAATTGGGCGTTTTCGCCCGGTGTCTCAGTTTTTGCCATAGGCCGCAAAAATAGGGAAACAAATTGATTTGGGTAAAGTTGACGCTTGCCGTTCAGGAAGGATTTTCCACTTTTTCCGAAAGCTTCCAGAAACGCAAGTGGTTTTAAACCAAATAAATAAAAAACCAAGCATTCTATTTCGATTGTATAGAAAAACTAATTTTTCAGAAATCCGTCAAATGATCCAAACCTTACCTAACCAAACCCTTATGAAAAAACGATTTTTGGCAGTGCTGCCCATGATGCTCCTGCTATCCCTTACAGCCTTTGCGCAGCTCGAAAAAGGAACCGTCCTCCTTGGCGGAGGAGTCGCCTTTGGCTCATCAAGCTCATCATCCGATGCGGGAGATTTTTACTCCGAAACGAAAAACAGCAATTTCATCTTCAGTCCCGACGCTGGTTTCTTTTTCAAAGACAATTGGTTGCTCGGTATTAGCCTTCCGCTCACGTGGAATAATTCAACAACCAGTTCCTTGTCTTCACCTGGAGCGTCGGAACTCTCCAGTGAGTCCCAATACAGTTCCTGGGGAGTGGCTCCATTTGTGAGGGCATATTTCCCATTTGGGGAGAAGATAAGTGCCTTTGGACAAGTACAAGTTGGATATTCTCAGGACTCATTCACGTACATCCCCAACGGAAACGAGGACGCCTCCTCCGGCAAAGATATCAATAGCGTAAAGGCTGCCGCTTCTCTCGGACTCTCTTACTTTCCCAAAACTTGGCTTGGAATTAATCTTTCGATATCCCCGCTCAGCTATACCAATACTTCTTGGGAGGATGATGGATACATCGAGAATTCCGAGGGGGACAGCAGCGGATTTAGCTTTGGCATAGACACCTCAGTGATCACTTTAGGCGTCAACTTTTTTCTGGCCAAGAAATGAAGCGGCTTACTTTTACCCTTGTCTTAGTTTGGGCACTGGGGCTAACGACCCAAGCCCAGATGCAAAAAGGCTCTTGGATGCTCGACGGGCAGGCTGGGACAACCCATAGCAAAATCGAAGAAAACCGGGCGCCTCTAGCAGGAGGAAGTTATTACACTTGGCATAGAACCGCAAATTTCTACCTGCAGCCTGGCGTGGGGTATTTTGTGAAGGAAAATTGGGCCTTGGGTATTTCAGGAGATTTCCAGTTTTTGAGAGGGCAATCGAGGAACCTAGATGGCAGTGAAGCCGGAAAAGGCGACTACCGGGGCTATGGCCTGGGTGTTTTTACAAGAAGATATAGTCCGGTTTCTGAAAAATTTATGTTCTATGGAGATATTCGGGTAGGAGGATACTTGGGCAATTCAGGTATAATTGACCTGGATTCCTCAGAGCGTACCGTTAATTCCAAACGTAAGGGGCTAGATGTAACTGCCGCCGTTGGGCTGCAATACCTTGTAGTTGATTTTCTCGGGATTCATTTGCAAAGCAGCCTTATTGATTATGGGATTTACAAGAATACTGCCGGGGGCTATGAATCGCAGGACAAAGTGTCCCACTTGAATGCTCGACTATTTTCCTCCTTCCAGATCGGCGCTTCCTTCTTTTTCTAGAACCTAAAAAAGCGTCCTGA
Organism: uncultured Limnohabitans sp.; assembly: GCA_964613865.1. Lineage (GTDB taxonomy): Bacteria > Bacteroidota > Bacteroidia > Cytophagales > Cyclobacteriaceae > Algoriphagus. The sequence continues at coordinate 2,212 of CAZTJM010000109.1, read as the reverse complement.
GACTTTGGGTTCTCAGGACGCTTTTTTGCTTAGATCAAACAGGGAAATCCAAGATGATTTTTGTGCCTGCGCCAGGCTTGGAGTTCAATAAAAAGGATCCCCCTATTGCCTTCATCCGGTTGGAGAGATTGCCCATTCCGCTGCCTTGGGAAGGAATGGATGAATCAAAACCCAGGCCGTCATCTTGGATCACAAGTAGGACTTTTTCGACAGATGGAAGCGATATGCGCACTGAGATCTGTTTCGGTTCGGCATGCTTGAGGGCGTTGTTGAGGCATTCTTGGATGACCCGAAACAGGACGATTTTTGTTTCTTTCGGCAGTTCCGGAAGCCTCTGATCGCTTCGCAATTCGGTCTGGCAGAAGCCGGTGGACTGGATCTTTTCCAGCTGCTGGGCAAGAAAGTCTTCCAAAGTCAAAGATTCTACCCAGTCGAGGTTCAGTATTTTGGAGAGGCTTCTGACCTCTTTGATGACCTGGCCGAGCATGCTGCGGCCTTCGGCCTGTTTTTCCGGCTTGGAAGAATTGAGGTTGAGCTTCGTGAGAGAAAGGAGTTGGCCGATGTTGTCATGGAGTTCCCTTCCGACCTGTGCGAGGGTCTCCTGTTGGATTTCGTTTTCGATGCTGAGCAGGGTTTTCTCATGCTCAGCCTGCACCTGATTGAGTTTTTGTCTGGCAAGATCCTGACGCTGGCGGTGGACAAAGACCATCGCCACCACAAAGACCGACATCAGTCCGGCGAAGAAGATCCCCGATAGTACGATGGCAACGACTTGGCTTTCTTGATCAAGCATAAACGGGTTGGGTTTCTACCTTGAGCTTCAGCAGTGGGGCAGCCAGGCAGAGGAAATACGCCAGAGATTGGGCCACACCGGTATATCGACTCACTTTGTACATTGAAACAAGAAAGTTACTGTGGTTTTCGGTAAGGAAGTTTGCGGATATATTGTTGAAATAGGTGAGCGAGGTATAGAACATGATGAATGTGACTTGCCAAAAGGATGGCAGAAGCAGGATGTTCGTGAACACATATTCCTCCCGGGTCATCAGGGTATGGTAATAGATAAAGCAGGCGGATAGCATGCAGAGTGCCCCTACCGCAAACAAGATTCCTTGGTTAAGGTAAATGGGCTCCAGCTGTAGCGCTTGGTAAATGATGGCAAACGAAATAAAGGCGATCACTATCCATTTTACTCTTACTTGTTGCTTGGCAGGCAGGTAGTTTTTGACCAAAAAAAGGGCCACTACGGGCATTGCCATTTTCAGGACGATGTTGTACACCCAAGCATTGTAGATAGGCTTTTCATGGTTTCCAAAGAACTCATTGATGGGGCCGTTGACATTCTGGAAAAGACGGAACCCAAAGCCCACCGGATCAATCGCCACAAAGATGAAGATGTAGACAAAGGGCAGGAGATATTCGCTTCTTTTTCGCAAAGCGGAAGGCAGTCGGAAAAAGGTGATACAGAGCAGAACCAAAAAGACATAATTGGATACGGATATCCAATCCCTGAACATAAACGGAAGAAGCTCTGTACGCATGGACTAGACGTCGGTGGGGTCAGGTTGACAATGTGGAGGGCAGATTTCGCCTTGATTTTCGTAGGTGGTGCCTCCGTCTTCCAGTTCCACGCGGGTCAGCGTCCCCTCTTTGAGATTGGCAGGGCAGAGTACGAGAGTCAGCGAGCCCACGACCTTCTCATAGGATTGAGGGTAGAGTTTTTTGGCTACTTCTTCGGTGTATTCGGAAAGAAAAATCTGGACTCCGCCGATTTTGGGGTCTTCGTCCACTTGGGCCAGCAGCCCTTCGAGCGTTTCCCGGTTGAAAAAAAGCCAGCTGGTTTGGTTGGTGTTTTCGCCAGTCAGCGTTTGGGCAGGTTTGCCCTGACGGACTTCGGCAGTGTACTTGGCGCGCATCTGCTGGAAGTCTTCTTTGGAAATTTTCATGAATTAGGTGCGTTTGGTTAACAGAGTGCCTAAAATAGTCCGATTTTCTGAGATAGGAGTTTTTCTATAACCTATAAAACTAAAAAAAGAGCAAGCTTTCGCTGCTCTTTTTTAAATGCCAGACACAGTTATGTGTAGACAACAAGTTTTTGCCTTCATGGCCCAATTCCAAGATGCGTCAGGTGCCGTTATTTAAATGTGTACTTGACCCCTATGCCGCCTCTCAGATAATTGTGGTCATGGCCTGAAAATACTGGAGCGGCCTC
>CAZTJM010000108.1:0-15081 GCA_964613865.1 uncultured Limnohabitans sp. | reverse complement strand
GATCTCGAAGATGGGCTTAAAGACAAGAAAAAGTAATCCCTAAAGCCAATTCCCATTGGAAAAATTCGGTTCATTCGACGAAATCAAAAAATCGCTCGAAAAGAAGGAAACTGATTGCCGGGCAATCGTCACTCACTACCTCACGAACGTAACGACGAAGGCGCATCTCAACGCCTTCGTTGAAGTTTATAGGCAATCCGCTTTGGAACAAGCCGACTTGATCGACGAAAAAATCGCCAAAGGCAAAGCCGGAAAACTCGCCGGAATGGTCATCGGAATCAAAGATGTACTAAACTACACCGGCCACGAGTCCAACGCATCCTCAGCTATCCTCAAAGGCTATCAGGCCCAATTCACCACCACGGCAGTTCAAAGACTAATCGACGAAGACGCAATCATCATCGGAAGGCTTAATTGTGATGAATTCGGCATGGGTAGCTCCAACGAAAATTCCACCCATGGTAAGGTGCTCAATGCTTTGGATGAGACCCGCGTACCGGGAGGCTCCTCTGGAGGCTCTGCCGTTGCCGTTCAGGCCAATCTCTGCACGGTATCCTTGGGGACCGATACAGGCGGATCGGTGAGACAGCCGGCTGCTTTCACGGGGATCATTGGCATGAAGCCCACCTATTCCCGTGTATCTCGCTGGGGACTGATCGCCTATGCTTCCACCTTTGACACGATCGGTGTTTTTTCCAAAACCGTAAAGGACAATGCTCTAGTGATGGAGATCATCGCAGGACATGATGAATTTGACAGCACTTCTTCGAGAAAGCCGGTGCTTCACTACAGCGAGCTTTTGCATTTCGAGAAAAAGGTAAAAGTCGCTTACCTGAAGGAAACGATGGAATCGGAGGCACTTCAGCCAGAAATCATGCAAAACACACGCAGTGTACTTGAGAAACTGAAGGCCGAGGGACATGAAGTCAAAGAAGTGCAATTCCCCCTGCTAAAGTATCTCCTCCCCACTTATTACATCCTGACTACGGCAGAGGCCAGCTCCAACTTGTCCCGTTTTGACGGGGTGAAATATGGCTACCGCACCCCAAACGCGCACAATCTGGAAAGCATGTATAAGCTGACCCGAAGCGAAGGATTTGGAGAAGAGGTGAAACGCAGGATTATGCTAGGAACTTTCGTCTTGTCAGCAAGCTACTACGACGCCTATTTTACCAAGGCCCAAAAGGTCAGAAGGCTAATAAAAGATTTCACTGAAAATCTTTTGGATGATTTTGACTATATTATTATGCCGACTACGCCTTCGACGGCGTTTAAGTTTGGCGAGCATAGTGGTGATCCTGTGGCGATGTATCTTGAGGACCTGTTCACTGTACAAGCCTCGGTATCAGGCGTTCCAGCCATCTCGATCCCAAATGGCGTTGACAATTCTGGTATGCCGATTGGACTACAGATTATATCGAACTCATTCAAGGAAGCTGAGCTTTACAGTTTCAGCAACTACTTGACTGAATTAACCTCTTAAAACAAACTATTGATGAAAAAGTCTTTGCGCAGCACTGTCATTCCGGTACTCTTCACTTGTCTGATCCCCCTGACCGAAGCTTTCTCTCAAGAAGAACCCGTAGAAGCAGCGGCGCTTATTTCCGAAGAAATACTGCCCAACTACCACTACGAATACATCCCGGACTTTACGTACGAAGAAGTCGATCAGCGCATCAAGGCGATGAAAACTGGGATGCCCTTTGAGCTAAACGATAGGATTTTTTCATTCATCCAATATTTCACCGTCAGAAACAGGGATTATACGAAGATGGTGTTGGCCCGCAAAGAGATCTACTTTCCCCTCTTTGAATCGACGCTTAGAAAACACGAAATGCCTGAGGAAATCGAATACCTCTCCATAGTGGAGTCTGGGCTCGATCCCCAAATCAAAAGCCGAGTCGGCGCCATGGGACTCTGGCAGTTTATGCCCGCTACAGGGAGGATGTACGGCATGAATGTAAATATGGACATCGATGACCGAATGAATCCGGAGCTTTCCACCGAAGCTGCCGCCAAATACCTTAAGTCACTGTACCGGATGTTTGGCGACTGGGAAGTGGCTTTGGCCGCCTACAACTGCGGGCCGGGCAATGTGCGCAAGGCAATCAGACGATCCGGTGGCAAAAAAACCTTCTGGGGCATTTACAACTACCTGCCTAAAGAAACCCGAAGCTACGTACCGCAATTTCAAGCCTTTCTCTACATCCTCAACAATCTCGAAGCACACAACTTCAACCTCGAGGAGCCTACCTATCCGATCGAGTACGAAAAAATAAGATTTGATCGAGCATTCAGCCTAGAGCGTCTCTCCGAGCTTACCGCCATCTGCGTTGCCGACCTGGAACAATTGAACCCTTCGATCAAACGACGAGCTATTCCTGAGTCGAACAAAAGCATGCAAGTCAGAATCCCAAAATCGAAGGCGATGTTTCTCAAAGAGAATCTAGCTTGGATTGGCGATTCTTTGGGAAGTCAGCCGGCAGTTTTGCTCGCTTCCAATGATGTCCCTTCACTCGTTTCCGTCGAAAAAGCAGTCGCGACCACCCAGGCGGAAAGGATCGCCTACAGGGTCAAATCAGGAGATGTACTGGGCTCGATTGCTTCCAGACATGGGGTGAGCGTCACTCAGGTAAAGGAATGGAATAATCTCCGCTCCAATCTGATCAAAGTGGGACAGACCCTGTATATCTATAACAGAAATGCTCCGGCTACGGGAAGTCTTGCCGAGAATTCATCCGGCCAGATCACTTACACCGTCCGACCCGGAGACTCCCTTTGGATCATTTCCCAAAAGCATTCGCTCACCGTGGAGCACATCAAGCGCTTGAACAACCTCAACTCCAACAACATCAAGCCCGGACAAAAGCTGATCATTGGATAGATTTTCTTTCTAAGCTCCCTTAGCACCAGTCAACTTAATTAAAGTTAATTAACTCAATATTTAATTTAAAAAAACCGAGTAGACTCGTTTTTAGTAATTAACTTGAGGTCGCAGCTTAAATTAGACAACCATGAAATTCTTATGCTATATCACTCTTGTTTTGTTTTCCGCTATTCTCATTTCCTGTGGCGAAAATGAGAAAGGCGTTTTCGGCGACAGTCCCAAGCCTAAGGCAAGGGGTTCAGTCGGGGAGATTGTCCTAGCTATTGATTCCACGAAGTGGGCAGGGCCAGTTGGGGATGAATTGAGGGAAATTTTCGAAGCAGATCTGCCCGGCATGATCCGCTCAGAAAGCATGTTTAAGGTGCATCGAGTGGATCCACGAGCCATGACTCGGATGCTAAAGATGTATACCAATCTTGTCTATGTCACCACGTTCGATGACAAGAAAGGCGGCAGCCAGGTCATCAATGCGCAATTCAGCAAAGAGTCGAAAGAAAAAGCATCGGCGGACCCAAGCCTCTATTCCCTGAGAATGGAGGATGAATATGCCACCGGACAAGAGGTGCTGTACCTTTTTGGAAACACAGAAGAGGAGCTCGTCGCCAACCTTAAAAAGAACAAAGAGAGGCTCCAAAACCTCTTTGAGGTAAGAGAGCGCGGAAGGTTGGAAAAACCTCTTTTTGCCAGGAAAAACTCCGCAGCGGAGCACGAAGCCCGCACCAAGCTCGGCATTGAAATTCAAGCGCCGGCCTCCTATCAGATCGCCAAATCTACCGATGATTTCCTTTGGCTGAGATCACCTTCTCCCACCGAGCGACGACCGGACATCAGCATCTTTTTTTTCGAGACTGACTATACGTCCGAGGAACAAACCTTTCCGGCAAATATCCTGAGCCTGAGAGACTCCATCGCGGCAACCCACGTTTTTGGCGATCCCGAAGATCCGCGTTCATTTATGACCAGCGAAAAACAAATCCCGCCGGCATTCCGAAACATGGTGATTAATGATAATTTTACCGTCGAAATCAGAGGCACCTGGAAGACTAACAACCTCAGCATGGGCGGCACTTATCTTGGCTACGTGATGGTCGATCCGGAGAAGGGAAAGCTGTACTACATGGAGGGATTTGTATATTTTCCAAACGAGGTACACAGGGATGCGCTTCGCGAAATCCAAACTATCTTGCTCAACACCGATGTAAGTTGGAAAGAAAGCCAGGGAGCCTGATCTATTCCACCCAAATATGACGATCAAAATCCGAAAAGAGGACGCCCTAAACTATCATAGCCAGGGCTCACCAGGAAAAATTGAAGTAATCCCCACCAAGCCAGTTTCCAGCCAGATCGATCTCGCACTCGCCTACTCTCCCGGAGTGGCCGAGCCTTGCAAAGAAATCGCAGCCGATCAGGAAAACATCTACAAGTACACCGCCAAAGGCAATCTCGTGGCAGTCATCTCCAACGGCACCGCAGTGCTTGGACTCGGAGATATCGGAGCTGCGGCTTCCAAACCCGTGATGGAAGGCAAGGGCGTTCTTTTCAAGAAATTTGCCGGAATCGATGTCTTCGACTTGGAAGTAGACGAGAAAGATCCAAAAAAGCTTATCCAAATCATCAAATCCCTCGAACCTACCTTCGGAGGAATCAATCTGGAGGATATCAAAGCTCCGGAATGCTTTGAGATCGAACAGACGCTGAAGCAGGAGATGAATATCCCGGTGATGCATGATGATCAGCACGGCACTGCGATCATCTCCGGCGCAGCCTTGATGAATGCCTTGGAGATCGTCGGCAAAAAGATCGGGGAAATCAAGCTGGTAGTCAGCGGCGCGGGTGCGGCGGCGATTTCCTGCTTGAGATTCTATGTCAGTCTGGGTGTCAGAAGGGAAAATATCATTGCCTGTGACAAGGACGGCGTGATCCGCACCGATCGCCCCGACCTCACGGACATCCACAGAGAGTTTGCCACCACCAAAGACATCTACCATATTCAAGAAGCGCTGCCGGATGCAGACGTATTTCTCGGGCTTTCGGCAGGAAATATCATTTCCCAAGAAATGATCCTTTCCATGGCACCGGACCCGATTGTTTTTGCGCTGGCCAATCCCGACCCGGAGATTTCCTACGAACTGGCTGTTGCCACCCGGAAAGACGTAATCATGGCAACCGGTCGATCCGACCACCCCAACCAAGTCAACAATGTTTTGGGCTTCCCTTACATTTTCCGCGGAGCGTTGGACGTGAGAGCCACAGCCATCAACGAAGAGATGAAGCTCGCTGCGGCACACGCAATTGCCAAACTGGCCAAAGAGCCCGTACCGGAGATTGTAAACAAGGCCTACGGAGATTCGAATCTAGCGTTTGGGAGACTGTATCTGATTCCCAAACCAGTAGATCCAAGGTTGATTACCACCATCGCGCCGGCCGTCGCCAAAGCAGCAATCGCGTCTGGGGTAGCGAAAAAAATGATCGGGGACTGGGAAGCGTATGAGCTTGATCTGCAGAAGAGAATCGGCATCGACCAGCGCCTGATGTCAATCGTCATAGGCCGTGCCAAAAAAGATCCGAAACGAGTGGTATTTGGCGAGGCGGACAACCTCAAGATACTCAAGGCAGCCCAGACGCTTCGCGACGAAAAAATCGCAGTTCCCATCTTGCTGGGTAATCGTGAGAGAATCCTGGAATTGATTGAGGGAAATGCGCTGGATCTTAGCCAAGTGACCATTATCGATCCAGTCGAGGAGCATTCGACTATCGAAAAGTTTTCCAAGATTCTATACAAGAAGCGCCAACGGAAAGGCATGACGATCTTCGATGCCAAAAGGCTGGTGAGAGAACGAAACTACTTTGGTGCCTTGATGGTGGAGACTGGTTCTGCGGATGCCTTCATCTCCGGCTTGACCCGAGATTATCCTAAGACCATCCTTCCTTCCCTCCACACGATCGGGGTCAAGGACGGTGTGAACAGGGTTGCCGGGATGTACATCATGAATACGCCAAAAGGCCCTTACTTTCTGGCAGATGCGACAGTCAATGTGAACCCCACTGCCGAAGAGCTTTGCGACATCATTGGCCTTACTGCAAACGCCGTGAAGTTTTTCAATATGGAGCCGAAAATCGCCTTGCTATCCTACTCCAACTTTGGATCGGCCCAAGGCGAGATCCCGGCCAAAATGGCCAAAGCCACCGCTTTGGCTAAAGCGAAATACCCGGACTTGGTCATTGAAGGTGAGATGCAAGCCAACGTAGCGCTCAACCAGGAAATCCAGCGGGAAGTTTATCCTTTTTCCAAGCTTGCGAAAAATGCGGTAAACACGCTGATTTTTCCCGATTTGGCATCAAGTAATATCGCCTACAAGCTTCTGGCCGAGCTCGGCAACGCGGAAGCCATCGGTCCTATCCTGTTGGGGATGAGCAAACCCGTTCACATTCTTCAGCTCGGGAGCTCCATCCGGGAAATCGTCAACATGGTAGCCATCGCAGTGGTGGATGCCCAATCTTCTGAAGGAAACCTATGATCGCATACCTGAGTGGCAAACTTGTCTTCAAGGACCCTACCTATGTCATCATCGACGTCGGTGGTGTGGGCTATCAGGTGAAAATCTCCCTTCAGACCTACAGCAAAATCAAAGATGAGGAGCAGATCCGGCTCCTCACCTTTTTGCACATCAAGGAGGATGCGCATACCCTCTACGGCTTCAAGGATGAGTCCGAAAAGAAGCTTTTTCTCCTCCTCATTTCGATCACCGGCGTCGGCCCAAACACCGGCCTGATGATTCTATCCTCGCTTAGCACAGAGGAGGTGGAGCACGCGATCCTATCCGGTGATGTGGCAACTATTCAAGCGGTGAAAGGCATAGGGGCCAAGACCGCCCAAAGGATCATTTTGGAACTAAAGGACAAGGTTGGAAAACAGGGCGGCGGTGAAATGTCCTCCCCACTTGGCTTCCTGAAAACCAGCAATAAAATCCGCGAGGAGGCGTTACAAGCCTTGATCACCCTAGGATTTCCCAAAGCAGCGGCAGAGAAAAATATCGTGCAGGTACTCAAAAAAAGCAATGGGGAAATTTCCTTGGAAGATTTAATTAAAGCATCTTTAAAGACACTATAATTTGAAGCTGGATTGGACTTTCAGGAGTTACTGACTTTCTACAGAAGCGAATTTAGAAGTCACGGGCCTGTATTTGTTTTCCTGTTGGCCTTACTATTTGCAATTTCGCCTCTCAGTGCCCAACAAGTTGCAGTAGACAGTGCCCAATCCCGTATTGATTCCCTAAATCTCCGCAGGCTGTCCCCCTCGTTTCTGCTTTGGCAAAACATGAGGACCAATCCGCTGAATCCAAACCGCAACCCCTTTCTGAGGCCCAAGTCACCCTTCATCCCGGCTCCCCCGGTGGACCAGGAGATCAGGGTATTGATAGATTCCACTTTGAAGTACAACATCGTAGACCAGCTGGATTCCAATCGATTGGGAAATGAGCAGGAATATGATTTCGACAGGTTTTCGCAGATGCAAGAATACCGTATCAGGCAAGAATACTGGAGAACTCGAGCCCGAGGAATGGACGGAGAAAGTGCAGTGGAAGGGAGAAGCCTGATTCCCCCGCTTACGGTAAGCCCGTCCTTTGACAGGATCTTCGGAGGCAGCGAAATCAACATCATACCCACTGGCTACGTAAACCTAGATTTTGGCGGCATTTTCCGGCGGGTCGACAACCCCACGCTGCCCATTAGACAGCAGCAGAATGGAGGTTTCAATTTCCAGCAACAGATCCAAATGGCTGTCAACGGTTCGCTGGGCCAAAAGATGAAAATCGCCGCAAATTTCGACTCCAACAATTCCTTCGATTTTCAAAACCAACTCAAAGTAGAATACGACGGATTTGAAGAGGATATCCTGCAATCCATTGAAATCGGCAACGTAAGTATGCCGGTACAAAATCGGTTGATCCAAGGCGCTCAAAACCTTTTCGGAGTTAAAACCCAAATGCGCTTTGGGAAGCTCGATGTCACCGCCGTAGCCTCCACCCAGCGGGGACGCCGGGACAACCTGGTAATCGATGCCAATGGCCAAGGAAGATCTTTTGACATTCAGGCATCCAAGTACGACGAGAACAGGCACTTTTTCCTTGCCCACTTCTTCCGGGACAATTACGAGCGCTGGCTGAGAGGATTGCCTCAGGTGCTTTCTGGGGTCACGGTCACTCGAATCGAGGTCTACATCATGAACAGGGCCACCAACACGGAAACCCTGAGAAATTTTGCCGCCTTCATGGATTTGGGCGAGGGAAGGGTGATCTATAATCCCAGCAACCCAAACATAGGAACCGGAAATCCGAATGCCCCCGCGGGCAACGGTGCCAACCTGCTTTATTCCAACCTTGCTAGCAACCCTTCCTTCAGACCTTTTGATTCGGGTTCCAGGGCTATAGAATCGGCGCTGGGAATTCGGAAAGGAGTGGATTTTGAACAGATCAATGGGGCCAGAAAATTGGATCCGACCGAATACTTCTTCAATCCCCAGCTGGGATACCTTTCACTTTTCAGAAGGTTGCAAAACGATGAGGTATTGGCCGTCTCCTTTGAATACACCTACAATGGCCAAGTGTATAAGGTGGGGGAACTGACCGAAGACTACCAAGCCCGCGGCGAGGACGAACTGATCTTCCTGAAAATGCTCCGGCCCAACCGTATCAATCCGAAAATCCCTACCTGGGATCTGATGATGAAAAACGTGTACAGCCTCAATGCAAGCCAAATCATGAGAGAGGGCTTTCAGCTGCAGGTGATCTACCGGGACGACAGGACCGGCCTGGACAACCCCTCCCTTTTGGAAGGGGAAAACGTGAAAGACAAACCCTTAATCCGATTGACGGGCTTGGATAACCTCAACCCGCAAAATGACCCCGCTCCCGATGGAAACTTTGACTACATCGAGGGACTCACCATGCTGTCCGATCGTGGCCTGCTGATCTTTCCGGTCTTGGAGCCATTTGGGTCCAATTTGGAGAAGAATTTTCTCCCCCAAGAGCTGGTCTACAAGGACAAGTATGTCTACGACACACTCTACCGCACTACCCAAGCTGACGCCGAACTGGTCACCCGGCTCAACAAATATTTCATCAAAGGCAGACTAACGGCAGGCTCCGCCAGTGAAATCCAACTGCCGGGATTGAATATCGCCCCTGGCTCGGTCATCGTGATGGCGGGGAATATCCCGCTCACGGAGGGCGTCGACTTTACGATTGACTACAATGTGGGTCGCCTGGTGATCATCAATGACGCCATTTTACAGTCAGGCAAGCAAATCAATGTGAGCTTCGAAAAAGCCGACCTCGTGTCCTTTCAGACTCGGAGCCTCTTGGGGACGAGACTGGACTACCGCGCCAGCAACAAACTTAACATCGGAGGTACCTTCATGTACCTCAACGAGCGCCCGAACGTGAGCCGTATCGCGACGGGAAACGAGACCTTGAGAAACAGTCTTTGGGGCTTGGATTTGAATTTCAATGACGAATCCCGCTGGCTGACCAAGCTTGCCGATGCTTTGCCTTTCACCGATACCAAAGAAAAGTCCCAAGTCCAGTTCAATGCCGAATTCGCACACTTGATCCCCGGCACCTCCAACACCGTCGATGGCGACGCCGCTTCCTATATTGACGATTTTGAGGCAGCCGTTACCCCATTTTATCTCGGAGCGGCGGCAAATCAAAACTGGAAACTATCTTCCACTCCGAAGACTCCGGGAGACCGCTTTGACCTGAGCAGCCAAACAGAGGACAATCTCGGCAGTACCTACCGAAGGGCTAGATTGGCTTGGTACAACATCGACAACATATTCTATCGGGAAAGCGGCCCCGGAGTCCCCACGAATCTGACTCCCCAGGACAAGCGCAACCACTACGTGAGGCGCGTCGTACCGCAAGAGATTTTCAAAAACCAAGATCGTGATGTGATCATTGTCCCCCAGCCCCTTTTTGAGATGGCCTTCTTCCCAAGCGAAAGAGGGATGTTCAACTACAACCCCAACCTTGACTTTGACGGCTTGTTGCCCAGTCCCCGCCTGAACTATGGTGGCGTCACCCGAGCGATCACCACGGAGGTGGATTTTGACCGCACCAATATCGAGTACATCGAATTCTGGCTGATGGATCCTTTCATCTCGGGGGAAAACGGGCGAGTATTGGACGGGATTTTTAACCAAAACAACACCACGGGAGGCAAGCTGTACATCAATCTTGGGGATATTTCCGAAGATGTGATGCGGGACGGCTCGCATGCTTTCGAAAACGGACTCCCAGCCGATGGAGATCCTGCCGAAACAAGTCAGAATGAATGGGGAAGAAAAACCCGAGAACAATACTTGATTCCAGCTTTCGACAATTCGGAGTCATCCCGGCCCAATCAGGACGTGGGCTTGGACGGCTTAAAAAATCAAGACGAGCAGGGGTATTTCCAAAACAGATTTTTGGACAGAATAAACGTGTCCCAAGCTGCAAGAAATACAATCTTGCAAGACGTTTCGGCCGATGCATTTCAGTATTATCTGGATGAAAAATTTGACCAGGCGGACGTCAAAATCCTAGAACGCTACAAAAAATTCAACGGAATGGAGGGCAACACTCCTGTAAGTGCTGACCCGAATCTTCCCTATACTCCCTCGGGCAGCAACATGCCGGACAATGAGGACCTGAACGCCGACAATACCATCAATGAGCTGGAAAACTATTACGAGTACGAAATAGACCTAAGGCCAGGACAACTCAACGTAGGTGAAAACTACATCGTGGACAAAGTAACCAACTCCGATGGCGGTGACGAGGTCAGCTGGTATTTGTTTAGAATCCCGGTGCGTCAGCCGGATCGTGTGCAAGGGGAAATTACCGGCTTCAAGTCCATCCGTTGGATACGCACTTATTTAACCGACTTCCAGCAGCCGGTGGTATTGCGAATGGCGGAGTTTCGTATGGTAGGTAGCCAGTGGAGGGTTTTTCAGGAGTCTTTGTATGAAAAAGGCTTCTCGGAAATACCCGAGCCAGACGTTTCCAACATCGTCGTGGACGTGGTCAACATCGAGCAAAACTCCCAAGGCAACGACAAGCAGAGCCCCTATGTGTTGCCTCCGGGCATCAACCGAGACCGAGACAATACCTCTACTGTGGAAAGAAGGCTAAATGAGCAGTCTCTGCGTCTCTGCGTGGAAGACCTGGCTCCCAAAGACGCTCGGGCGGTATTTAAAAACCTCAATTACGATCTCGTGCAATACGAGCGCATCAAGATGTTTTTCCATGCGAATAGCGAGGATGCGCAAAATGGAGAAGTTACCGCCTTTCTGAGATTGGGAACCGACTATACCGACAACTACTACGAAATCGAGGTTCCTCTTTACATCTCACCTTTGGGAACCAATGACCAAAGGACGGTCTGGCCACTTGAAAATGAAATCGACATCGCCATCCAGGAAATCGTTGGCGTGAAAGTGGATCGCGACAACAGCCAATCACCACTTAACCTTCCCTATACCCAGACGGTTCGCCAATATAATGTGACCGTCGTCGGACGACCCGAACTGAGTATGGTCCAAGGAATGATGATTGGCGTCAGAAATCCGGGAACAGGCATAGGCTCCACCAAAACCCTGTGTATGTGGGCCAACGAGCTTCGGGTGACGGGCTTTACCAAAAGCAATGGCTGGGCGGCAAATGCATTCCTGAACGCGAAAATCGCCGATGTTGCCGTGGTATCAGCCTCTATCCGGCACAACTCCATCGGCTTTGGGGGATTGGAAACCAAGCTTTCGCAAAGGGCAAGACAAGCCACCACCCAATACGATATTTCCACCAACGTGGAAGTGAACAAACTACTCCCGGAAGCTTTGGGAGTCAGTATCCCGATGTATTTCTCGGTGGAAAACTCCAGCACCCGGCCAGAATACGACCCGCTGAATCCTGATGTGCCCTTTGAAGTGGCTTTGGGCAAATTTGAAACTAACGCCCAACGTGATGAGTACAGAAGTATCGCCTTGGATCAGCTCCACCGGCGAAACCTGAGCTTCAACAACGTGCGCAAGATTAAACGCAATCCGGATTCGCCCAACCGATTCTACGACCTCTCCAATCTTGCATTCTCCTACGCTGTTGGATCGGTGACCCAGTCCAACGCCCAGATACAGAACTACGTTTTCAAGACTAATCGGGGAAATATCACTTACAGTTTTTCGCCCAAGGAGCTGAGGATCGCACCCTTTCAGAAAGGAGATGGGATGAGCTCCCCTTACCTACGCCTGCTGAAGGATTTTAATCTAAATCTAGCTCCAACCCTTCTGTTGGCCAGGCTGGACGTGGACAGGAGATTTCTTCGGTCACAGTATCGCAATGACCAGCTTAGTACCTCCGGAGTAGATCCACTGTTCCAAAAATCTTTCTTCATGAATCGATCCTTTACGGTCAATTGGGATCTATCGAACAGCCTTAGGGTGGACTTTTCTTCAAGAGCTAGCGCTATCGTGGACGAACCCGAAGGAGACCTTGACACCGAAGCCAAGCGGGATTCGGTGAAGTACAATGCATGGAGGTTTGGTCGTACAACCAACTACAACCACGTAGCCTCGATCAACTATTCTATCCCTCTCTCCAAGATACCGGTAACGGATTGGATTCAGACAGACTACAAGTACATTGCTTCCTACACCTGGCAAACTGGTTCAATCGGGCAACGGGACACATTGGGTAACGTGATATTCAACACGCGTGACCAAAGTCTAACCGGCAAACTCGACCTGATCAAACTCTACAACAAAAACAAAAAACTCGCGGCCCTGAATGCCCCAAAACGGCCCCCGGTCCCCGGAAGGCCCTCTACAGCCGCAGAGGACACCATTGGTACTCCCTTCACCAACAGGCTGATGAAATTCCTGATGATGACCAAGGAATTGACCTTTTTCTATGGAGTCATCGAAGGGACATTTCTGCCGGGATATATGCCAAACACGGGTCTGCTCGGCATGGACAAGGCATGGGAGAATCCTAGTTGGGCATTTGTCTTCGGTAGCCAAAACCCAAATCTGAGGTATGACCTCGCCCAAAGCGGACAAATCGCGCCAAGCTCGGAACTGACGCAAACTTTCAAGCAAAACCGGGCAATGACGCTCCGACTGACTGGTATTGTCGAGCCCATACAGGATTTTCGGGTGACCCTTGAAGCAAGAAAACGGGAAATCGGAGACTTTCAGGAAATTTTCAGGAACTCCGCGGACAATCCTGGCGACTACGAGAGCATCAGTCCAAACAGGCTAAGCTCCTACTCCATCACCACGATCATGCTGGGAACCTCATTCAGCAAGGATGACTCCCAAAACAACTCGCCCCTTTTCACGAACTTGGAAAACTACCGCTCCATCATCAAGTCAAGGCTAGATGGAGAGGCTACAGCTCCCGGAGAATACGGACTAAACGGACAGGATGTCTTGATTCCCTCTTTCCTTGCCGCATATTTGGGAAAAGATCCGAATGAGGTCAAGCTCAACCCCTTTCCAAAAACCCCACTGCCTAACTGGAGAGTTGATTACAGAGGGCTTTCCAGAATCAAAGGCCTGAGTGACAAATTCAGCAGCATCAATCTGACGCATAGCTATACCTCAACCTACGACGTGAGCAACTTCTCCAACTCACTCCAATACCAGCAGGGACTAGAACTCTACAACACCCTCCAGGAGATGCGACAGCCTGACATCACCAACGACGACGGACAGTTTATCCCCGTCTATATTCTCAATGATGTAATATTGAGCGAGCGCTTCGGTCCACTCATTGGCTTGGATATGATGACCAAAACCCGGCTAAACGTAGTCGTTAACTATGGCCGTGAGCGAACGTTCGGAATGAACTTTTCCAACTCACAAGTGACCGAGCAAAAAAGTAGCGACTTCGGATTTACGCTGGCTTATACCAAAGCTGGCGTCAAAGTGCCTTTCAAAATCCAGGGCAGCCAAAAAGTCCTGAAAAATGACCTGCAGCTGAGACTTGACTCCAAAGTGACTGACGTACGCCAAATCCAACGAAAGATCGAAGAAGGCAGTACGGTGACCAACGGCAATCTCAATATTCAAATTCGACCGACCATCGGGTATGTCATCAACCAAAACCTGAACCTGACTCTATATTTTGAGCGGACCATCAACGAGCCCCGGGTCACCACAGCGTACAGAAGGACTTCGACGGCTTTTGGCGGACAGCTCAGATTTAATTTATCGCAATAGATTTCAATCTCGGGCGATTCCTTTTAATTTTGGCCATTCTAATCGAACTAATCATGAATTTTCCACAAGAACTAAAGTACACCAAAGACCACGAGTGGGTTAAAATCGAAGGAGACATCGCCACCATCGGCATCACCGAATTTGCCCAAAAAGAACTGGGGGACATCGTTTATGTAGAAGTTGAGACCGTTGGCGAGACGATTGAAGCCGGAGAGGTGTTTGGAACTGTGGAAGCTGTGAAGACGGTCTCCGACCTTTTCATGCCGCTGAGCGGCGAGATTCTGGAGTTTAACGGCGAGTTGGAATCATCTCCCGAACTGGTGAATGAATCTCCCTATGAATCCGGCTGGATGGTAAAAGTGAAAATCGCCGAAACCCCAACCGACTTGTTGGATGCGGCTGAATATGCTGAGCTGGTTGGAGCATAAACACCGCAGATTTAGGCCATTTCTCGCAATCTGCTGGGCAGCGTTCTTGGCCGCCGCCATGCTTACTCCAGGGACGAAACTACCTGATGTGGACCTGTTTGATTTTCAGGACAAGGCAGTTCACCTTATTTGCTTCTTTCTTCAGGGCTATTTATGGAGTGGCGTAGGAGTGGACAGAGCGCAGATTTCCATCAAAAATCCGAGAATTTGGAGGAATTTCATCCTTTTCGGACTGGCTTATGGAGTAGTTTTGGAGTCATTGCAACAATTTGTCCCCTTTCGTTCGTTTGAATTAATGGACATGATTGTCAACGGACTAGGTGCAAGTTTGGGGTTGTTGGGTTATTTTAAATGGCCATCCATTAAATACATTTTGGAATAATCTCCGATAATTCTTACACTTGTTATTCAGATTTCGAAAAGATTAACCTGTAAAAAACCAATTTCACCATGGAAGCAAAAAAGTCTCCAAAAGCTGATCTGACCAAATCAGTTGGTATGTTTACCAA
>CAZTJM010000107.1:7611-15154 GCA_964613865.1 uncultured Limnohabitans sp. | reverse complement strand
AGAGGAACAGAAATGGCGGCCACACATTTCAACTATCTGGACATGACTCCCTATGGACGGCAGGAATCTTGGGAAGATTCCCCAGAGGGCTGGCCACAAACCAAAACTGCGGATAGTCAAATTTAAGGTAGGGATCAACTCCGAACGGCTTTTGAAATTTGAAAAGTACGACCGGCCGGATTTCCATTCCCATGAAAAAATTCAAAAGCTGCATCCAGTTTGCTGATCGTGCATGCCGTGTTTTTTTAAAGAGTTTTAGCCGGCGTTTGCATGCGAAGTCTCTTCACCGCCCCCTTTGAAGGACCTAGACATCCAACTGGTTACCTGATAGTTAGACCAATCATCCATACCACTTTGAACTTACTTTTTATTCCGGTGTTTTTTGAGGTGTCACGCGTTGCTTAGGGACGGCGAATCCAAAAAGGACGCTTTGGCACTAGCGAAACAAAACCAGAGGAGAAACTATGAAAAAAATAGGTTTTTTATCATTTGGCCATTGGGCTGAGCACCCATCCTACGATACCAAAACCGCCGGCGACACGCTGCTGCAATCCATAGATTTGGCGGTGGCCGCAGAGGAGATTGGCGTGGACGGGGCTTATTTCCGGGTTCATCATTTTGCCCGGCAGCTAGCCTCCCCCTTTCCGCTGTTGTCCGCCATTGGCGCCAAGACCAGTAAGATCGAGATCGGTACCGGAGTGATCGACATGAGGTATGAGAATCCCCATTATATGGTAGAGGATGCCAGTGCTGCCGACCTGATCTCCGGGGGCCGATTACAGCTGGGAATCAGCAGGGGATCCCCCGAGCAGGTGATCGACGGCTGGAGGCACTTCGGCTATGAGCCTGATCCGGGAGATAGCGACGCCGATATGGGGCGCAAAAAGGGTCAGCTTTTTTTTGAATTGCTGAAGGGAGAAGGCTTTGCCAAACCGAACCCCAATCCGATGTTTCCGAACCCTCCTGGCCTATTGCGGCTGGAGCCCTTTTCCGAAGGGCTGCGTGAGCGGATCTGGTGGGGTTCCGGCTCCGATGCCACGGCCATTTGGGCGGGAAAGATGGGGATGAACCTGCAGAGTTCCACGCTGAAATTCGACGAAAGCGGCAAACCTTTTCACATTCAACAGGCCGAGCAAATACGCCTGTTCAAAAAGGCATGGAAAGAGGCCGGACACGCCCGAGAACCGAGGGTGTCGGTGAGTCGGTCCATTTTTGCACTGGTGAATGACGAAGATCGCTATCTCTTTGGCCGTGAAGCAGACAGAAGAGACAAAGTAGGATTTATTGAAAGCGAGCGACGGGCCATATTCGGCAGGAGTTACGCTGCGGAACCCGACCAGTTGATCCGGGAACTGGCGCAGGACGAAGCTATAAAAGAGGCGGATACCCTGCTGCTCACCATACCCAATACGTTGGGAGTAGAGTACAATATCCACGTTCTTTCGTCCATACTGGAGTACGTAGCACCCGGCTTAGGCTGGAGGTAAGCGATTGGATAGCGAAAAAGTCAGCCAGGAGGCGGGTGGAGATCGGCCCGCCTCTTTTGACTATTCAATCTATAGCTGAGGTGATTCTTTCCCTGTTTTAGGGCACTGCGCCACAATGAACCTTATTTCTCCGAAACCATGAGAGCATCAACGGAAAAATAGACAAGGGCTTTTTCTTGTAGGAAAACGCTCTAAAACCACGATCCGCTGGACGAATGGCTAAATTCATTTTCTCTGGATTAGAAAAAAATCAAGTTTGGGGACAACAGACGTGGCTTGGTTTGGTTTTGGGAGAAGCCAATTCACCAAGACATCAAACCTGACCAAAGGCCATGGCGCAAAGGGATCTATTGACTTTTAACTCCAAAGGCATTTATTGCCCCCAGGCACAGGTGTACTTAGACCCCTGGAAACCCGTAAACCGGGCGATTATCACTCATGGGCATTCGGACCATGCACGATTTGGACACCGACACTACCTGACCCACCATTCCAACGTACCTATCCTGCGACATCGACTCGGCGACATCCAAGTCCAAGGCGTAGCTTGGGGAGAGGTCTTCCGAATCAACGGCGTGAATTTTAGCCTTCATCCAGCGGGGCATATCCTGGGCTCCTCCCAGGTACGGGTAGAATACCAAGGCGAGGTTTGGGTTTTCACTGGAGACTACAAGGATGAGGACGATGGAGTCTGTACACCTTACGTGCCCATTCGATGCCATACGATGATCACCGAGTGCACCTTTGGAATACCGGCCTTCAAGTGGAAGCCCCAGCAGCAGGTCTTTGGGGAAATCAACTCCTGGTGGCAGCAAAATCAGGCCGAAGGAAAAACCTCGGTGCTCTTTGGATACACGCTGGGTAAGGCCCAGCGCATCCTTCGATATCTTGACCCTTCTATCGGAAGGATCTACACTCATGGAGCGGTGGAGAATATGACCGAGGTGCTGAGACCGCAGGTCAAGCTGCCCCCTACCCTTATGGTCACTCGGGAGACGCTCACCGCCGATATCCGCGGCGGCATGGTCGTCGCCCCTCCCAGCGCACATGGCTCCCCGTGGATGCGGAGGTTTATGCCCTTTGAGACGGGGACATGCAGCGGGTGGATGGCTTTCCGGGGAGCCCGGGCGAGACGCTCCACCGACAGGGGATTTGTGCTGTCGGACCACTCCGACTGGCTGGGACTGCTCCGCAGTATCCGGGAAAGCGAAGCCAGCCGGGTGATCTGTACCCACGGCTACACGGATATCTTCAGCAGGTATCTCCGGGAACTCGGCTATGATGCCAGCGTGGAAAACACCGACTACGAAGGTGAAAAAGAGGATCTAAACAGCGCCAGCGTGGCGGAATCCACATGAAAAACTTCGCAGCACTGATCGAGCAACTGGACAGCACGACCAAAACCAACCAAAAGGTCGCTGCTTTGGCAGCCTATTTTGCGGAGGCCAATGACCTGGATCGCCTTTGGACCGTCGCGATACTTTCCCACCGCAGGCCTCCCCGACCGGTAAACACGACCTTGCTCCGACAGTATGCCGCCGAACTTGCCGGCATTCCACTTTGGCTTTTTGAAGAAAGCTACCACATTGTGGGTGACCTAGCCGAAGCCATTGCCTTGATCGTACCCCACGACGAGCTACTCAGTAAGAAACAGCTGTGGGAAATCCTAGTCGAACTGATTGACTTAAAGTCCAAGACTGAGGAAGAGAAAAAAGCCTATGTTCAGGGCATATGGATGCAGCTGGACTACTATTCCCGATACGTTTTCACCAAGCTACTCACGGGTTCCTTTCGGATAGGCATCAGCCAAAAACTGATGACCAAGGCACTTTCCCAGGTCACCCAAGTGCCGGAGGACGAACTGGCGTATCGACTGATGGGGCATTGGAGTCCGGACAGCACCACCTTTGACGAACTGGTTTTCGGCAGAAATGAGCAGGCCTATGTCTCCAAGCCTTATCCATTCTATCTAGCCCATGCCCTAGAAACAGATCTGGAAGAACTGGGCGATGTCTCCGAATGGTGCATTGAGCACAAGTGGGACGGCATCCGCGGTCAGGTCATCCACCGACGAGGGGAGCTCTTCATCTGGACACGGGGCGAAGAGCTGGTGACGGATAGGTATCCGGAAATCGCATCCTTGGGTGCTATTCTTCCTGATGGGACAGTTATTGACGGTGAGATCATGGCCTTTGTCGGCGGGCAAATCGGCTTGTTCAACGAGCTGCAGACCCGCATCGGCAGGAAGACGGTCAGCGGAAATATCCTGAAGACGGTACCGGTAATCTTCAAAGCCTACGACCTGCTCGAGCATCGTGGGAAAGATTTGAGAGGCAAGGACTACCTCTCTCGAAGAACGTTGCTGGAAGATTTGGTCAACTCACTTCGCCACCCGAGCCTGCAGCTTTCCGAGCGAGTCGAGCCTGCATCTTGGGATGAAGTCAGAGTTGAGCGGGACCTGGCCAGGGAAAAGCGAAGCGAAGGCCTAATGCTGAAGCGAAAATCCGCTACCTACAAAGTGGGACGCAAGAAGGGCGACTGGTGGAAATGGAAGACCTCTCCCCTAACAATTGACGCGGTATTGACCTATGCCATGCGTGGCCACGGCCGACGGACTAATCTCTTTACCGATTATACCTTTGCGCTCTGGCAGGAAAACGAACAGGGCGATCGGGAGCTCGTCACTTTCGCAAAGGCCTATTCCGGGTTGACAGACAGGGAATTTGCACAGGTAGATGCCATCATCAAGAGAACTACGCTCGAACGCTTCGGCCCAGTGCGCAGCGTGGAACCTACCTTGGTGTTCGAGCTGGCATTTGAGGGTATTGCTTTTTCCAAGCGCCATAAGAGCGGCGTGGCAGTGAGATTCCCTAGAATCTTGAGGTGGAGACAGGATAAAACCATCTCGGAGGCCAATACCCTGGAAGATCTAAAGGCACTTATTCCTAAAGGAACCGGGACGGATGAAGAGTAGCGGGAGTGGCTGTCTTCCAAGAAGGACAATTTAGTATCCCCCTTGGCCTTATTTCTTCTTGATTTCCCTCATCAAATCTTCGAGATAGTCGATCTGGACCTCCTGGATTTCGAGTAGTCGGTTGCTTTGGTGAACGAGGAGATGGTCCATTTTCTCTCCCAAAAGCTTAATCTCAAGCTCAGCTTTGAGGTTGATCTTGTAATCATGCTCGCTGCGTTGTCTATCCTTTTGCTCCTGTCGGTTTTGGCTCATCATGATAATGGGAGCCTGTATGGCCGCCAAGCAGGAAAGGATGAGGTTGAGCAGGATGAAGGGGTATGGATCAAAGGGCTTGGAAGCCAAAACCCAGATGTTGACGGCCATCCAGATCATTATGAAAGAGAAGAAGGTGAGGATAAAGGTCCAGCTTCCGCCAAAGGCTGCCACCCGGTCGGCAATTTTTTGTCCGGTACTCAGCTCGCCCTCTAGGTCGTCTTGGATATTTTCGGAAAGAATCGCGTTTTTTTTGATCGCATCCATGACATCCCTGTCAATGATGGCCAGCTCGCCTTTCTCCTGGATGATCAAGGAGGCCAAGTAGAGCCGACGGTAGCGGTTGAGTTCGGATAGGGTGATGTAGCTTTCCTTTTCAAAACCGGGATGTTCTGATTTGATCAGGTTGAAGATGCCTTCCCTGATGTCTTCGCCCTTGATGTCCTCCCCCCTTTTGATTTCCTTTTGGCTGATATAGCTCGTCTTCATAGTATTTTCATTCAAGAAAAAGCGGTCAGTGGGACAGGTACACCTAAGCCAATACTCCCTGAAAAGACGCAGGGTTCGCATTAGGGCTAGTCCCCGCCAATAAACCGTCAACTAAAGTACTTAAGGCGCGGCCTTTTTCCAATGGCCTTATCTTTGGCATTTTTCGGTTTGGGATCTGCTTTCCCCGCAGGGCCATGGACAGATTTAAAAAATATGCCTATCCATCGGGAAGGCTGTACGGGTCGAAATACGTTTCACCATGCTTATGCTCTTAGCATCACTTTGGACTCCGGTTCTCGTTCACGTCACCATCGGTTCCCACAAAATTGCCTTTGCCTTCATAGGATAATATTTTTTTAACCCAAGAGCCTGAGGATTTTCATAAATTCCAACTTGAAATCCCAAGCGAAATTGACGCTTTCAGTCTGTCCACCCCGATCAAGCGATAAGCCATGAAATATGCCATCCCCACCCTCAGCTTTCTTGTTTTTAGTTTGTTTTCCTGCTCTTCCTCCAAGGAGTGGTACAAAGGCAACCTGCACACCCACTCCTATTGGAGCGATGGGGACAACTATCCGGAGATGATCATGGATTGGTATAAGACTCAAGGCTATGATTTTGCAGTACTCTCTGACCATAATATCCTGCAAACCGGAGAAAAGTGGAAGCTTCTGCCCAAAGCGCCCATGCACGAGATCGCCTTTGAAAATTACCTCGAAAAATACGGGGAAGACTGGGTGGAGTCCCGTACCGACTCGGCGGGGAGGATTGAGGTTCGGCTGAAAACGCTGGAGGAATATCGTCCGCTGTTTGAGGAGAAGGGAAAATTTCTAATCATCCGCTCCGAGGAGGTCTCGGCAAGGTTTGAGCAGAAGCCCCTCCATATGAATGTCACGAATATCCAAGAATACATCGAGCCGGCAACGGGAAATTCCGTGACGGAGGTCTTGCAGAAGAATCTGGATTTGGTTAAAAAACAGCGGGAGGATACGGGGCACCCCATGTTTTTGCATATCAACCATCCAAATTTCGTCTGGGCTATCACCCCTGAGGACATAATGGCTCTGACTGGAGAGCGGTTCTTTGAGGTGTACAATGGCCATCCGGAGGTGCATAACTATGGTGACAGCCTCCGTCCGAGCATGGAGGCGCTTTGGGACCGGGTGCAGGTGGCCTACTTGCAAGCCGGCAAACCTCTACTCTACGGCCTGGCCGTGGATGATGCCCACAATTACCACGTATTTGGGGAAAAGCAAAGCAATCCAGGCAGAGGTTGGGTGGAAGTACGGGCCAAATCCCTGAGTCCGGAGGATCTGATCGATGCCATGGAGGCTGGGGATTTCTACGCCAGTACGGGTGTGATGCTGGAGGAATTGGACTTTAACGGGGATAGGTTGAGCCTTTCGGTAAAAGCCGAAGAGGGGGTCAGCTACACCATCCGATTTTTTGGAACCAAAAAATCCGACCCGGAAGCTGCGGGAATTCTGCTGCAGGAAATGGCTGGCACCAAGGCTAGTTATGACTTGACTGCGGACGACCTCTATGTGCGCGCTAAGGTGACTTCGTCCAAATCCAAGGAGAACCCCTACCGTCCGGGGGACATGGAAGAAGCTTGGATTCAGCCGGTGGTGAAAAAGTAGGTTTTTTGAGGAAATGGAAGTTTGGCGAGCTGGAATTAATAAGCTTTATGGAGTTCCATCGGACCTCCAATGTCCCGGCAAAGCTGATAATTCAATCGTGGTATAGGCAAGGCTCCCCTAACCCTCATTCACGGTCTGTTCCCATTTCCCGTGCCCCTCATTCCAAATCTGTATCATCTGCTCGGAAAACACACGAATCCTTTCCGCATCTTCCATCAGCCTTCTGTACTTTCCTGCTTTCTGATTGAAAAGAAATCGCTCCACCACCAGGCGTTGACCCGTGGTTTTAGAATTTACCCATAAGCGCTGTGCATTGGAGGCTCCCAGAAATGCAACCACTATAGTGGCTGCCGCACTCACTACCGGTAGTAGCCAGAGAGGAAATTGATCTTTCAGAATCAATTCTAAGGATGCGATCACCGAGGTGGCTCCTACCAAAACAATGCTGCTGTACTTGTAGATGTGAAACCAGCGCTTTGCTTTGTCGGCCTTTCGGTCGAAATGCTCGATGAGGTTCTCCAGTTGTCGGTTTGCAATAACAATCCTTTGTTCGTTGGAAAGGGAGGGGTTTAGCATTTTTGCGAGATACTCGACAGGTTCCATGATTTGTTCGGCGATGGTTCTAGTATCAATTTAATCCGATTTGCTGTTGAATAAAAGTCCATAAACCTCATCCAGGGGTTTGACGGAGTGGTTCGACA
>CAZTJM010000107.1:0-7511 GCA_964613865.1 uncultured Limnohabitans sp. | reverse complement strand
CTGTTGAATAAAAGTCCATAAACCTCATCCAGGGGTTTGACGGAGTGGTTCGACAAGCTGACCGGCGTGGCCAAAAATGGAATTAGATGCCTGCAACCCTAAAACAATTGAGCACACTTTTCAAGCAGGCACCCAATTCTTCCTTCACCTCAAAATCCCAAAACCTCAATATTTTTCAGCCTCTGGACCGGTAGTAGGCGTTGACTTCCTGATCCCGCTGCATATTGCGCTCTATCTTGGCAATCCAAAATTCCCGATTGGCCTTGATGGCATTTTTACGGTTTTCCCAATCATGTCCATGCCAAAAGGAACCGTCCACAAAGACGACGAGCTTATACTTTTTCAGACTGATGTCAGGCTTGCCAAAGGGGGACTTCTTTGGCGTCTTGTACCTAACTCCCGCTTGCCACAGGGCCTTTTTCAAAAGTTTCTCCGGTCGCGTCCCCTTGGATCGGATGCGGGACATGGTCCGCGAGCGTTGGGCCGTGGTGTAGAAGCCATTCGCCTCGTTAAACTGCGGGACGGCAATCTTTGGACGGATATAAGGCTTGGGCTTCATGGCTTTAAGATAGGATTTTTTGCCGGAGCATGGCCTCGTCTAACCTACACCTGCGCCGTTCCCCTCCGGCTTCGTCGCAAGCTATCCGCAATTCGTCTATAGGTAAACTGCATCTAGCGCCGATTGTCTTTTCGACAATTCGGGGGTGCTAATTTTGGGTACATAAAGGGAAAAAAGTTGTTCAATCACCAGAAATAACCCCCCGATTCTAAGCACATGAAACCAGCAAGCCATCCTCCTTCCCATCCACATACCGAGATTAATGTTCGGGAAGAACTCATCGACACCTATGAGCTTTTCGCTGGCATTTTTAAAGAATCGGGGGTACTCTTTTCCTACATCCCCAAGCTTGATACCACGCTGCCCCTGATCTACGGCAAGCGTCCCTTGGTCCAGAGGCTTTTCTCCGAGTTTATTTCAGCCTGTCTGTACTCACAGTCCAGCCTCGTTGGAAGCCAGTCAGTACAGATCTCCCATACCAAGTCAAGGACACACTGGATATTCACGCTGCAGATCCACAGTTCTTCAGTTGACATCCTTCCGGTCCACAGCCTTTCCTTTCACAAAGGGTCTGTTCAGTCCGTCTTTGGCAACGCCTCCAATCAGTCTATCTATGCCTGTAATCCCAGCAACCATGCAGCCTACCTTCAGCTATCTTGACCAGCTATCCGGAGGCAACCCGGAGTTTAAGAAGAGAATCATCAAAATCATCCTGAACGAGCTGCCGAAGGATTTTGACCTGTATCACTATGCCACTGAGCTAAAAAACTATCACTGGGCAGCAGAAATCGTACATCGCATCAATCAAAAAATTGCTTTTCTACAAATGGCTGAATCCCTGAAACTTGCAGACAAGCATGAAAGCCTGCTGAGGGAAGGCAAAACCACTTATCTGAATGAGTTCAATGAAATTGTTAATAAAATCCTTAATTTCCTCGAAAATAGCCAAGAGTAGTACATGGATTGTATTGTTTTGGACGACGAAAGCGTCTCGAGGGAGATTGTGAGATTTTTGTGTGAAAAGGAGTCCGACATCAAACTGTTGGAGAGTTTTTCTTCCCCAATCGAAGCCTTTAAGTTTTTAAACCAGAGAAGTGTAGACCTCATCTTCTTGGATATCCACATGCCTGGATTTTCGGGCTTTGAGTTTATCCAAACCCTGAAATCTCCTCCCCTGATAGTCATCACCAGCTCCGATATCGAGCAGGCAGCGGAGGTTTTTGACTACGAAAGCATCATTGATTTTCTGAGAAAACCCATACAACCCGAAAAGTTTAAAAAGGCCGTAAGTAAGGCTAGGAAAATTCTGGAAGTCGACAGGAAGCCTAAAGACAAAAGAGCCCAAGAGACGGAAACCTCCCCGCAGCACCTTTACATCAACATCGACAAAAAGCTGATCAAGCTAGAAGCGCGGAAGATATCTTATATAGAAGCCAAGGGTGACTACATCAGCATCAAAGGCGAAGGAATTGACCACAAGGTACACACTACCCTTTCGAACATTTTCCAGAAGCTCCCGAAAGATGCGTTTTTTCAAGTGCATCGGTCTTATCTCATCAACCTGAACCAGATCATCGATATCCAGGACAACACGATACTCATCGACAAGTCGGTGATCCCCATCAGCAGGACCAAGCGCCAAGCACTGATGGAAAAGCTGAATCTGATCTAGGATCTCTCCCGCTACTCTCCTTGGATAAGTTGGGAAACGATCTCAATTTCACTGAGGATCTTGGCTATCAGTTCCGACATCAAGGGTTCTTCCCACTTTTCAGTAAGCTCCAGTTCTTTGGCCAAGGTGGCCAAGATATCAAATCCCGAGCTCACGGAAGTTCCATATAGCTTATGGCCAGCTTCGTTGGCCTCATTCAAGTTTTTCGTCTTCAGCTGCCTTTCCAGATCCTCGTAGGAGCCTTTCAGTTCATCCTTGACGATGATGAGGATTTTCTTCAGGAAACCCACGTTTCCGTCCGCGTAGGCAGCCAGCTTCTCCGGATCAAAGTGCTTAGATTTCTCTTTGGGAAGGGCCCCTTCTTCCAAGGAAATACTACTAGTTGTGAGCCATCTGTCCAAAACCAGGCTCAGGGTTTGTTCCACCACGGGCTTCACCACAAAATCATCCATCCCAGCCTCCAGGCATTTTTCCTTTTCCCCTTTGACATTGCCGGCAGTCAGCGCCACGATAGGCACCTTCGCACAGCCGGGGATCAGACGAATTTGTTTGGTAGCTTCGTAGCCATTCATGACCGGCATTTGAATATCCATCAAAATCAAGTCTGGCGCTTCACTCTGGCAAAAGTCCACTGCTTGTTGTCCATTTTCGACTTTGGACAAGACTACGTTGGGCAGGCACTTACTTAGGATAGTCTCCGCCAAAAGCATGTTGATGGGATTGTCTTCGGCGATGAGAATCTTCGCCAGTCTCGTGTTGGGTGCGGGAGTTTCCACAATCGTTTCGACCGGCTCCTGCTTCTCGGAGAGGTGCGACAAGGCATGGTAAAGCTCCTGTATCTTCAGTGGCTTGATGAGGCGAAACTTGATGCCAAACTCCCGACAGGCTTGTATGATCCGTTGATCGTCCGAGGAGCTGTGCAGCAACAAAATGGGCATGTCTTCAAGATGCCCATCGAAGGTTTCCCGGATCTTGCGGATGGTCTCTATCCCATCCATGAAAGGCATGTGATAATCCATCAAGACCACGTCAAAGCGTTT
The DNA here is from genome assembly GCA_964613865.1 of uncultured Limnohabitans sp. Lineage (GTDB taxonomy): Bacteria > Bacteroidota > Bacteroidia > Cytophagales > Cyclobacteriaceae > Algoriphagus. The sequence goes on along the minus strand of CAZTJM010000107.1, from coordinate 4,240 downwards.
TCCATTCGCCAAAAGCTGAAGGGCCTCGAATCCGTTGGTGGCCTCGGTCGTTTTAATGTTTTTGAGACGAAGCATCTGGCTGACTATCGTTCGGTTATTTTCGTTGTCGTCCACCACTAGTACGCGCTGTATAGTCTCCAGCCCAACCCATTCGATGGGCTCCCCTTTTTCAGAAGGGAAAGTCACGTCAAAGTAAAACGTACTTCCCTTACCCAGTTTGGATCGGAGCTGTAGCCCGCTGTCCATCAATCCTAGAAGTTTGTTTGAAATGGTCAAACCCAATCCTGTGCCTCCATACTTCTTGGTGGTGGAACTGTCCTCCTGGGAAAAGGCTTCGAATATCTTCGCCTGCTTGTCGGGATGGATCCCGATACCGGTGTCCCGAACCTCAAAACGGATCGTTGTCCGGTTTTCCTCACTCTCCAGTGGGCTTATCTTCAATTCTATTTCCCCCCTTTCGGTAAACTTGGAAGCATTCCCCAGTAAGTTGACCAACACCTGCTTGAGCCTGACGGAGTCGGCATAGATAAATCTGGGCAGCTCCGTCGCCACGTTGAGGAGCAGTTCGAGCCCCTTTTTCTGGATCTGGTAGGTAATGATATCCGTCGCCTGGGAGGCAAGTTCGTAGAGGTCGGTCTTTTCCAGATCAAGCTCCAGCTTCCCAGCCTCGATTTTAGAAAAGTCGAGGATGTCGTTGATGATGCTGAGTAGGGCGTTTGCTGACTGGTTGACGATGGTCAGGTACTGGTTTTGCGTATCGGTGAGCTTGGTCTTGAGTACCAGGTCGGTAAATCCTATCACCCCGTTCAGTGGAGTTCTTATCTCATGGCTCATGTTGGCCAAAAACTCGGACTTGGCTCGGCTCGCTTCCTCCGCTTGGTTTTTTGCAATCTGTAGCTCTTCCCTCCGTTTGACCATACTTGTGACATTTTGGGAGAGGACCATCATGCCACCGATTTCCCCGTCGTAGAGAAACCAAGGGCGCATCTCCCAGGAGAGATACTGGGGATCGTCGACTCCCGCAATCATGATTTTCTCTTCTTGCTTGCCAATCACTTCGCCCCTCATTACTTGCTCATGCCAGACGTAGGATTCATCCGTAATGATGTCGGCAAACAACTTGTAGTGTGAATGGCCTATGACCTCCGACTCCGCTAGCTTGAATTCTTGAGTCCAGCGGTTGCTTACTGCCAAGTAGACCAGATCCCGGTCGAGCATGGCTACCGCCGCTGGAGTATGCTTTACAAAAGCGGTCAGCCTGCTCCTCTCGTTATTCAATTCGATTTCAGTTTCCCGTTTGTCTGTGATATCTATCGCTATGCCCAAATAGCCGATGGTAGACTGGTCCAGATCCCTAATTGGGGTCACAACCAGCTCAACCAGTCGTCTCTGTCCGTCCTTGCAGACATAGGTCCAATTTTTCTTTTCTGAACCGTATTTCTCGGCCCGGGCAAAGAATACGTCATTGCCGGTAACCGGATAGCCAAACTCCTCCGAAACCTCTTGGGAATGGAGGGCTACCTCCTCAGGGAGATGGAGGATCGCGGGACTTTGTTTTCCGACCATTTCCGCTGCCGAGTAACCGAGCATCTTTTCCGCTCCTTTGTTGAAGACGGTGATCACGCCATGCCCATCCATAGCAATGATGGAGACTTCCGAAGATGCGTCAAAGACGTCGACGAGCAGCTTCTTGGCACGGGCGGCCTCAAGTTCGGCTTCCTTTGCCAGGTCTATGTCCTGAAAGGTGCCCACGAGGCGGACAGTTTTTCCATTCTCCCTGACGGGATTTCCTATTGACCTCACCCAGAGGGTATTTCCTTTAGCGGTAACAATCTGTAGATCCAGATTCCAAGGCGTCCCCTCCTCAATCGCCACTTTCACCGCCTTGCTGATTTTGTCCCTGCTTTCCCCTTCTTTGTAAAAATTGATGCCATCTTCCAGATTGGGGTCAAAGTCCTCGTCAACCTCATGGATCAGCTTGGTAACGGGGGTCCAGGACACCTTGTAGGTCTTGAGGTCCACTTCCCATCCACCTACCTTCGCTACCCGCCCGGTTTCTTCCAGAAGCGCTTTGGTAAGCCGTAGGTCTTTTTCGAGGCGGGCCCTGATCGTGATGTCTATGGCATTGCCGATGATGTAGGGTTCGCTTCCGTCCGTGGGAGTTTTTAGGATATTGTTAAACAGCCAGGTACGGATCGTGCCATCCCTGTGACGGACCAACATATTACCCTCGGCCTTCCCTTGGGACTGGATTTGATCGAGATAGTAGCGGATACCGACGTGATGTTCTTGGGGAACTAGGTCAAAGAGGTTCATTTCCAGAATCTCCTCTTTCGAATATCCAACCATGGCCGCACCGGAAGCATTCACCGTCAAAAACCGCCCATTCAGATCATGTGTGCACATGAGGCCCTGAGAGTTTTCGAAAAACTCCCTCATCCTTTGCTTGCTTTCTTTCAGCTTGTCTTCCAGTATCCTCTCCTCAGTCACATCCCTACCAATCGCATAGATCCTGTTCGAATCGAGGTCGGAAGTTGGTTTCCACTGGATGATGCGGTGGCCCCCACTTGCCGTGAGGAATCGGTGAACCACTTGCTGCCCCTTCTCTCCCTTTAGGAGTTGCCCAAACACCTCTTTGGTAAGTTCCAGATCATCGGGAAAAATAAAAGCCTCAAAGTTTTTGCCTCCAATCTGCTCCCAGCTCCACCCCAAAACGGTAGAGAAGGAAGGATTGATCTTTTCAAACCTGCCATCAAAATCTACGATGCAGACCAAGTCATTGGAGTCGTTGAAGATCTTCTCAAAGCTTCGGATTTCTTTTATCTCCGCTTTCTGGTAGAGGGAATCGTAGAGGTTTTCTCCCAACAGTTCCAAAGCCTTTGTCTGGGTTTCGTTTAGGATCGGGCCGTTTTCTCCGAAAAGCGCAAGTCCTCCCCATGCAGCGCCATCCTTATCCCTCAGCCACAAGCAGCCAGCAAAGAAAAAGCCTTCCGGCACTACTACTGAATCACTAACCCCGGCAAAATTGGCCAGCGAACTATCCAAGGAGGCGAGAAACGGGATAAAATCCTCAGGTCGTCCGATCCCCAGACTGGATTGGAGCAAGGGTTGGTTTTCACCGAAAAAAAACGCCAGCACCGCGGGACATCCACTGATGGCTCTTGCCAATTGGCAGGCCCGATCAAGCTCTTGGATGGAAAGAAGATCGAGGGATGGTTCTTTGGGAAACCTAGAGTCCCCGGGAATTTGACCAGAACAAAAATTCATTTTAAGGTAGAAGGAATAAAAAGAAACATAGTTGAAGACTAATATATAAAACAGGATTGGATTGAGCCGGCCCGCTGAAGTCCAAGGCAAGCGCAAAAAAATCGATCTGCTATAAAAAGCAGATTATTGCGACCAAACAGCAGAAGAACCTGTTTCAAAAAATAGTAGCAATCAAAAAAAAATTTCGGCTTAGTTGGCGACGGTACTCGTTAAAACCCTCTATATAAGCCCCCGATAAATTGCAAATGCCGGCAGTTTATGGTAATTTATTGAGATATTTTTGCCGATTCCCTTATCCAGTACCCCTAAGAATCCAAAATTTTTTCCTCATCACTTATGAATTGGATTTTGGGGTTGAGAGTTAGCGTGATTTTGCTTTTGAAAACAAACAGGGATGCCGAAAACTGTATAGAGTAGGCATAAGCACTAATTTCCACTTTCATGAAAAAGGCAAAGCAATTTAGTCTGTTGATGATGCTGGTTTGCACTTGGCTCACCACCCCCCTCCTCGCCCAAAATCTGGACAAAGAGATGATGACGCTCACAAAGCGTTATGAGAAGGCCTACAACAAGAAGGATGTCAAAACGCTTGCTTCCATGTACACCGCCGATGCGGTCAGGTCTTACAGCGACGGTCGTATGAACAAGGGATCTGCAGAAATCGAAGAGGCAATGAATCAGGAATTTTCGGCGAATTCGGTGCAGTTGACGCTCCAGCATGGGTCAGCGGAGTTGAATGCCGACGGAACCGCCACCGCAAAGGGTACCTACAGCATCAACGGTACTTCGGGATCGGGTGAAGCCATTGTCGGATCGGGGAGCTATACCAACACTTTGGTCAAAGTGGACGGAGAATGGCTTTTGGCAAAATCGGTCATCGTGGCAAACTGAAAAGAGCGGCAAAAAGTATCCTTTGCTCGCAAAGAGGCTATCTCAAAACGCCTGATTGTGTCAGCCTGAGCACTGGAGCTAC
>CAZTJM010000106.1:0-15564 GCA_964613865.1 uncultured Limnohabitans sp. | reverse complement strand
GGAAGCTACGAAGTGATTCATCATTCCCAGTTTCTCCAACAGCTGATCAATGAAGGGAAAGTGAGGCTACAGGGCGGGGGGGAGTTTCGCGGTAAGAAGATCACCTTCCATGACTCCTGCTACCTAGGCCGGGCGAACAATGTCTATGACGCGCCCCGCGAAGTGATCAGGGCTTTGGACGTGGAGCTCGTTGAGATGAAGCGTTGCAAAACCAAGGGGCTCTGCTGTGGGGCTGGAGGAGCTCAGATGTTTAAGGAGCCGGAGCCGGGCAACAAAGACATCAACGTCGAGCGGACGGAGGAGGCATTGGCTACTGGAGCTCAGACGATTGCAGTAGGCTGCCCATTTTGCCTGACGATGATGACAGATGGCGTGAAAAACAAGAACAGGGAAGCTGAGGTCAAAGTCCTGGATCTGGCGGAGATGATCGCTAAAGAAATGGGCATTTAGTCCGAGGAATTGAATCAATTTGGCCTTTTTTGCCGTTATGCTGAAAGAGTTTTTCTTTGTGAGACTAACTGAATTATGTACCTCCCATTCGAACAAATGCCAGAGTACTCCCGAGTCTGGGTCTATCAGGCAGACAATGCAATCTCTGAATCCGACGAGCAATTGATCCGTGAGCGATTAGTCAGCTTTTGTGAAGGCTGGAATACCCACGGCAACCTGATGCCGACTTCCTTTGAGATTTTGGAAAATCAGATCCTCATTCTTGCAGTAGACGAAAGCAACCTTGGGGCTAGCGGATGCTCGATAGACAGCTCGGTGCGGACCTTGCGTGATTTGGAGAGTCATCTTCAGACCAATCTTACCGATCAGGGAAAGATCAGTTTGAAGAGACCTGACGGCGAACTGAGGGTTATTCCTGCCTTGGGAGTGAAAACCCGCGTCACATCCGGGGAGATTGGCTTTGATGCCGAAGTGATCAACCCTCAAATACGCGTCAAATCCGATTTAAAAAATCTTTGGCAACCCGTTCGAAATAGTTGGCTGAGCAGATATTTTCCAAATTAATTAGTAATATTCAGTATTGATCGACAATAGCCTTTAGATGAAGCAGCATTTTTTGTGGATAGCAGTTTTTACCTTGTTTGCACTGGCAGGCTGTAAGAGCCTTCAGGAAAAAGGAAATGATCAATTCCTGTCCGGCCAATACCAATATGCCATCAATACCTTTTCGCAAATCCTCGAGCAGGACTCTACTAATCTGGAAGCCAACCGGGTGATTGGAGAGAGCTACAGACTTTCTAATCGGGTAGAAAAGGCCGAACCCTACTACCGACAATTGGCGGAGGAAGAACCTTCTTTTAACCATTACTTTTTTCTGGGACAAAGCCTGAAGGCCCAGCAGAAAAATGAAGAGGCAAAGGAGGCCTTCGAAAAAGCCAAGTCCTATACTTCCGACGAAGCACTTTTGGCAAGAAACCAGCGGGAGATTGAAGCCATTAATCTAGCCGAGGGCATAGATGACTATTGGCCTAGGCATGAGTTGGTCAATTACAAGGAACTCAATACGCCCGGGCCTGATTATTCTCCAGTTTTGAGCGAGGATTTTTTATACTTTACCTCCGGGAGACAGGCGTCTGGTCTCTATCCTGCTACGGGTACGCCTTATACCAAGCTCTTTCGAGCGCGTGCCGATGGGCTGAAAGTGGATGTAGGCGCAATTCAGGCTTTGCCCGAATTCCGTAATGAAGAAGGGCTCAACCAAGCGGCGATAGCCATCAGTCCAGATGGCAATACCATCATCTATGCGAGAGGCAACTCCACCTCGATCAAAGACCTTCCAGAAACAGCCCTTTTTGTGTCCTATTTTCGCGGAGCAGGGTTCACCCAGCCGATCTGGATGCCCGTGAATGAAGACGAAACCTGGTGGAATTCTACGCCGGCCTTCAGTTCCGACGGGGAAGAGCTCTATTTTGCCTCCAATAGACCAGGGGGGTTTGGGGGGATTGACCTATATAAGGCCACAAGATTGGCCAATGGCGACTTCGGTAACGCCGTGAATCTCGGGCCTACTGTGAATACACCGGGAAATGAAATGTTTCCTCGGGAGGCGGCAGACGGCAAATTTTTCTTTTCCTCGGACGGACATCCGGGATATGGGAAGTTGGACATTTTTGTGGCCGAAAATGACGGTTCCGGAAAACAGATAATCAAAAACCTAGGCGAAAACATCAACAGCAAGGGCGATGATTTTGGGATTTTCTTCACAGAATATCCCAAGGCCGGGTTCCTGTCTTCCAACCGTGCAGATGGAGTGGGGGACGACGATATCTACTTTTTCGAGGACAAAACCCCCAAGCCTAAAATCGTCAATGTTCTGCTGAATGTCTATACCAAAGAAGCCAAAGCTGACGGTACTGAAGCAGTACTGCCGCAGACCAGAGTCGTGCTCTATGGCTCGGACAACAAACAACAAGGCGGAGACTTCTCCAACACCAATGGGCGTGTTAGGTTCACCATGAACGTGGATTCTGACTACACGATCATTGCGTCTAAGGGTGGTTATTTCTCCAAGTCCATTCCTTATTCGACCAAGGGCAAGACCCCGGATCCTGCCACACTAGTACAGGAAGTCACCAATGTTTCTTTGGACACTACGATAGTCTTGGACCAACTGATATTGGAGAAGGCAATCGTGCTGGATAATATTTATTATGATCTGGATAAGGCGGACATCCGTCCAGACGCAGCCATAGAGTTGGATAAGCTGGTGAAGATCTTGGCCGACAACCCTACTATTCGCATAGAGCTCAGTTCACACACCGACTCCCGCTCCAGTGATGCCTACAATCTGGATCTTTCCCAGCGCAGGGCGCAGTCAGCAGTGGACTATATCGTCTCCAAGGGGATTGCTGCGGATCGACTGGTTGCCAAAGGTTATGGGGAATCTCAGCTGATCGTCCAAAACGCCCAAACCGAGGAAGAACACCAAACCAACAGACGTACCGAGTTTAAGGTCATTGAGATCAAAGAGTAAACTTGGCGAAGCCAAAGAGAAAGGCCTTTCGGAACTGTTTCCGAAAGGCCTTTCTCTTTGGTACTCGAATACAACGCTAGCTCTGAAGTGCGGCCGTTTTTTGCTTCACCCGGAGCATAAAGTCGCTTAGCACGTTCATGAAGTTGATAAAGGCGTCGTAGGGTGTATCGTAGGGACTGAAATATTCGTGTACGGAGCCGTCGGAAAAGAACTTGGTACACATGTAGTAGAAGTGGTCGGAAGTCTGTAGATAGCCCCAATCCCTTTTGATCTCTGGATCGTCAATGTTACGAACTAGTTTCTCAAGTTCATAAAGTCGGTCAAAAGCCTCGTCCTGCATGTCATTGCCGAGCCATGCGGTCAAGTCACGTTCTTCGTCAGCCCATGAGATCGGAACGGGAACGTGGATCTTACTCACTGGGCTAACCTCTGCGGCCACTTCCGAAGGCGTCGAAAAGCTGAAGTTTGAATGTTTGAAGACTGCTTCGGGAAGATGCCGCATAAACTCAAAGATCCCAGTCTCTTCCCACTGGTGCTCACCGAAGGTCTCGTAGTCCATGAACAGGTTCAGCACTTGTTCTTCTTTCGGAATGGCATTGATCCAATTCACGAACTTTTCGGTCGTCAAGGGATAGTCAGCCCAAGTTTTGTTGCTAAAGCGGAATGCAATGTCGTCCGATAGCAAGAAGTTTTTTAGGAGAACCTTTAGTTTTGGGACGTTGGCGCTTGAGTAGACATAGTTGGGGCTTTTCCAGCCGAGGATGTGTTTGGCTCCCTCGGTAAGTATTGCCTCGTATCCCATATCCGCAACCATAGCGCCGATCTGGTCTGAATAGATCAATTCCGTATTTCTAAACACCTTTGGGGTGTAGCCGCCGAAGAGTTCCTTGATTCGATCTTGGTGTTTTCTGACCAAGTCCTGAAACTCTTCCTTGCTTTTCAGCGATGCCAAAGAGTGGGTATAGGTTTCGTTCAGAAGTTCTACGTGGCCGGTTGCCACGAGCTTTTGGAAGCTTTCGAGTACTTCGGGGGCATAGGCTTCCATTTGATCGAGGAAGGTGCCGGAAAGCGAAAACGCAACTTTAAATTTGCCCCGATATTGATTGATTAGCTCAAGCAGGAGCGTATTCATCGGCAAATAGCACTTTTGGGCGACTTTGCGAATCACGTTTCGGTTTAGAAAATCATCCCAATAGTGGTGGTCTTCTCCAATGTCAAAAAATCGGTAGGGCTTCAATCGGAAAGGCTGGTGCACCTGGAAGTAAAAGCAGATGGTTCTCATGATCGTTCGGCTAAAGTTTTTTCATAGACAGTTACTAGTTTGGCAGCCACATGCTCCCACTTCAATTTTTTGAGTTCCTCGCTTCCCAATTCTTTGAACATTCGGGATATCCCATCGTAGTGCAGCAATGCGAAAATGGCGTCTGCCATAGCGTCGACATCCCAAAAATCCACCTTGATCGCATTCCGAAGCACCTCGGCGACCCCCGACTGTTTGGAGATGATGACGGGTGTATTGTGGCGGACGGCTTCTAGAGGAGCTATGCCGAATGGTTCTGATACAGACGGCATCACATAGACGTCCGAGATGGCGTACATGTGGTCGACGTCATCGCCCTTCAAGAATCCCGTGAAATGAAACCGTGTCGCCATTCTCAATTCAGCTACCCGGTCAATCATTCGATTCAGCAGGTCACCCGAGCCTGCCATGACAAAACGCACGTTGGGGTCTCGGTCGATGACTTTCTTAGCTGCTTCCACAAAATACTCGGGTCCCTTTTGGAAGGTGATCCTTCCCAGGAAGGTGACGATTTTTTCCGGTACTTTTTTCTCGTATTCTGATTTGATGATACTGGCATCAAGGACCGCGTTGTGCAAAACCGTGACTTTGCTGGCGGGAATTCCGTATTTTCTCACGATGATGTTTTTCGTGAGCTGACTCACGGCCACCACATGGTCGGCGGCATGCATGCCAGCTCGCTCGATGTCATAGACCGGCTGATTGACCGTCTCTCCGGAGCGATCAAACTCCGTGGCGTGTACGTGTACGACCAGGGGTTTTCCGCTGATCTCCTTAGCCGCGATCCCTGCCGGGAAAGCCAACCAGTCGTGCGCATGGATGATGTCGAAATTGTCTTTGTCTCGGGCGATCTGAGCAGCTACCAACGCATAGCGGGAGACTTCCTCCAAGAGGTTTTTGCCATACTTCCCGCTAAATTCAAACTTGTTGGAGAAGATGCTTTCGTCCACGTCTGTTCGATCGTGGATGGCATAGTCGGTGAACTTTTTAAACTCCTCCGGGCCTAAATACGGCACCAGAAAACTGCTTACTTCCAGGTAGGTGAGATTTTTCCAGAATTTCTTAAACCGCTTTTCTCTGTAGTCTATCCTGACATCACTGGCATTGACAAAATCCGCCATCGGCTCCTCGTCCCCCCATAGTTTGGGCACCACAAAGATTACCTGCTGATTGTGGTGATTCATACCCTTGACCAAACCGTAACAGGCGGTACCTAGTCCTCCGGAAATATGCGGTGGAAATTCCCAGCCAAACATTAAAACTCTCATAGAAAAATCATTTTAGATCCTGTTCACGATGTCCATCATTCTAAGCAGTTCTGCAACACTCCAAGCTTGGGAAACGGAGCCTTTGGGACGGTGAGGAGGATCTCCGTCAAAAATCTCAGCTACTGTTCCTATCCCGTATTGGGTCATGACTTCGTCAAAGCCCTTGATTATTTTCTGGATAAAATTTTTGGAAGCTTTCCCGTGCAGCTTCAGATATCCCTCAGTGAAGTGGCCTAGTAGCCAGGCCCAAACTGTGCCGTTGTGGTAGGCGTGGTCCCTGCTGATTTGGTTTCCGTAATAGTAGCCTTTGTATCCTGGGTCATCAGGCGATAGGGATCGAAGGCCTCTAGTCGTCAATAGTTTGGATTTAATGATCTCGAGGATTTTGTCGTTTTTCTCCTCATTGAGCATGGAGTAGGGAAGAGAAGTGGCAAAGACCATATTTGGACGGATCGACCAGTCTTTTTCGTCTCCGTCTACCACATCGGCCAGGTAGCCATATTCCCAAGACCAAAATTCACGGTCGAAACTCTCCTTCACCCTCGCCGCCAAGGAGGCATAGGCTTCTTCTCCCGAGAGCTCATGGTAAAAACACAGGGCATTGTACCAAAGTGCTTGGATCTCCACGGGGCACCCGATGCGAGGTGTGACAGGCCCATCCGGAGTGATCGCATCCATCCAGGTTAGTGCTACGTCGGGACGCCCGCCCCAGATCAGGCCGTCAGGCTGCATGTGGATGTTGAAGTCTGTTCCATTTTTGTAGCCTTCGATGATTCCCTTCAGTTTCCCGAGATACCTTTCTTGGATAGTCTTTTTGTCTCCGGTGTAAATAATGTATTGCTGTAAGGTCCAAAAGAACCAGAGCGGCGCATCTATCGAGGTCATGTTGGTGAAGTCGCCACTTCCAATGTTTGGAAAAAGTGGGCCCTGGAGGTCTCTGGCCATGGTATCCATGATCTCCAAAAAGGTCTCCGTGTCTCCAGTAGTCAGGGTCAAGCCCGGCGCGGCCACAAAGGTGTCGCGCCCCCACCAGCCAAACCAAGGATAGCCGGCAATGATGCGGGTGTCGCCGTCACGTCTTCGGATGAATTGACCTGCGGAGTTTCGCAGACAGTTTTCAAAATTGCTTCTGGGGATTCGCCTTGCAATTTCTTTTTCAAAGGCATTTTGGCGCGTAGTTGGATCGGCTTCTGTCAGTCCCGCCGAAAATATGACAGACTCGCCTTTCTCTATGTCAAATTCGAAATAGCCCGGAGCAAACAGATCCTCTTGATACTCGTAGCCACGCTCCCGCTCTTGGATGTATTCGATGTTATAATACCAATCTGGATGGGATACATATTCACCTTTTTTGGAAAGCTGGAGAAAAAGCGGGTCGTACTGCGGATATAGCCTGAAACTGACTCCGTTGGGCACTTTTTCAAAATTTCGATCGATTTGGTCATTGGCCTTGACGAGGCTATGGTATCCCCTGAATGCCAGAAAGGGCTGTATCCGGATTTTTGTCTTGGAATGCGCCTCAAGCAAGGTGTAGCGCAGCATGACCCTGTCCCGATTGGTGTCCAGGATGAGCTCTTTTTGCAATACCACTCCGCCGACTCTATAGGTCAGTTTCGGGATCGGCTCAGAATCAAAATCTTCCAGATATTTGTGTCCCCTGGGGGAGTAGTTTCCGGGAAATTTGCTGATGCCGAGGTTGAAATTTGCGCCATGCTGGATAACCGTCTCATGGACGGTCGATAGTAGTACATGGTTTTGGGAATCGATCTGTGGCTGTGGGACCACCAGTAAGCCATGGTACTTACGAGTGTTACATCCGATAATAGTGGTGCTGGTGTACGCTCCAGACCGATTCGTCCGAATAATCTCCCGATCGAGGGAGTAATTCAGATTGATTAATTGGGTTTTATCAAAATGGATATAACTCATAAGGGGAGAATTGTAGGAAAATAAAAATAGAGTTTTGATTTGATAAGAAAAATCGCAGACAAAAAATAAAAGGTTATGTTTCCATAACCTTTTCTAGATGTTGAGTCGATTTGTTCACGAATGTGCGGTTTCTCGCTGGATTTCCTCGAAGATTTTGAGCGATTCTTCGAATTTCACGAAATAATTATGGACAAGCCGGATATTTACGGGCTTCACCACCGGAATTTTTGGAGGGGTTTTATACAAAGTAAACATCTGAGTGTGGTTTAGTTTTTTCTATTTTGTCAAATGCTGTGCCAAATGCACCGGTATAAAAAAAGAAAAACCCCTCGATTTGAGGGGTTTTGGGTGAAAGACCGGGTTCGAACCGGCGACCTCTGGTGCCACAAACCAGCGCTCTAACCAGCTGAGCTACAATCACCGTGTGGCCTATTCGAGAGAGGATTCTCTCAAATGGTCTGCAAAAGTAATATTTAAGCCCACTTAGCGCAAGGCTGCTTTCATTTATTTCTCAAAAAAGTGATCCTTTCCCCTTTCTTCTCTTCGTGAAACTCTCCCTGATCGTACACCAAATGTCCGGATACGATGGTTTGTGTTACTTTCGAACGAAACGTGTGCCCTTCGAAAGGCGACCAGCCACACTTTGATAAAATGTTTTCCTTGGATACCAGCCAAGGTGAGTCCAAATCCACCAACACTAAATCCGCAAAATATCCCTCCCGGATAAATCCCCTTTCCCTAATCTGAAACAAGCGGGCTACGTTGTGTGCCATTTTTTGGGCTATTGCCTCCAGACTGATTTTTCCCTGATGATAAAAATCCAGCATGGCAACGAGGCTGTGTTGGATCAATGGCCCGCCAGAGGGAGCTTTGAGATAGGACAGGGATTTTTCCTCCAAAGTATGCGGGGCATGGTCGGTAGCTACTAAGTCGATGGTTCCGTCCAGCATGGCTTGGAAGATCTTTTCACGGTCATTGGAGGTTTTTACCGCAGGATTCCATTTGATCAGGTTGCCTTTGGTGGCGTAGTCCTCTTCCGAAAACCACATGTGGTGTATGCATGCTTCGGCCGTCACACGCTTTTCTTCCAAGGGGATAGAGTTGTCGAACAGCTCCAGCTCTTTGGCGGTGCTGATATGGAGGATATGAAGCTTGGTACCGTACTTTTTGGCCATGCCCACTGCTCGACTGGAGGCATCGTAGCAAGCTTCCTCAGACCTGATCTTGGGATGGTATTTGACAGGAATGTCCTCTCCGTATATAGCTTTGAATTCCTCCAGATTTGCTTTGATGATGTTGTCGTTTTCGCTGTGGATGGCGATCAGCATCTTGCATTCCTTAAATATCTGCTCCAAGACCTCAGGATTGTCCACGAGCATGTTGCCGGTAGAGGAGCCTTGAAAGACTTTCACTCCGCAGACATTTTCAGGATTGACCTTGAGGATTTCTTCGAGGTTGTCGTTTGTAGCTCCGAAGAAGAAAGAATAATTGGCCAAGGAGACCTCGGAGGCCCGTTTGTATTTTTCCTCCAGCAGACTGATGGTCACAGTTTGTGGGACGGTGTTGGGCATCTCCATGTAGGTGGTGGTACCTCCAGCTACCCCCGCTTTGGCTTCGGTGTAGATTTCCGCCTTGTGGGTGAGTCCCGGCTCGCGGAAGTGTACCTGATCATCAATTACCCCCGGGAAGAGGTGTTTTCCTCGCGCGTCAATGTGGATCTCTGCGGACTCGCCGCTAAGGTCGTCTCCGATTTTGGCAATGCGGCCATCCCTGACCAAAACATCGCCCGGACTAATCCGGCCTTCATTGACTATATTTGCGCCGGTGATCAGGATACTTTTCATCGTTTCTTTCTTTTTCGATTTCAGATTTCTCTCCAAAAATAACAATCATGAGTGATGAGGCCCTAGGTTTTGATGCTTTTAAGCTAAACAGGCAATTGCTGGACGCAGTAGCTACCGCTGGCTATACCCAACCGACCCCCATCCAGCAAAAGGCCATCCCCTTAGCCTTGGCCGGTCATGATGTGTTGGGAATTGCCCAGACTGGCACCGGAAAGACGGCTGCCTATGTGCTTCCGCTCCTGATGAAGGTGAAATACGCGCAGGGCTCTTTCCCTCGAGCTCTGATCTTGGCACCAACCCGCGAGCTGGTGATGCAGATCGAGGAGGTTGCCAAGGCGCTGGCGCAAAATACAGACCTGCGGATTGTCAGCCTATATGGAGGCTTGGGGCCGAAGACCCAGATCGAAAATATTACCGCTGGAGTGGATATCATCATCTCTACGCCGGGCCGCTTCATGGACCTCTATCGAAAAGGGACGATTCTGACCAAGGAAATCAAAACGATGATTTTGGACGAGGCTGATAAAATCATGGATATGGGCTTTATGCCTCAGATCCGGGCGATTTTGGAGGTGATTCCGGTGAAGCGTCAAAACCTGCTTTTTTCGGCCACTTTCAGCTCGAGGGTGGAGAAGCTTTCGGAGGAATTTTTGGAATTTCCCGAAAAAGTCGAGGTTACTCCATCAGCCACCACTGCGGAGACTATTGCCCAAGTGAAATACTTGGTGCCGAACATCAAGACCAAGATCAACCTGCTCGCCCATCTTTTGGAAAACGAAGAGATCAGCCGGGCGATTATTTTCACCCGTAGCCGTAAAAATGCCGAGTCGGTGTTCAGCTTTTTGGATCGCAAGCACATGGGCGAGATCCGCGTCATTCACGCCAACAAGGGACAAAATACCCGGATCAATTCCATGGAGGATTTCAAGGCTGGTGATGTGCGCTTGCTGGTTGCCACCGATGTTGCCTCCCGAGGACTGGATGTGACGATGGTGTCCCATGTGATCAATTTTGACGTGCCCTTGATCTACGAGGACTATGTGCATCGCATCGGTCGTACGGGAAGGGCCGAAAATGAAGGCAAGGCAATTACGTTTGTCAATCCTGCCGAGGCCTATCATTTTGAAAGGATAGAGGAGCTGATCCGTATGTCGGTGGAGGAGCTTGAAATCCCCGGATCTGTCGATGTCCCGGCGACGCCTTTTGAGGAAAAGCAGGCCTATGCACGGGAACTGGACAAACTCAAGCAGCGGGAAAATCCAGACTACAAGGGGGCTTTCCATGAAAAGAAAGCCCAGCCAAAAACCAATATTGGCAAGGGCGAAAAGGTCAAGGCAAAAAAACAGGGCAAGAAACCGAACAGAAATCAGCTCAAGACTAAAAATCAGAAGAACAAAGGCAAATAATAAAGGCCCCGAAATTAGGGGCCTTGCTTTTATCTGTCAGTTCTGGTGTTCGTTCCATCTACCGGAGTTCTGTTCTCTCGGTTGGCAAGGTCCCAAGCGGTATAGAAAATCAGCTGGGCGCGCTTGGTCATCAGCGGAAACTCGATCTTGTCCACGGTGTCAGTCACCTGGTGGTAGTCGTCATGCACGCCGTTGAAAAAGAAGATCACCGGGATGTTATGCTTGGCGAAGTTGTAGTGGTCGGATCTGTAGTAGAATCTGTTTGGATCGTCTTCCGCATCGTAGCGGTAGTCCAAGATCAGATTGGTGTACGTGATGTTGTTGTACTCGTTGATTTTCTTCAGCTGGGAAGAGAGCATCTCGGAGCCAATCACATACACATAGTCTTTATTGGCTTCTTTTTGGTATTCGTAGTCGATACGGCCCACCATGTCGATGTTGATGTTGTTTGCCGTATTGGCAAGTGGGAACACAGGATGCTCAGAATAGTATTCAGAGCCCAGGAGGCCTTTTTCTTCACCGGTCACGTTGAGGAAGAGGATGCTTCTTCTTGGCTTCATGCCGTCTTTGGCAGCCAGAGCAAATGCCTCGGCGATCTCCATCACGGAAACTGTGCCTGAGCCGTCATCATCTGCACCATTGAATACTTCTCCTTCGCTGCTCACACCCACGTGGTCGTAGTGCGAGGAGATTACGAGCACTTCTTCCTTTTTGTCAGTTCCTTCGAGGAAGCCAAGTACGTTGTAGGCCTCCACCGGAGTTTTGGTTTTCACCACTTGGTAGGTAGCTTTTTGAGCAGCCACAGTTTCAGGCGTTGCCTTAGCTGCTTCCTTCAATGTCTCCACGGAAGTGCCAAAAAGCTCGCCCATTTTGTCGGAGCTTACCATGAAGATTGGACGCTGCTTGGTCTCTTGGTCAAAGCCGATTCTGCCTTTGCCAGCAAGAGACTTGTATCGGTTAGCTATTCGATCGAAGTTCGCCTGACCTTCCATGCTGACGATTACGATACCCGCAGCTCCTGTATCCATCACTTTGGTAACGAGGTCGTTGCTTCGAACGCCTACCGCCCAAAGGCCAACTAGTTTGCCTTTTACGTCAACTTTCGCCAAGTTTTCATCGGTTACCAATCCGAGGAATACCAGCTCAGTTTTCGCGGATTTGGCCATATCGCCGTCACCGACGAAGACAAAATCCTGGTTTTCCACCAGTTTGGTTTTGCCTATCTGCAGGGCCACTTTGCTGTAGGTAGTGCTTACCAGCGGAACATTTTGGAAGTAGCTCCCGTCCACAGGACCGGTCAGGCCGTGGCTTTTGTAGAAGTCAGCCAGGTAGTTGGCGGCAAGTTTGCCTTCTTCGGAACCCGTATCTCGGCCTTTCATTCCATCGGAGGCCAAGTGGGTGAGATGCTTGGTGAGGTCTTCGGCGGTGATCGTATTGGCATACTTCACCTGAGCGGGAGCTTGGGCAAAGCTTGGGAGAGCCAAGCCGATCGCCAAAGCGCCACTTAAAATCAATCCTTTATTCATACAGTTTTGTGATTAGGGCACTAAGCTAGCCAAATTTTTAAGCCTCATAAAAACCGTTTATATATATGGCGTGTTGTGAGGGAAATTATTCGTGTTCCACAAAGTCTTTTCCTTTAAGAAATAGTACCTTTGCGCACGAAAAATCAGGATGTTTTCAAACCCAAATACGTCATTCTACCCAAACGTACTTTATGAAGATCAATCTTTCCAATGCTGTCAAGTTTGAGAGCAGACACAACGGCCCGAACGAGGCGGAAATCGCTGAGATGTTGGAGAAAATCGGTGCCTCATCCCTTGAGGAATTAATCAACCAAACTGTACCAGAAGCTATTCAGACAAAAAAGCCTCTGGATTTGCCAAAGGCAAAATTGGAATCTGAGTTTTTGGCTGATTTCAAAAAGCTGGCTTCCAAAAACAAGGTTTTCAAGTCCTTCATTGGGATGGGTTACTACGATACCATAGTGCCGGGAGTGGTTTTGAGAAATGTGCTGGAAAATCCAGGATGGTATACAGCCTATACACCATACCAAGCTGAAATCGCGCAAGGCCGATTGGAAGCTTTGATCAATTTCCAGACCGTGGTAATGGAATTGACCGGAATGGATCTTGCCAATGCTTCGCTTTTGGACGAAGGAACTGCTGCTGCCGAGGCGATGAACATGCTTCATGCAGTCAAGCCAAGAGAGAAAAAGAACGCCAACAAGTTTTTTGTCGACGAAAAAGTTTTCCCACAAACCAAGGCTGTGTTGGTTACCAGAGCAGAGCCTATCGGCATCGAATTGGTCTTTGGATCTTTGGCCACCTTGGATTTGACGGATCCTGAACTTTACGGGGTGATGATCCAGTACCCCAATTCGGATGGCGCGGTGGCGGATTACTCCGCTTTGGTAGCCTCCGCCAAGGAAAACAAAGTGATGACCGCCTTCGCCTCAGATTTGCTGGCATTGACGATTTTGACCTCTCCAGGTGAAATGGGAGCTGACGTAGTGATCGGTTCTGCGCAGCGGTTTGGGGTACCAATGGGCTACGGCGGACCTCACGCTGGATTTTTCGCTACCAAAGAAGATTACAAAAGACAGATTCCGGGCAGAATAATTGGCGTGTCTATCGATAGGGCTGGAAACAAAGCCTACAGAATGGCGCTCCAGACCCGAGAGCAGCATATCAAGCGAGAAAAAGCTACCTCCAATATCTGTACGGCACAGGTGCTACTCAGCGTAATGGCAAGCTTTTATGCTGTATATCATGGTCCTCAAGGACTGAAAAATATTGCTCTGAGAACTCATGGTCTGGCTAAATTGACCGCCCAGGCTTTGAAGCAGGTTGGTTTGGATGTTGCGGACCAATATTTCTTCGACACCATTCAAATCAAAATGAATGATGTCGCGAGAGAAAGAGTAAGGGGGCTGGCTTTGGGATCTAAAATGAACTTTCGATATGAGTCTGATTCCGTTTTCATCTCATTCGACGAGACCAAAACTCTGGATGACGTCAATACCATTGTTAAAATTTTTGCAACAGAAGAAGGTAAACATACTTTAGAACTAAATGAACTGGTTTCAAACCTTGAGCTGGAATTTCCAGAGGGATTGGCTAGAAAGTCTGAGTACCTGACCCATCCGGTATTCAATAGCTATCATGCTGAGCACGAGATGCTACGTTATATCAAGCGTTTGGAAAACAAGGATCTTTCCTTGGTGCATTCCATGATTTCTTTGGGCTCATGCACCATGAAATTGAATGCGACTGCTGAGATGATTCCGGTCACTTGGCCAGAATTCGGGCAATTGCATCCTTTTGCTCCGATGGATCAGACTTTGGGCTATCAGGAGTTGTTTACCAATCTTAGGACTTGGTTGACCGAGATCACTGGTTTCGCTGATACTTCTCTCCAGCCGAACTCCGGTGCTCAAGGCGAATATGCTGGTTTGATGGTAATCAGAGCTTATCACATGAGCCGTGGCGAAGGACATAGAAATGTCTCTTTGATCCCGACTTCCGCTCATGGAACCAACCCGGCATCCGCTGTCATGGCCGGTATGAAAGTGGTTTTGGTGAAGTGTGACGAAAAGGGAAACATCGATATCGCAGACTTGAGGCAAAGAGCGGCAGAGCACGCAAATGATCTCTCCTGCTTGATGGTAACCTACCCATCAACTCATGGGGTATTTGAAGAAGGTATTCGCGAAATCTGCGACATCATCCACCAATACGGCGGTCAGGTCTATATGGACGGTGCCAACATGAACGCGCAGGTTGGATTGACTTCTCCTGGCTTTATCGGTGCTGACGTCTGTCACCTGAATCTCCACAAAACCTTCTGTATCCCTCACGGTGGAGGTGGACCTGGCATGGGCCCAATCTGTGTTGCTAGCCATTTGGCTCCATTCCTTCCAGGGAACCCTGTCGTAAAAACCGGGGGAGTTCACGCGGTTTCTGCCGTTTCTTCTGCACCATACGGAAGTGCTAGCATTTTGCCTATCTCTTACGCTTACATCGCTATGATGGGGGGAGATGGCTTGACCAATGCAACGAAGATGGCGATCCTGAATGCTAACTATATCAAGGAGCGATTGAGCGGTCATTACCCAATTCTATATACCGGGTCCAAAGGAAGAGCAGCTCACGAAATGATCGTGGATTGCCGTTCTTTCAAAGATTTTGGTGTTGAGGTAGAGGATATTGCAAAGCGGTTGATGGACTATGGATTCCACGCTCCTACAGTGTCTTTCCCTGTAGCTGGTACCCTGATGATCGAGCCAACAGAATCTGAGACAAAAGCTGAATTGGATAAATTCTGCGACGCGTTGATTTCTATCCGTGAGGAAATTCGCGAGATCGAAACTGGCACGGCAGACAAAGAGCAAAACGTACTGAAAAATGCGCCACACACGGCATCGATGGTTTTGACTGGTGAGTGGAACTTGCCTTATTCCAGAGAGAAAGCGGTTTATCCTTTAGAGTACGTGAAAGACAACAAATTCTGGCCAAGCGTAAGAAGAATTGACTCTGCTTATGGCGACAGAAACTTGATGTGTAGCTGTATTCCTACTGAAGAATTTGCCAAGGAATTGGCTTAAGAGTTTACCGATAATGAAAGAGGCTCCTGAAAAGGAGCCTCTTTTTTTATGTCGTTATTCGAAAACTAGACATGGACATGCCTCTCTGCATGATAGGAGGATCTTACCAATGGGCCAGATTCCACGTATTTGAGGCCTCTTGCCAATCCTTCCTCCCGATAGTGGGCAAAAAGGTCCGGATGGATAAACTCTGCCACTTCGATGTGCATCTTGGTAGGCTGGAGATAT
>CAZTJM010000105.1:0-15661 GCA_964613865.1 uncultured Limnohabitans sp. | reverse complement strand
GATAGGCGCGGTGACTCTACGTTGTTCGGCATTTGCAATGGCGAACTGCCTATAGAAGGATTTATAATCCGGTGATTATCGCCTCTTTGCAACCGTCCTGCACATTATGGAGCACCACTGCACAAACTCCCCCTTCATCCCGATCGCTATCGGGAGGGGCTGGGGGGATTTGTTTTTTGCTCCGTCCTCCGGCATTGGCATGGCCATTCCCAGGGTATTTCCTGCGCCGGAGGTGAGGTAAAAATGCCTTCGTTGCCCCTGGAGCTACAAAGCTGTCGCTCCTACGGAGCTTTTCCTCGTCTACGTTGTTCGGCATTTGCAATGGCGAACTGCCTATAGTAGGATTTATAATCCGGCTTCATTGCGTTCACCTATGGTCTTGGCGTTTGAAATCCTGATGAGATGTCCTGTCCGGGTTTTTTGGCTTTTTGCCCTTGGTTCAAACCATTGAAAACAAAAGGCTTAGGCATGTTTCGCCCAAATCTGATTACCTCTCTCTTGCAAATCCCAATTGACCGAGTAATTTTATTACTCAGTCAGCCGTAGGTTCCGATGGGATCCAAAGGGCGAAGCTGTGTGCAGCGGAAAATAACTTGTGCTAAGCCCGGAAGAAACATCAATCGTAGCCTCAGTTATGAAGTTCAGTCGCTAGCGAGTTCAACGCTTAACGATTTCAACAGCAAAGTCCAACGGCCAAAAAAGTCTATATTTATCCTTCTATGACCAAAGACAAGTCTTCACCCAAACAAGTTAACGAACCGGAATTGGCCAGCTACCATGTTCTGGATGGGATGGACTTGGTAATGAAAAAGAACGAACAAATCTCTGGCTTATGTGCCAGGTTTAGGGTTCAAAGCTTGGATTTGTTCGGTTCCGCTGTAAATGGTTCCTTTCATCAAGATTCCGATTACGATTTTTTGGTCCGGTTTAAGGATATCCCTCTGGAGGATTACTTCGAAAATTATATCGGGTTTCAGGAGGCATTGGAGAAGCTTTTGGGCAGAAATATTGACCTTTTGGAAGTTCAAACCCTTAAAAATCCCTTTTTGATCGAGTCCATTGAAAAGGAAAAGGTAAATATCTATGAAGTCTAAAAGCCGGAAATGGCTTTATGATATTCTCCAGTCCATCCATGAGATTCAGGACTTTTTGCTTTCCAATGAAATCAAGTCCTTTACTAGCTATTCGCAAAACAAATTGTTGAAAAGGGGAGTGGAGCGAAACCTGGCGATTATAGGCGAAGCCATGAACAAGATCAAACTGACAGATTTGGACTTGTTTGAATCCATACAGCATGCCAAAGCTATCATTGCTCTGAGAAATCATATTGTTCATGCCTATGATAATGTTTCGGATGAGAATATTTGGTCCATCTTGATCAATCATCTACCTAAACTGGCTACAGAAGTATCGACTTTAATAGATAGGTAGGCGTTAAATAGACGAACTGTCATCCTGCCACACTGTTGGTGTCGTCCTGAGTCTTATATATTCTGCAAACATACAAAAAGGAAAAGACAGGGATCGTCCGGTCAAAAGTCCCGAGATCGAAGTAAAATTTGGAAATATTTACATTCTCAAAACTTAGAGAACCTGACCAACGAAAGTGGGATGTTCGACGGACTAGGCTCCGACTTCGCTCAGTCTGACATTGACAACTGCGACTGCCAACTGCCCACTGCGACTGCCTACTGCAAACTGCCGCCTCAAGACTGCCAACTGGCCACTGCCAACTGAGACTGCAAACTGCCCACTGAAGTCTGCCAACTGCAAACTGCCCACTGAAGACTGCCCTTGAAAATCCCTTTCAATAAACCCCACCAAACGGGTAAGGAGCTGGCGTACATACAGGACGCGATCAATCGGGGCAAAATCTCCGGAAATGGATACTATACCCAAGCTTGCCAGCGCTTTTTTGAGGAGCGGTATGGCTTCCGGAAGTGCCTGCTGACCACCTCCTGCACCGATGCCCTGGAGATGGCCGCGATTCTTCTGGAAATAAAGCCCGGGGATGAGGTCATCATGCCGGCCTTTACTTTCGTCTCCACGGCAAATGCATTTGTGCTCCGTGGGGCGAAAATCGTGTTTGTGGACAGCCAAGCCGATCACCCCAATATGGATGAGAATCTCATCGAGGAGCTGATCACCCCCAATACCAAAGCCATCGTAGCGGTACACTATGGGGGCAAAGCCTGTGAAATGCGGGTGATAATGGAGATAGCTGAGCGGCATGGCCTCTTTGTGGTGGAAGATGCAGCACAGGCGATAGAAAGCTTCTACGGAGAAAGGCCCTTGGGAGGAATCGGGCATTTGGGATGCTTTAGCTTTCACGAAACCAAAAACATCCAATGTGGGGAAGGAGGGATGCTGGTCATCAATGACCCCCAGTTTATCAGAAGGGCAGAAATCATCTGGGAAAAGGGGACGGACCGGGCTGCGTTTTTTCGGGGTGAAGTGGACAAATACGGCTGGGTCGATATAGGCAGTAGTTTTCTTCCCTCCGAACTCAATGCCGCCTATCTCTGGGCACAGCTGGAAAACCTCGACTCGATTCAAGGAAGAAGAAAGGCCATTTGGGATGATTACTTTAGGTTCTTTACCCGATCGGGCTGGAAGCCTGAGGTTTTGAATTCCTCTTACCTAGTCGAGTTTGCGGAAGTGCTGGATCAACAGGGACTCTGGGATTCCTTCAAGCTTCCCAGGAGTGGGGGGTCTCCCAATGCCCATGCCTTTTTTATGGTATTCACAGGCCTGGATACCCGAAGTCGCTTTATAGAGCGCATGTCGGAAAAAGGGATCCTTTGTGTATTCCATTACCAAAACCTACAAAACTCTGAATATTTCCAACGCATTTCCCCAGTTCAAACAGCCTTACCGCTGTCGGATCTTTATTCCGATTGCCTCGTGAGGCTGCCTTTGTTTTATGGGTTGGGTGATTTTTAGAGTTTGATTAATAGAGTATCTGATTATCCGTATCAATGCCAGCAGTCAAGTTACCTTCGCCCAACTGGTCAGAAGACCAATGACGAAAGCTTATTGCAATTGAACTCTGATCCTCCTCTCTTGCAATTCCCAATTGACCGAGTAATTTTATTACTCAGTCAGCCCTAGACCCTCTGGGACTCAAAGGGCTAAGCTGTGGAGTACTTAGTCTGAATAAAGAAATTGTTAGGCAAGCAAATTTTTGGTGGTACAGGAAATTCTTCCTGAGAATTAGGACACATACGCTCTGGAACGTAAATTGACTTTTGACAATTAGTACTTGCTCTACTTAACACTATCCTTGAAATGCGCTAAATTTGTGAGCATGGACCTAAAGACAAAAAAAGTCGAAATTAAAAGGCTGAAAAGAAAATTTAAGACCGCTATGCCGAAGATCCGAGAGGAAATCGACATATACGAAAATGCCCTCAAGACCGGAACGCTGAGACAAACTCCCATCCCCTCTCCGCAGTTTACCCTTGGATAAAGCCAAGCTTTGGATCGTCGCCGGCTGCAATGGCGCCGGTAAGTCTTCGTTCTCAAGTTTGCTTTTCGACAATGGCCTCGTGCCATTCGACTACGACAAGCATTTTCTTGAAAATTACAATCGCCTGCAAGCTTCCGACATCCAAGATAGAATGGCCCACAATCTGGCCTTCGAGGAGTTGGAAAGGCAAGTTCGACAGTCCATAGAGGGAAGTCGGGATTTTTGCTACGAAACCAAATCAATTCCACTCCGCTGTTTTGGCCATCAAAGTTTAAAGAGGAGGGTTACGAACTTCGGCTCATTTATTTCGTCCTGGACTCAGTGGAAAAAGCCAAAACCAGGGTAAGCATACGTGTGGAAAACGGAGGGCATTTTGTTCCCGAAGATGAAATCAAAAAGAGGTATTACGAAGGCTTTGCAAATCTGGACCGCCACTACGCCTTCTTTGATTCCGTGGACGTTTTCGATTGTTCGACACATCGGGCAGAACCAGCGTTTTGTTTTTCGCTGGCCTTTGGAAATCCCTTGTTAGTGAATCACTTCCCGGATTTCCTGAGAGAACTGATACCAAGGATCTCAGCATTGTTCTCAGGTAGATAACTATTGGCGTTGTACCATATCAATTATTTAGAGATCGGGTTGGAAGCCTGAGGTTTTGAATTCCTCCTATCTGGACGAGTTTGCAGAAGTGCTGGATCAACAGGGACTCTGGGATTCCTTCAAGCTTCCCAACAGTGGGGATTCTCCCAATGCCCATGCCTTTTTTATGATATCCATAGGCCTGGATACCCGAAGTCGCTTTATAGAGCGCATGTCGGAAAAAGGGATCCTTTGTGTATTCCATTACCAAAACCTACAAAACTCTGAATATTTCCAACGCATTTCCCCAGTTCAAACAGCCTTACCGCTATCGGATCTTTATTCCGATTGCCTCGTGAGACTGCCTTTGTTTTATGGACTATCCTAGTGCTGTTTATCGTTAGCAGTCAGTGACAGGGAGAAAGTCTATTATAGCCGACACCAGCCAAATTTTAGTATTGAAAGGCCCCTTAGATTCCGTGACTTCGGTTCCTACTCTGGGTATTGAATGGTCCTACACCTCGAGGGAAAAATTTAATGTCCTGATTTCGAACTTATTCCTAGTTCGGTTCCAAGTGGGCTCACGCCAGCTACTCCCCAATTCATTTACCCAAGGATGAGTGCAACCCTTATTCGTTCAGTATCTGAAAAGGTTACGTTGACCTTTGCGCTAATCTGCCTAGGGATTTTTGTGGCGACCGCATTCAATTCCTTCTACTGGATGGACGATTTTTGGAAGCGGTATGAATTAATCCATACTGGATTTTTCCGGTTTCAGTGGGATATCTATTGGGGTTGGGACGGTAGGGGAATTTCTCCTATATATACACTCCGAAATCTCTTTCTACTTGTCTTTGATTATCCCGAGTCTTGGGCAGTGACACTGATTAGCATGGGATTTCTGCTAGGGTCTGCCTACTATATGTCGCTAATACTGCTTAGAGACGAATGGACGAATATCTCTGGTGTAAGAAAGGCGACCTGCATTTTGCTGATCACTTTTATACTGATCATGGTGTTTCGGCCTCACCTGTCTCGGAGCTTTTATTGGGCCACGGGATCATTTTATACCTTAGCCAATTTCTTTTGTGTCTTTGCAATCTACCGCCTGCTACGAAAGACAAATTCCAAGTGGAACTATTGGTGGTTTTTCGTCGGGGTATCAACAGGGTCTAATTCAGGTTGCCTATTGATTTGTTTTTTGGTCCTTGCCCAACTCATGGGATTGATCCAATTGAAAAGTACACAGTTTTGGATATTATTCTCTCTTGGATTAATCACTCTTGGACTAGTCACTTTTGCACCCGGTAACTTCCAACGTGCCAATGGAAGTTTGGAGTTTACTTTTGCAACCATGCTAGACGGAGGCCTTGCAATACTGAAAGAATACGCGGGAATGTCTAGTTGGGTAGGTTTTGGCGCTGTTGTGCTGGCGTTGTATCTATTCAACGATATTCCGAAAATAGGCTACAGGATGTTAATTGCAATGGTGTTGAGCGCGGGGGCATCCATTTTGCCCTTTCTTCCAATGGCATCCGCTGCTTCTAAACACACGGCTATCCATTTTCAGACTTTCCTCTTGTTGGCAGCGGTTCTTAACTTTGTTTTAGCGATCCGTTTCCTTTCAGTCAAGATCCCCGCCACTATTACCAATAGTTTAACCGTGTTTTTTCTTCTCTTCTTTGCATTTCAGATATCGACGCAATATAAGACAGGTAGGGAATTGTTTTTACAAATGCAGGTTAGGATGGATGTCCTTGAAAGGAACAGAGGAAGCAAGACAGTGATAAAATTGAAATCCTTGCCCATTCCAGATCAAAATTGGACGAGTAGATTTTGGGATGTGACAAATGACCCAAACTACTACGCTAACAAATATGTTCAGAAGTACTTTGAGATCGCCGAAGTCTATATCGAGGAATGACGGTTCAAAAGAAGTGTATTTATCTTTTTTTCCGATTATTGATAATTAAGAGTTGGTACAAAAATATTAAAACTCTACTCACAAGTTCACCGCGGGTACCATTCTACTTAGCATCAGCCAACTGAAAAATGATCCCAGTAACCAAACCCTTTCTTCCCCCGAAAGATCAGTACCAAAATTGCCTAGATGGCATCTGGGAGCGTAATTGGCTGACCAATAACGGACCCTTGGTCAATGAACTAGAGCTTCAACTTAAGGAGTATTTAGGGCTGAATCATTTACTGTTTGTAACAAATGGAACCATTGCTTTACAACTTGCCATAAAGGCTCTGGAATTAAGTGGTGAGATCATCACAACTCCTTTTTCCTATGTGGCGACTACCAGTAGCATTGTGTGGGAAGGCTGCAAGCCGGTGTTTGTAGACATCCTTCCTGATCGATTGACCCTCGATCCAAGCAAGATCGAGGCCGCCATTACACCTGAGACCTCCGCGATATTGGCTACCCATGTTTATGGAATTCCCTGTGAAGTTGAGGCGATACAAGAGATTGCTGACCGGCGCGGACTCAAGGTGATCTACGACGGTGCCCATGCCTTTGGAGTCAAAGTCAAGGGTAAATCTATCTTTGAGTATGGGGATATTTCCACCTGTAGCTTTCATGCCACCAAGCTCTTCCATAGCGTCGAAGGGGGAGGAGTCTTTACTAGGGATCCCGAGCTCCTTAAGCGCATGGCCTATCTTCGAAATTTTGGACATGATGGCTTTGACAGATTCAACGGTATTGGAATCAATGGAAAAAACTCAGAGTTCCATGCTGCCATGGGGCTGGCCGTGCTCCCCTACCTTTCGGAAATCCTTAAAAAAAGAAAAGAGCAATGTTTTCGCTACAGAGTCTTACTGGAAGGCTTACGGGTGCAGTTTCCGAGAGTGGAGGGAATCGAGGCCTACAATTATGCCTATTTTCCCATTCTGTTTCCTAGCGAGCAGCAGCTAATAGACAGCATGAAAATACTAGAGAACCATGGGGTAGGTAGCCGACGCTATTTCTACCCAGGCCTTAATTCTCTGGACTATACTTCAGGTGAATGCGCCACTTCCGATAGATTGACTGAAAGCGTACTTTGCCTTCCTCTTTATCATCAACTGTCCGCAGAAGAGCAAAAGATGATAGCTAGATTGTTGCTCAGGGTACAGAATAATCCAGATATGCAATAATTGGATGAGCTTGCGGCAGAATTAGGAATTGAGTCTATTGAATTAATAAAACCGGAGACATTATCAAATTGGAGAGTTTTATTCTATTGAGGCAATTGTCCAATTTTTCTAATGTAGAATTTCGAAACAATATGGTTATGGGGGTAGGCACAGCTACTATCCAAGTTGCTTTGAGCATACTAATCGTAACAGAAGTGCGGAGGAGAATCGCCTCATGAATCGGCCTTTAATATCCATTTGCATGATCACTTATAACCACGAACGGTATATAGGTGAGGCAATTGAGGGGGTCTTGATGCAAGAGGTGGATTTCAGTGTGGAATTTTTGATCTCGGATGATTGCTCCGCTGACCTTACAAAAGAGATCATCCAAGCTTTTATTTCCGATCATCCTCGGGGCAGCTGGATCAAATATCATCGTCATTCACAAAATAGGGGAATGATGGACAATTTTATTTGGACGATAGAACAATGTAAAGGAGAATTTATAGCACTTTGTGAGGGGGATGATTATTGGATCGACTCGTTAAAACTGAAGAAGCAGGTAGAGTTTTTGCAAAATAATCCAGACTGTTCTTTAGTGTCCCATTTCGCAAAAAAGGTTATTTTTGGTAAGGACACATTACAACTTTTGGGGAATCTGAGTCGGGATACTTACCAATTGAGTGATCAAGACTACCATTTTTTGCAGATACCTACAGCAAGTATGATGTTTCGTAATATTATTTTATTCCCTGATTGGGTTTACAAGGTATATGGAGGTGACAGGGCCTTGGTTTTTTTGGCATCGCAGTATGGTAAAATTAAAATTTTGGATTTTATAGGTTCTGTATACAGAATCCATGAACAGGGAATTGAACAACAATACAAGAAGGATAAGTTTTCTCTTCCCCTGAGAAACTTGTCAGAGCTATCTGTTTATTATGACTTGGCACTTCCTAATTTCAAAAGATATATCGCCAAGAAGGCCGCATGGAATAATTTTTATCTGTCTTTGCAATATGTTTTGATTTTTCGAATTGATAAGTCAATCGAAACCTTAGGGAAATCCCTTTATTGGAAATTTAGATCGTGTTGAACACAATTATAAAAGTTTCGGATCTTTCCAAGCGTTACCGTCTTGGTCTTAAAGAAAAGCAGGCCGAGACCTTAGCAGGACAGCTTTTTAATGTGATTAAATCCCCTTGGCAAAATCTCAAGCGCCTGAGGGAAATGAGCCGCTTTGGAGTAGAGGACGAAACAGTCTTTTGGGCGCTTAAGGATATTTCTTTTGAGGTCAAAAAAGGCGAGGTATTAGGGATAATCGGAAAGAATGGGGCCGGAAAGTCCACCTTGCTAAAAATCCTGTCCCAGATCACAGAACCTACCTCGGGAAGGGTAGAGATTCATGGTCGGGTAGCTTCTCTACTTGAAGTCGGAACAGGTTTTCATCCTGAGCTTTCGGGCCGTGAAAATATCTATATGAACGGCACCATTTTGGGTATGACCCGGCGTGAAATTGATTCCAAGCTGGACGAAATCATTGACTTCTCTGGCGTAGAAAAGTTTATCGATACACCGGTTAAGTTTTATTCCTCTGGGATGAAGGTGCGCTTGGGATTTTCTGTAGCGGCCCATCTCGAACCCGAGATCCTGATTATTGATGAGGTTTTAGCTGTCGGTGATTATGAATTCCAAAAGAAATGCTTGGGAAAGATGGAAGATGTAGCCGGGCAAGGAAGGACCGTGCTTTTTGTTAGCCATAATTTAGAGGCTGTCAACAAATTATGTTCATCTTGTCTCTTTTTGGCAAACGGCCAGAAGTTAAATATTGGTGATACCAAAATGGTGCTTAGCGAATATTTAAACAATTATTTACAAACTAATACACGAAGAGAGTGGAAATACGACCACGCTCCCGGCAATGAATGGATTAAAGTTGGCTTATTGGCAGTATATAATACCGGAAACACTTCAAATGATATTATCGACAGAAACTTTCCTCTAGAATTTGATTTTGAGTTTTGGTTTGAAAAGGAGGAGGCCCAAGTGAATTTGAGTCTAATTCTTTACTCAGCAAAGGGTGAATGCGTATTCAATGTGATATCACAGGTACCACTACCTTCCTTAAGCAAAAAATACTATAAAGCTAAGTGTGTTGTTCCCGCCTACTTAATGAATGAAGGAGAATATAAAATTGATATACTCTGGGTAAAGGATGCAAAATTTAAAATGTTTCGGATGGATGATGCGTTGTTATTTGAAGTTACCGATCAGAAGCCAAGAGAAGTTAGTTGGTTTGGGAAATTTCCCGGAGTAATTCATCCAGAATTGCCTTTTAGAATAGAGGGTGTTTAAGAAAAAGTTTATTCACATCGTTCGTGATGAGAAGTTTATAGATTCCGCATGGAGGGATTTTGAACGGGTACGTCCTGGGCAGAATTTGTTTTTAATTATTGGAATACCCAAGAAAAATCAGTTTCTTAGATTTGTGAAGGTCAGATATGTTCGACCAAGAATAGCTTGGATTTTAGCGCCGTTTTCAAATTTATTTTGCAAGGGTGTTCTATTTCATTCGATAGGCTCTGTATTCGAAGAAAATATAGCTCTGAGAATAAATCCCAAAGTCAACGTGGTTTGGATTTCTTGGGGTTATGACTTGTATCCAAGGATAAACAACTTAGAACAATACCTCAAACCAAAAACTAGGAAATTCTTCAAATCCAATTTTGGGCGTTCAAAGCCTGCTGGAGTTATTTTAGAGAGTAGCTTTAAGAATAGCTTTAGAAACAAGCCGAGTGATCAACTTCTTTTGAATAGATTTAATTACATTGCTCCGGTATTGGAATCTGAATTTGATCTATTGTCATTGAAATATAATATTTCACCGTCAAAGTATATTCGCTGGAACTATTTGAATATAGAGGAGGATATTATTAGCCTAGATCCGGAATTTAGAATTCAGGGGAACTCCCTTCTTCTTGGACATAGCGGTTCTATTTGGCTAAACCACCTTGATGCGTTGGATCAGTTGGACTTGTTGAATATTTCTGTTGATAGAATAATCATCCCTTGTTCATATGGTGATGATGATTATATCAGATTTGTCAAAGGTGAATTAAGGAGGTTTAGAGCGGATAAAATCCATGTGCTTGATGAATTTTTGCCTTACGAGCAATATATTTCGATGATAAAGTCGTGTAAATACTTATTCATTGATACACCAAGGCAAATCGGTCTTGGTAATATTTTGTTTTTTCTCTACTACGGGGGTATAGTAATTGTCGATGAAACAAATCCGGTAGTAGACTGGTTTGATAAAATGGATTTTCCTCTTTTTAAAATTGATGCCTCGAGGTACGTCAAGGTTTTTGGCGGTGATGCTGCAACCAAGGAAAAGCTTCGATCATTTTGGGGTTATGAAACAAAGACCATTTTGACATCAAAATTATTGAATTCAATTGGGTACATCTGATTTAGTTTCCATCCTTTTTCCCAATTTTAACACAGCTCTGTATCTCTGGATAAGTTTGGATTCAATATTGGTTTAGATGTAAGCTTGCTAGGTATAATGTGGAGGTATAAGCTTTGGCTTAATTTCTTTTAAATACTTTTTGATTAACTATTATGGATATAAAGATAGTTTTTGTTTATTGTGGTCATAATCGACTCTATTATTATTCGCTTCTAATCGCTGCTTCCTCAATAAGAATTACCAATCCTAGACTCCAGATTGTATTGGTTACCGATGAAAACTCCTTGTGTTTTGATTCGGTTAATTCTAAGTTAAATTTATTTGATAAGATTTTGTTTCAAAAATCAAGCTATGATGATGCTTTGCTCAATAGTCGAAATTTGAAGACATCACTTGGTGGTATTATAGATGGCAGTTTTATTTTTTTTGACAATGATGTTTTGGTAAGAAGAGAACTTTCTTGGCCGCCTAAATTTCCAAACGGAGATTTGGGTTTTGTGAGAAATTTAAATCGAAGTGTTTTATCGGATCAAATAAATTCAAATGATTTACAAATTGTAGAGAAACTCAATGTAGGTTTAACGAAAATCCCTTATTTCAACAGTGGAATGATTTATTCTTCTGGAAGTCAAAGTTCTAAGTTGTTTTTTGAAAGATGGAATGCGGAGTGGATAAGATCACTTTCGCTTACCGGATGTCACGTTGATCAACCATCTTTGTATTCTGTTCTGAGTCGGAGTGAGTTTAAGTTCTCTGAGTTTGATGATCGTTATAATTGTCAGTTAAAATCGAGGTTTTGGTTTGATTTTTTTCCCAAGTACCGGGAAGAAGTTGAATTGGATTCGTTTGTATGGCACTATTTTTTGTCTTTAGACGAAAACGAGAAATATACCGAGTATGAACATCTGTGTTATAAATTCTATTTAAACGAATTATTTTCTTTTCAAGAAGTGGTTCAATTATTGAAAAGAAGATCACCTTGGAGAAGAGTATTTTTTTTTGATTTTTTTGTTCAGAGGCTTGTGATGAAATCGCCACAAATTTCAAAGGAATTAAAGTTTCTGTTGAATGGAAATTATTTTAAATGGATAAAGAGTTTTTTTTTAGCTAATTATAGATGATATCAGTTATCATTCCGGTTTTTAATTCTGGTGATTTTTTGGAAAATGCAATTGCTAGCATTCTAAAAAGCAATGAAGTAGAGTTTGAAATTATCATTGTCAACGACGGATCCAATGATGCTTACACAATAAGAGTTTTAGAATCATTGAATCACAATTCAATGATTGTATTAGACAAGGAAAACGGAGGGCCAGCATCAGCTAGAAATTTTGGTGCTACGCATGCAACGGGAGATTTCCTCTTTTTTTTGGATAGCGACAATTTAATTCATCCCAAATATTTTGAAAAGGCATTAAATATTACCAAGGCTGATTCAAAGGTAGCTGTGGTGTACAGTAATCCTAGTTTTTTTGGATCTGGCGCTAGTCCTGTAATGAGATTTGAATCTAGAGCATTTGACTTTGATGCCTTGCTCGCCGGCAACTATATCGATATGTGCTCAATGGTACGAAGAGACACATTTCTGAATGTTGGAGGATTTGATGAAGCCAAAGATTTAATAGGCTGGGAGGATTGGGATCTGTGGATTCGAATCGCCCAAGCTGGATGGAGGTTTCATTATTTGGACGAAGTCCTTTTTGACTATCGGGTTCGCGAAGATTCCTTGATGGGAAGTGCCGATTCAGCTCGAAGAGAGGAGATGCTGACCTATCTGGGCAATAAACATAGCTTTGTTATACATCGAAAATATAGGCAATATTTTAGAGTGATGGATCAAATTCAAGAAAAGCCCTTTCGCTATTTTTTAAAGATTCTTTACTACAAATACGTACTTCGAAAGCCATTTATTGGATAAGCTATTGAACCCCCTCTTTTTCACCCTCTGCTCCAACAATTACTTAGCCCAAGCCTCCGCATTGTGTGCTTCAATGCGAAACTTGGATCCCGATGCAAAGCTGTTTATAGGTCTGGTGGACAAGTTGGATCCGACCATTGACTATGCAGCAATTGCTGGCGCGGAGATCCTTCCCTGCTTTGATCTTGGCTTCCCAGAGTTTGTTGAAATGCTGGCCCGATACAATATCATCGAGTTCAATACGGCGGTCAAGCCATTTTATTTCGAATATCTCTTTCGTAGTCATCCTGATGCGGATTGTATCTATTACTTGGATCCAGATCTTTTTTTTTACCAGTCGCTCCATGTCCTGGAAGAGGAGTGGGAGGATGCGGAGGTTCTCGTGACACCCAATCTGATTTACACATCATCCAAGCCCGGCACGGGAGAGCTAGCCTCACTGCGTCATGGGATGTATAATCTGGGCTTCATTGGTTTGAAGCGGGGAAACGAATCGTTTCGACTGATCACCTGGTGGAAGGAGCGGCTGAGGGAGCACTGCCGGGTAGACAAGTGCTGGGGGCTCTTTGTCGATCAGAAATGGATGGACTTGGCTCCCTTGTTTTTTGACCGGATCAAAGTGGTGAAGCATCCGGGCTGGAATATGGCCTGGTGGAATTTTGGCGAACGCAACCTGCTCGAAAGCGACGGCAGCTATGTTATCAACAGCCCGAACACTTCCCTGGTATTCTTCCACTTTAGTGGATTTAAGCCTGAAAACACCCATTTGACGGAGCGTATCGAAGGCGAAGAATTTCAGGATGCCCAAAATGAAGTCATGTCCAAGCTCTATGAGGACTACAGACGTTGTCTGTTGGCACAGGGGTATGACGGGCTTTCAAAGGTTAAGCCCGGCTTGGATTTCCGCTCCGCTCCCAATTCCAAATGGAATAGAATCGGCCGTACACTGAAATCAAAAGCAAACAATTTGATCTATAGGCTATTTGGAGTATAAATGCTCAGTATAGTAGTCTGTACGTTCAACGGCAGCCTGCGAATAGGAGCTTGCCTGGAATCGCTGTTAACTCAATCGAATCCGCCGAAGTTTGAGATTGTAGTAGTGGACAATGCGTCCACTGATGGTACAGGAGACGAAGCTGCGAAGCGACTGAAACGCCACGATAAAGATGTATCATGGAAGGTAGTGAGGGAAGAAAAGCCTGGGCTTCTAAATGCCCGAATCGCCGGACTTCATTCAGCGGAATACGAATGGGTACTTTTTTGTGACGATGACAACATCTTGTTTCCCGACTTTTTGAATCGATGTGGAAAGGTACTCTCTCAAAACGGTGATGTAGGTGTTTTGGGTAGTTTAGGAACTCCCGAGTTTTTGGGAACTAAACCCGAATGGTTTGACGGCCATTCGTCAAGTTATGCGGTCGGGCCGCAAGACATTCGGGAGAAGATAGGAACGCTAAATTTTGTTTATGGGGCCTGTTCTGTATATCGGAAAAATCCCTTGCTTGATCTGTTTCGAAAAGGCTTTACTCCAGCCTTAAGCGGAAGAAAAGGAAAGGAAATGAGTGCTGGAGATGATGTGGAGTGGTGCTACTTAATGCAACTCGCAGGCTACCGAATAGCCTATTCCGACTCACTTCGATTTACACACCAGCTTCCCGAGCACAGACTGACTTGGGACTACTACCTGAAATTGAAACGGGGAATTTCCGGAAATGCTGGGCTTTTTGAAGCCTATGGTCTTTTTTATTCGGACAGGAAGTGTTCACGATCGGAGTTCCTGTGCAAGTACATTTTTCGGGCTTTAGTATCAACCTTGCTTTATTTAAAGTATCTGGCTAAATGGAAAGGAAATCCGGGATCGCCTACTGATCAATTGGCTTTTGAAATTCTTAGGTCAAAAAAGTCGTCCTATCTAAGTCAGATTACTTTATCGTATCGCCACTTTATCCAATTGACCAAGTATTTTGGGAGTTAAGCTCTCGATAATTGTTCCTTTTTTCAATTCCGCATCCACCCTCGGCAGGGCTGTGGATTCTGTTATTTCTCAAAACATTCAGGATTGGGAGTTGATCTTGGTGGACGACGGAAGTTCGGACAGCTCTCTGGCTTTGGCACAAGTGTTTGTTTCGGATCGGGTTCGGGTAATTTCCCAGGCAAACCGGGGTGTAAGTGCTGCCCGTAATGCTGGGGCGGCGATGGCAAATGGATCCTGGCTTTTGTTTTTGGATGCAGACGATAGACTAAGGCCAAATACGCTTATACAAATGCTTCAAGTGATCTCTGAAAATCTAGAGCAAGATTGTTTCCACTTTGGAGTTGCGCGAATCCATTCTAAGGGAGTCGAAGAAAAATTGCCGGGGCGAAGTGGCTATTTTTCCAAGTTGGCTGGCTCGTTTCTATTGAGAAGAGAGGTGTTTGAAAAGGTAGGTGGCTACGATGAGCGATTGCGTTTTTCGGAGAATACGGAACTGTTTTATAGATTAAACCAAGAAGGGATCCGAAGTAAGGTAATTTCGTGGATAAGTGTGGAATACCACGAAAGTCAAGGTGGTGGTTCCAAAAATCTTCAGAATACATTGGAAGGTTTGGAACTCATTCTAGACAAGCACCGAAGTACATTGTCCACCCACGTCAAGCACCTTTATCATCAAACCTTAGGCGTGATTTATCTTCGGTTTCGGCAGTTTGGGCCTGCCAGAAGCAATTTTTTACAAGCCTTGCGATACAAACCTTGGAAGCCAGCGACTTTGGCGAGATGGATTCTCACTTTTTTTCCGGCACTGGCAAAAAAAGTATATAGTCCAGAAGTGAGGAATGTTTAAGCTAGGTTGCAGAGATAAGCACTTTAATTTAAGCCGATAAAAACACAGACTACTTGGTAAAGCTTGTCGCTTTTGTGATCACCTACCATCGCGCCGAAATCGTGAAGGATACGTTAGCCAGCATCTTTGCCCAAACCTTTCCACCGGAATTAATTTGGGTGATCGACAATTCCGAAAACCTGGAAACCGACCATGCCATCGCGTCGCTTTTGGACCCGCGAATCAAATATCATCACATGGGCTATAATGCCGGACCTGCAGGTGCGGCCAAGAAGGGT
>CAZTJM010000104.1:0-16002 GCA_964613865.1 uncultured Limnohabitans sp. | reverse complement strand
CTGCTCAAGGCAGAATGTACTTCTTCCTTGGGACAGGACTATGTAGACAAAGTTTCGTTTTCTTCCGACTTTACGCTGGTGCAGCGCCTCCTTGATCAGACCGAGGAATTCCGGAAAATTCTGATTTCTGGAGAAGTTTTTCCCAGCTCCAACTTTACCAACCTCAATCCCTATCTTGAGAAAGCCAAGCTGCCGGGAGCATTCCTCGACCAAGAAGAGTTTTATGAGGTGAAGCTCGCCCTGCAGACGCTGCGTTCCTGTGTGGTTTTTTTCCAGAAACACGGCGAAAGCTACCCTGTGCTGAGTGCACTTTTGGGGCTTTTGCTGGATCTTGACATGGGCCTGTTGAAGACCATAGACCAGATCATCGACGAAAAGGGCAAGATCCGAAGCAATGCCAGCAAGGAGCTTCAGCTTATCAGAACCCAGCTGCTGTACGAGGAAGGGAGGCTGCGAAAGGTGATGGAGCGGATATTCAAGGAAGCTCGTGCCAAGGGCCTCACACCGGATGACGCGGCGATGACCATTCGTGGTGGCAGGATGGTAATTCCCGTGGCCGCCGAAAACAAGCGCAAACTTCGGGGTTTTATCCACGACGAATCGGCCACAGGCCAGACGGTTTTCATGGAGCCTGAGGAGGCCTTGGATATCAACAACGAAATCCGGGACCTGGAGTACATGGAGCGACGCGAGATCATCCGTATTCTGACCAAACTGACCGATCAGCTCAGGCCTGCTATTCCGGCGTTGCGCAAGGCTACCAACTTTCTTGGCTTGATGGACTTTATCCGTGCCAAGGCAAAATTTGCGGAGAAGACGGACAGCTGCAAGCCTGAGCTGGTGAAAGAACGTACGCTAAACTGGACCCGTGCCAGGCATCCGATCTTGGAAATGGCGCTGAAAGCCCAGGGCAAAAAGATTGTGCCATTGGATGTGAAGCTCGGGGGCCACGAACGCCTTTTGGTTATTTCCGGGCCAAACGCCGGTGGCAAGTCGGTGACTTTAAAAACCGTCGCATTGCTCCAATATATGCTCCAATGCGGATTGCTTATCCCTGTTCATCCGGACTCCAAGAGCTCACTATTCGACAATTTTTTCATCGATATCGGTGACGAGCAAAACCTGGAAAATGACCTAAGTACCTATAGCTCGCACCTGATGAGCATGAAGCACTTCACCCAGTTTGCCAACAAGAAGACGATCCTGTTCATAGATGAATTTGGAACCGGGACAGAGCCGCAATTTGGGGGTGCGATTGCCGAATCCATTTTGCTTTCGCTCAACCGGCTCGGGGCTTTTGGCATTGTGACCACCCACTACGGGAATTTGAAGCAGGCGGCCAACAAAAACCAGGGTTTGGTCAACGGTGCCATGCGCTATGACGTGGACAGGTTGGAGCCGCTCTATCAGTTGGAGATCGGGAAGCCGGGGTCCTCTTTTGCCCTGGAAATTGCGTCGAAAATTGGGCTTTCAAAGGAAATTCTCGCCTATGCCAAGGAGCACATCGGCGAGGAACGCGTACGGTACGACCGACTCTTGACCCAGCTGGAAAACGAGAAGAACCAATATTCTGTATTGCTGAGGGAGGTCAAGGGAAAAGACAAACTCTTGCAGACCCGTCTCAAAGAATATAACCAGCTAAAGGAAACCATCGAGCTGACCAAGAAACGCTACCTCCAAGAGGCCAAGCAGGAGGCCAAGTCTCTGCTGGATCAGACCAACAAAAAAATCGAGGCGACCATCCGTGAGATCCGGGAGAAGAAGGCCGACAAAGAAGTCACCAAGCAGGTAAGACAGGAGTTGGAAGAGTTCAAAAAAGTGGTCAAGCCGGAAAAAACAGCGGTGAAAGATCCTGAAATCGTCGTGCTCGGGGGAAAGATAGAGCCGGGAGACTGGGTAAGGCTGAAGGATAATGGCGCCGTGGCTGAGGTGGTAGCGATAAAAAACAAGGACGTCGAGATCGCCATCGGAGATCTCAAATCCAACGTGAAGCTATCTCGACTGGAGAAGATCTCCAAAACCGAAGTTAAGAAGGAGCTCAAGGCTGTGGAGCGACGAAGCAACTACAACTCCAACGAAAAGATGATGGACTTTTCTCCAAATCTTGATCTTCGTGGAAAAAGAGGAGAGGAGATCTTGGCCTTGATCCAGACATTTATCGATGAGGGCTATATGCTCGGGGTAAAGGATCTGCGAATCGTGCATGGCAAGGGAGATGGCATACTCCGTGAAATCACCCGAAACCTGCTGCGAACTATGCCACAAGTAGGCAGAATGGAAGATGAGCATGCCGACAGGGGCGGCGCAGGAGTAACCTTGGTCACCCTAAAATAAAAAAAGGGGAGTCGTTTAGGACTCCCCTTCTTTGCACGGCAAAAGCCTATTTTTTTACCAAATCGAATACATAGTCTCCTGCTACGGCGTTTACCCTAGCCCCCGGAGCGGGAATGGAAAACACCAATTTCAGGTTGTCGCCCGATTGGGTGAAGGACATTTCACGGGTCGCAGCCGGTTTGGATCCGCTCAGCGTGATCTTGTCGAAATTAGACCCGGCAAAAGACCAAGTTCCACTAGCGTCAAAAAGATCGTCACTGTTTTTCGAGGTGTAGGTTTTGGAAGAAGTAGCGATGAGCGTGAGCTCAAAAGTCGCGTATTCACTGGTGACATCGACTCCTCCTTTGGTGACTTTTCCCCCTCCGGTGGTGGTCCATGTTTGTGTACCCGAACCAGTCAAGGCTTCGGTGGCAATTTCTTCCGCCGTTTTGGGAGGGGCTGGGGTTGGGTCGTCTCCGCAGGATTGGACTCCCACTGTAATCAGTATCAATGCCGCTACTTTCCAAAGATTCAATCTCATAAAAATCCAATTAGGTAAATGTAAAATTAGAGATATAGCTGAATGATCAAAGTGTAAATTTTTACTTGAAATCCTCAAGGGCCAGTCTCCGGCTACAAAACTCGTATTCCCGGGGTTCATTGGAGCAGACAATCAGGATGCGGTTGCTTCGGTAGGTCTCGATCAGTTCGGCATACCAGGCAATGCCCTTCTTGTCCAAGTTTGAGGTAGGTTCGTCCAGCAAAATCAGTGGGACGTCCGAAAAAAGGGCCAAACCCAATTTCAATCTCTGCTTCATTCCCGAGGAAAACTGGGAGACGGGCTTGTGGGCATGCTGGTCGAGGTAGAGGATTTCGATCAGATCTTTTGGCCGGGTCTGATTGAGGGGCTTTTTGAATTTGAAGTGAAAATCTATCGCTTCAGTGAGCGTAAACTCTTCTGGCAGCTCCAAGTAGGGGGCTGAGACCGCCAATTGTTTGTACCAATCCGTTTCTGGGATCTGGCTGCCCGTCGATTCAAAAGTGATTTTCCCGGATGAAATGGGAATAGCTCCCGAAATACACTTCAACAAAGTGGATTTTCCGGAGCCATTTCCTCCAGTGATCGCCAAGGAGTCTCCTTGGGTCAGCTGGAGGTTGAGATTCTTAAAAATCCATTCGTACTGAAAGCGCTTTGAGGCTTCATGCAAGTGGATTTTCAGCATATCAGTTGATATAGCCCTTCATGACACCACGCTCTGAGGAGCGGATGAAGTTCAGGATTTCGTCACGTTCTTTAGTAGCAGGCAGGTTGATTTCGATTTCCTCCAAGGCTCGGCTGTTGTTCAGACTATTGAGGAAAAGGTATCGGTAGACCTCCTGGATATGGGAGATCGTTTCACTGGAAAATCCTCTTCTTCGAAGTCCCAGAGAATTAACGCCGGCATAGGAAAGTGGTTCTCTAGCCGCTTTGGTAAAGGGAGGTACATCTTTTCTCACCAGGGATCCGCCAGAGATCATGGCGTGCATGCCGACCTTGACAAATTGGTGCACCGCGCTGGATCCGCCGATGATCGCCCAGTCATCGATGGAGACGTGTCCTGCGATCTGAACGGAGTTGGCGATGATGACATTGCTACCAATGACACAATCGTGCGCTATATGGACATAAGCCATGAGTAGGCAGTTGCTTCCGACTACCGTGGTTTGTTTGTCCACGGTTCCACGACTGATCGTGACACATTCGCGGATGGTGGTGTTGTCACCTATCACGACGGTGGATTCTTCACCCTGAAATTTGAGGTCCTGAGGCACGCCCGCTATCACTGCACCCGGGAAAATCCTGCAGTTTTTGCCTATCCTCGCACCAGGGTAGATGGTGACATTGGATCCTATCCAAGTATTTTCACCTATGATCACATCCCCATGTATCATTGTAAACGGATCGACCTGCACGTTGCTTCCCAGCTGTGCTTTAGGGTCTATATGGGCCATGGTACTGATCATGATTCTTTCCGGGTTATGCTGGCGGTCATTACGGCTTCGCATACCAGTGTGTTTCCGACGTAAGCCTCTCCTCGCATCTTTGCTATACCTCTACGGATTGGCGCCAATAGTTCACATTTGAACACCAAAGTGTCTCCCGGCAATACCATTTTCCTGAATTTGCAGTTTTCGATGCCAAGGAAATAGGTCCAATAATTTTCTGGATCATCCACAGTACTCAAAACCAAAATACCCCCTGTTTGGGCCATGGCTTCGACCTGTAGCACGCCTGGCATGACGGGGTTGCCTGGGAAATGGCCCATGAAAAACGGCTCGTTCATGGTCACATTTTTCACGCCTGCTACGACGGTTTCGTCCAGATAGATGATTTTATCAATGAGCTGGAAAGGATATCGGTGAGGCAGGATGTTGCTGATCTGGTTGATGTCCATCACAGGCGGGAGCTTCGGATCGTAGTGCGGGATGTGCGAAGCGCCAGCTTTCTCCATCGCCCTTTTCAATTTCTTGGCAAAGGCCACATTGGCGGCATGTCCAGGACGAGCCGCTAGGATCTGGGCTTTCAAAGGTCTGCCTACCAAGGCCAAGTCGCCAACTACATCGAGGAGTTTGTGGCGGGCGGGCTCATTTCTGTATCTGAGGTCCACATTGTTGAGGATCCCTTCTTTTTTGACTTCGACCGTCTGCTTGTTGAACATTTTGGCCAGGTGCGCCAATTCTTTTTCCTCTACGACGCGGTCTACGACAACGATCGCATTGTTCAGGTCCCCTCCCTTGATAAGGTTGGAATTGTAGAGCATCTCGAGCTCATGGAGGAAGCAGAAAGTCCTGCATGAGGCGATTTCAGTCCTAAACTGGCTGATGTCGGTGATTGAGGCATGCTGGCTTCCCAAAACAGGGGAGTTATAGTCTACCATTACGGTGACCCGATAGTTGTCTGTAGGCAGAGCGACCATCTCCACTTCTCGGGCGGAATCCTTGTACTGAATACTTTCCTGTACTTCAAAAAATCTTCGGAGAGCGTTTTGCTCCTCAAATCCTGCATCTTCCAGTACTTCGATAAACTGAATAGAGGACCCGTCCATGATCGGAGGCTCCGGGCCATCGAGTTGTATCAAAACGTTGTCGATCTCCAAGCCTACCAAAGCCGCCAAGACATGCTCTACAGTGTAGACTCTGGCACCGTTTTGCTCCAAAGTCGTGCCGCGCGAAACATCCACCACCAGATCGCAATCGGCGTCCACAGTCGGTCGTCCTTCGAGATCAATGCGTTGGAATTTGATGCCGTGATTGGGTGGCGCAGGCAGAAAAGTCATGTTGGAAACCACGCCCGTGTGGAGTCCCACACCGGAAAGCTCCACCTGCTTTTTGATGGTATGCTGTTTTACTTTCATATGATTATTATTTGCCCTTTAGAGGCTAAATGGAATCTCGCATGGTTGATACACCCCGGTGTTTGACTAGTTACCGATGCTCGATTTCACGTTGTTTTTTTCCATACGGAATTTCAGGGCAGCAAAATTAGCCCTTTTTTTCCAGTTCTTTGACCCGCTTTTCGAGCTCATCCAGATTTTTGAACAAGGCATAGGACTTCAAAAAATCCTTCATGTCCATTGCCATGTAACCTAACAGCGTTTCACCGGGTTTTTTGATGGACTTACTGACGCCCGTGTTTGCCCCGATGGTGGTGTTGTCGGCGATTTTGAGGTGACCGACAATACCGGCTTTTCCCGCGATTATGCAGTTTTTGCCGATTTCTGTGGAGCCAGATATGCCAGACTGTGCTGCGATGACGGTATTTTCACCGATGACGACATTGTGGGCAATCTGAACCTGGTTGTCAATTTTGGCTCCCTTTCGAATGATCGTGGATCCCATGGTCGCACAGTCCACAGTGGTGTTTGACCCGATGCTGACGTTGTCCTCGAGGACGACGTTGCCAATCTGCGGGATGGCTTTGTAGCTGCCGTCTGGCTGTGGCGCAAAGCCAAATCCATCGGCTCCGATTACCGCTCCCGGGAAGATCTCGCAATTGTTCCCGATTTGGCTGTCGGCGCAGATCTTGACTCCGGCATGGATGATGCAGTTATCCCCCATCTTCACATTGTCCCCGATATAGACTTGCGGATGGATTTTTACGTTATTGCCGATTCTGCACTTTTTTCCGATGTAGGAAAACGCTCCTCTGTAGCAATTGTCTCCGATAGAGCTACTGCTATGGATGAAGCTCGGCTCCTCTACTCCGACCAACATTGCTCTGGTAAACTCGGCGTATGCCTCCAGCAGCTTGGTGAAGCCTAAATATGCATCTTTGACCCGAATCAGGGTGGTCTTAAATGGTTTGGAGGGGGAGAAACCTTCGGAGACAATCACCGCCGTACACTCCGTATCGTACAGGAAGGGCTCATACTTTTCATTGGCCAAAAAACTGATTCCTCCCGGCTTGCCTTCTTGGATCTTGTCCAGTCGGTTTACCTTTTGATTTTCGTCACCTTCTGCCTTTCCTCCTAAAAGTGCGGCCAGCT
Organism: uncultured Limnohabitans sp.; assembly: GCA_964613865.1. Lineage (GTDB taxonomy): Bacteria > Bacteroidota > Bacteroidia > Cytophagales > Cyclobacteriaceae > Algoriphagus. The sequence goes on along the minus strand of CAZTJM010000104.1, from coordinate 9,163 downwards.
GGCCTAATGTGAATTCCATATACAGCTTTGGATTTATCAGGTTAAAATTAGGCTTTTGGCTTTACAAACGTAGTGTTTCTCCACGATCTTGCTCATGACTTTGATATTTGGCAGATCGGCAGCGGCAGCCACGTCCATTACTTTCCCCTTTTTCGTGAGGATGTTGATCCTCTCTTTGGCCAGATAGCCATAGTTGCTCACCGTACCAGAGGAAAAGAAATAGTCAATGTCCTCTTCCGGTATCTGCAGTCTTTTTTTTGTTTTTGACTTCAAATCTTCGATCTCGCCTGGAGAAAAGGGCTCATTCGCCAACGTGATCTTATATAGGTTTCGGGTCAAAAACATTTGGGAAATATTCCTGAGCACATAATCCCCATCCTGTTTCCAAAGTTTGATCGCCCCCCAAATATCAAAGTCATCAAGGCTCAGAAAGTTTTCGAGGATGTCCCTGTTTTTTTTGAAGTCCTCCAGGTTGAAGTCATTTTTCAAGAAAAAACCAAACTCTTCGCTTACCGTCAGCTTGTGCCCGGTCTGGGCGAGGTTCTTTGCTCTTCGGATGAGGTTGATAAGCATTTTTTCTGCACTTACGGTGGTCTTATGCAGGTAAACTTGCCAATACATCAGTCGGCGGGCGCTTAAGAAATTTTCTATGGAATAGATGCCCTTTTCCTCGATCACCAGCTGTCCGTCCTTGACATCCATCATCTTGATGATCCTGTCTGCACCGATCGTTCCCTCCGACACACCAGTGAAGAAACAATCCCGCTGTAGGTAGTCAAGGCGGTCAATATCCAATTGGCTGGATACGAGCTGGTTGAGGAATTTTCGCTCATATTGATTCTTAAAAATTCGTAAAGCGAGGCCCAATTTGCCACCTAATTGCTCATTTAGCAGTTGAATAGTCAGGAGGGAAAGCTCCTCGTGGGGTACGCCCATGAGCAGGCTGTACTCCAAGGCATGGGAAAAAGGCCCATGTCCGATGTCGTGTAGGAGGATGGCGATGAGCGCCGCCTCGTACTCCTCGTCCGAAATCTCGGTACCTTTGATACGCAGGTTGTCCAGCGTAATGCTCATCAGGTGCATGGCTCCGATAGCATGGTGAAAACGTGTGTGTAGTGCACCGGGATATACAAAGTCGGTCAAACCCAACTGTCTGATCCGGCGAAGTCTCTGGAAAAAGGGGTGGTCAATGATCGTAAAAATTAACTCACTGGGTATCGTGATGAATCCATAAACTGGATCATTGAGTATTTTCTGGCTTTTCAATCAGCGCTCATTTGATTGACTCAAAAGTAATTATAATTTTAAAAGAAAGGGAAACCGACATGTCTCAAAAATTCTCCATTCTCTGGGCCGACGATGAAATCGACCTACTCAAGCCACACATTCTTTTCTTGGAACAAAAAGGCTATGAGATCACTACGGCCAATTCCGGAGTGGATGCCATCGACGAAGTCGAAGGGCGAAATTTCGACGTCATTTTTTTGGATGAGATGATGCCGGGCATGACCGGCCTCGAGACGCTTCAGCAGATCAAGCAGATCAAACCCCAGATTCCCGTCGTGATGATCACCAAAAGTGAGGAAGAGCACATCATGGACGACGCCATTGGCGGCAAAATCGCCGACTATCTGATCAAGCCGCTTAATCCGAGCCAAATCTGGCTTTCGGTAAAGAAAATTCTCCAAAACAAGCAGCTCATCGACACCAAGACGACGCAGAGCTATCAGCAGGAATTCATGCAGATCAGCTTTGCATTGGGTGACGCAAGGGATCCACAGGATTGGGAGGAGTTGTACCGCAAGCTGACCTTCTGGGAGTTGCAGATCGACTCCACAGAAAACAAGAACATGCTCGAAGTGCTTGAAAACCAAAAATCAGAGGCCAACTCCTCGTTTGCCAGATTTATCAAGGACAATTATCTCGACTGGCTGGAAGAGAAAAATCCCGACAAGCCCCTGATGTCCCACAAGGTGTTGAAGGAAAAGGTTTTTCCCGTTCTCAAAGACAAGAAGCCATTATTCCTGATCGTGATCGACAATCTCCGCCTTGACCAATGGGAGGATATGGAGAAGCTGCTCAGCCCCTATTTTAACGTGGAGGAAAAGAGCACCTATTACAGTATCCTACCGACGACGACCGCCTTTGCTAGAAACGCCCTCTTTAGCGGGATGATGCCACTCGATATGGCGCGTTTTTATCCCAAGTTGTGGGAGGATGAGGATTCGGATGAGGGGAAAAACAACTTCGAGGAAGAGTGGCTTAGGATCAATCTGTCCAAAAACCGGCTGAACCATAAATTCACCTACAACAAGATCTTGCAAACCAATCAGGGTAAGGCGGTGCTGGACCAGTTCCACACCTTTCTCCAAAATGACCTGAATGTGTTGGTCTACAATTTTGTGGACATGGTATCCCATGCCCGCACCGATATGAAGATGATCCGCGAATTGGCTCCCGACGAGTCCGCCTATCGATCACTTACCAGAAGTTGGTTTGAGCACTCGTCTCTGTTTGAATTATTCAAGAAAATCCAGAATGCCGGTGCCGATGTCATCGTCACCACCGACCATGGCACCAAAAAAGTAAACAAACCCTACCGGATCATCGGCGACAAAAATGTCACGACCAATCTTCGCTACAAGCAGGGCAAAAATCTGAATTTTGAGCACGGAAAGGTCTTTGAAATCAAAAAGCCGGAGGACGCAATGCTTCCGAGGCTGAATGTCTCCACGTCGTATGTCTTCGCGGTGGAGGATTATTTTTTCGCCTATCCCAATAACTATAACTACTATGTCAACTATTACAAAGACACTTTTCAGCACGGAGGTATATCTTTGGAGGAAATGATTGTTCCTTTGGTCCATCTGACCTCCAAACGATAAGCAAGCTTGATTACCTTTGAGTATGAACTAGATCAAATCGCAAATGCAGCCCGCCGGATCATAGAAGAAGCCGGAGACGAGAAGATTTGGATTTTCCAGGGGCAAATGGGCGCGGGCAAAACGACCCTGATCAAAGCATTGGCAAAACAGATGGGGGTAGAAGATCAGGTTAGTAGCCCGACTTTTGGTATTGTCAATGAGTATGGCACCGCTACCGGATCAAAAATTTTCCATTTTGACTTTTACAGGATGGATGATCCCACCGAAGCATTGGATATCGGAATAGAAGAGTATTTTTATGGTGGAGAATATTGCTGGCTCGAGTGGGCTGAAAAAATCGCCCAGTTTCTTCCGGAGGAATTTCTCCTGATCAGGATCATTCCCGACTCAAAAAACAGCAGGACCATTACACTTCAACATTCCCGAAATGCCAACTGAATTATCAGAACTCACTTCTGTAGGGCTGATCGCAAAAGAATCCCCGCTTCAGGTCAAGAAGGGGGCAAAGCCACTTCACGTAGGGCTTCCGAAGGAAACTTCTACCCAAGAAAAGCGAATTGTGCTTACTCCCGAATCGGTAGGTTTGCTCAGCAACAACGATATCGAGGTGGTCGTGGAATCGGGAGCGGGCCTGAGCGCAAAATTTTCGGACCAGGATTATTCGGATGCCGGGGCTAAGATTGTTTATTCCAGAAAAGAAGTGCTTTCCGCTGATGTCATTCTCAAGATTGATCCCCTGACCATTGAGGAAATAGGCGACATGTCCCAGGGTGCCTGTTTGATTTCAGCGTTACAGCTCGAAAAACAAAGTGCGGATTTTATCAAAGCTCTAAATGAGAAAAAAATAACTGCGGTGGCTTTCGAATACCTCGAAGACAAGGTAGGGGGGATGCCAGTTGTCCGGGCAATGGCGGAAATAGCAGGAAGTACCGTAATGCTCATTGCGTCAGAATATTTGTCCAGCGTAAACGAAGGAAAGGGACTGATTTTGGGAGGGGTGACCGGGGTACCGCCTACCCAGGTCGTGATCATCGGCGCGGGGACTGTTGCTGAATACGCTGCACGCACTGCAATTGGCCTGGGAGCAAACATCAAGGTGTTTGATAACCATATCTATAAGCTGAGAAGGATCAAACAGCTGCTTGGGCAGCAAATCTATACCTCGACGATTGACAATTACAGTTTGGGGCAAGCCCTTGCAGAAGCGGATGTCGTGATCGGGGCACTTCGGGCTGAAAAGGGCCGAAACAAGATTGTGGTGACTGAGGAGATGGTAGCCAACATGATTCATGGTAGCATCATCATTGACGTGGGAATAGATCAGGGCGGATGCATAGAGACGGCCAGAATGACCACCCACGACGATCCTGTATACCAAGTGCACGACATCATTCACTACTGCGTGCCAAATATTGCCTCGCGGGTAGCGCGCACTGCCTCCTATTCCCTGAGTAATATTTTTACTCCCATCATTCTTCAGATGTCCGACTTGGGCGGCACTGAGGAGATGATATTTAACTACAAGTGGTTTCTACGGGGAGTATATACGTACAGAGGAAGTCTGACCAATGCCTTTTTGGCAAGGAAATTTGGCCTCAACCACAAGGAGCTACAGCTGCTTCTCGCGGCGCGCTATTGATCAGGAAAGCAGGTTTTGGCGGAGCAAAAATTCCAACTGCTCGTTGGCTTTGAGTAGCGAGGAGGTGAGTTTTTCGTTTTCCCTTCTCAGGGCAAACACCTCGAATGCATTTTTGATGACCGTCCTCAGGTAATCTTCTTCCCAAGGCTTAGTGAGGTAGTGATATACCTGTCCCTTATTGATCGCATCGATCACAGCCTGTATGTCGGTATAGCCAGTCAACAGTAGACGTATAGGCTTAGGGTGGATAGGAATTATGCTTTCCAAAAATTCAACCCCGGTTTTTTCCGGCATCCTTTGGTCAGTAATGATAATATCGACTTCCTCTCTGGCAAGGATGTCCTCGCCTTCTTTGGCGGATATAGCCAAGAAAATCTTGTAATCCCGCCGAAACGTAGCTTTGAAGGCTTGAAGATTGTTTTCTTCGTCGTCTACATATAGGATTCTTATTTTTTCGTCAGGCTGATTTTCCATCCAAAGTTTTCCTTAAAAGGGGGGCGATAGTTGACACTCCAAATATTCTGTTTTTCCGATAAAAAACAAACATAGGGTTGATGTCTGTATTTTTGTGCTAAGCTATGCAGTTTTTAGTTCTTTTTTGGTACAAATTGCGGAGTAAATAATTTGAGTTCTTTGCGGAAAAATTAACTTTACTCAGCTTTATCACCCTAAAGTCAAATTATGCCAACCAAATACCAGGCTGATCGCAGTGATCAAGCCTCTCCCATGATCTTAGACCCAAACGTCGACCTTGATTGGGAAAAAATCCAAATGCTCCGATCGGATAATTACGTGACTAAGGTAGACGCTATCGATAGTCAGGTTTCTGATTTGATCAAGATGACCCATCCCCAGACCAAACTTTCCCAGGAAGAAATCGAGCAGAGGATAGAGGAGTTTTTCGCGGGAAAACAGCGGGATCGCTATGGCAACTGGGTGTTTTATCCTTGGAAAAACACGTTGGTCCACCTACTTCCCGAACGCGAATTCATTCAAGTCAGAACCTCACGCAATAAATATAAATTTACGGAAGAGGAGCAGGCTTTGATGGCTACCAAAAGAATAGGCGTGGTGGGGCTATCTGTGGGACAGAGCGTCGCGGTTTGTTTGGCGATGGAGCGGACTTTTGGCGAATTGAGAATCGCCGACTTTGACACGCTGGAATTGTCGAATATGAACCGAATCAGGACAAGTGTAACAAATTTGGGGCTTCGAAAAACAGAAATCGTGGTAAGGGAGATTTCGGAGATTGATCCATATTTAAAAATCAAAGTATATTCGGACGGCCTTACTGAAGAAAATATGGAGGCATTTTTCAATGACGGGGGGCCCTTAGACCTGTTGATTGAAGAGTGCGACAGCCTACCGATGAAGATTTTATCACGATTAAAAGCAAAATCCCTTGGAATCCCGGTTCTTATGGACACCAGTGACAGGGGCATGGTCGACATCGAGCGATTCGACTTGGATCCCCGTCGTCCCATCTTTCATGGATTTCTTTCCGGATTTGGAGAGGAAAGTGAACTGATCAGTCGATTGGAGGAAAACCGTGGACAGCTGCTCATGGCGATCCTAAATTTTGAGAAACTTTCAGAAAGAGCCCGATACAGCATTCAGGAAATTGGAAAAAGTATCACGACATGGCCCCAGCTGGCTTCCTCGGTAGTGATGGGGGGAGCGATGTGTGCCTATTTTGCCAAACGTATTCTATGCGGGCAGATTTCCGGGTCTGGCAGAGTATATGTTGATTTAGATGAGTTCTTTTTGATTGACCATGAAAGTTAGAATTAGAGTGGTAAGGGCAGTTTCTTCCCCAGAAGAGACAGAAAAATATATTGCTGGCCACTTTAATGTTTTGGAATCCTATGGCGTGACTAAGGTAACCTCTGCTGATCGGTCCTGGGTCAAAAACCCAAACGTATATCTGCTTCTGGTGGAATCCATGGATGGAACCGGAAGGATCCTCGGTGGCGGCAGAATACAGATGCGAAACGAAAACTTTCCCCTGCCTCTGGAAGGAGCCATACTCGAGAAGGATGTGCGGATCATCGAATACATGAAGAAGTTTAAGGATCTTGAGGTGGCCGAATACTGTGGATTATGGAATTCAAAAGAGGTTTCCGGGTTTGGATTGGGTAGCATCTATCTCATCAGGATCGGTGTGGCAATCACTTCATTTTTGAGTTTGAAGAGCCTGATGGCATTCTGTTCCCCCTTTACGGTTAAAAATTCCCAGTCTGTCGGCTTTGAGATCATCGAAACTCTCGGGGACAATGGAGCCTTTCTATATCCAAAAGAAGGATTGGTGGCCACCATCATGGAAATACAGGATGTGATTAACTAGCCTTGCTCAAGTCCCGCCGAAAAGGAATATATTGACAATCTGAGAAATAATCCCGTTCAGGTCTCTTTGGACGAAAGTCCCAAAGGGCCATTGGAGATCCATTTTGACCTTAACATAGACGACCTCACCCTGAGATGAAAGGAAGTTTTAAAATCCAAAGTTTGTATTGGGGGCTAGCGCTACTCGTGACACTGGTCCTGATTTCCATCCTCATCATTCGCTCTGACTTTTTTAAGATTGACTATCAAGTTTCCGAGGTCAAGTTTTACCGCCATGTCGACGGACAGTTCGAGCCGATTTCTATACCTGATGACCAAGTGCGCAGCAGTTTCTCCTTGGGGTTTGTTGCTGATACAGTTTGGGCCGAACTCGACTTAAGTGATTTCAACGGGATGGGAAATCCATCCATCATCGAAGTGAGAAATCCCACCTTTCGCACCGTGGAACTGTACAAAAGTGATGAGGGAAAAGGAATTGAAAATAGTACGCTCCTCTACGATGAGCACCTCGGCAAGTCGAATCCATTGACCTACCCGTTCCCGATTTTCAGAGAGGTCTTACGGCCGGGTGAGACATATTACTTGAAGATCTTCTCCTCAGAGCCGGTCAACTTCTCCGTAGGCATCGTGACTGAGACAGACTTCTATGAAAAATATACCCGAACACTGCTTTTTGTCAGCGTCTACATGGGGATCATGCTGGCGCTGTTCCTTTACAATCTGCTGTTGTATTTTTCGGTTAAAGACAGGGTTTACCTTTTCTACTGTCTTTATATTTTGTTAATCTCTGCCACCCAGCTATCACTTCTTGGTTATAGTTATTTCTTCATCTTCATGGAGAATGCCAGGCTTTTTGAGAATAGCATCGTTGTGTTTTCCTCATTTTCGGGCATTTTCGGAGTGCTGTTTTTACGAAACTTCCTGCTGACCAAGAAATACGTGCCTCTGCTCAACAAGGCTCTTTCACTCATTGTAATCGTGTATTCTGCTGGTGCGCTTGCCCGGGTCTCTGGAATGGTGGAGTTGAGTTATTCCTTTACTGACATTGGCGGCTTGCTGGTGGTATTGTTATTTGTGACCACAGCGATATTGATTGCCCGAAAGGGTTACCGGCCTGCATTTTATTTTTTGGCGGCATGGGTATTTTTCCTTTTTGGCTTGTTGCTGTTTGTATTTCAAAACCAGGGTGTGATCGATCTGGGATCCTTTGCAAATCTGCCGATGCTACTGGGAACCGCATTTGAAGCAATCGTACTGTCCCTTGCACTCGCCGACCGAATCAACATCCTTAAGAAAGAAAAAGAAGAGGAACAAGCGGAAAAGCTGAAGGTGCTCAACGAAAACCAAATCTTGATCAGGGAGCAAAACAACCTCTTGGAAGAAAAGGTGAGGATCAGGACCGAAGAATTGGAGCAGACGCTGAGGACTTTGCAAAATACCCAAAGCCAGCTGGTCAACCAGGAGAAAATGGCCTCCCTGGGCCAGCTTACCGCGGGCATTGCGCACGAGATCAACAATCCGATCAACTTTGTCAGCTCGAATATCACGCCGCTGAAGCGCGATATCAAGGATATCATGGAAGTCATCGAATTCTACAGGGATTCGGGCGAGCGGGAGTTTACGGACAAGACTAAGAAAGAAGCCAAACAGCTGGAGGAAGACCTTGAGCTGGACTATGTGCTGGAAGAGGTAGAACAGCTCCTGAAGGGCATGGACGATGGGGCAAAGCGGACCGTTGAGATCGTCAAGGGGCTTAGGATTTTCTCCCGCGTTGATGAGCAGGATGTCAAAAAGGTGGACCTGCACGACGGGATCAACAGTACCTTGATCTTGCTCAACAGTTCAATACCGGGAAAAATCCGCATTGTAAGAGAGTTTGGGGAGTTGCCCATGGTGGAGTGTCTGGCGGGCAAGATCAACCAAGTGTTCATGAATATCATCAACAATGCTGTCCACGCTCTTACCGACCATATTGACAAGATCGCGGATCCCAAGATAGCCATCCGTACGCTTGCCTTCTCCGATCACGTGGTAATCGAGATAGAGGATAACGGCCCAGGGATGCCGGAGACTGTAAAACAGCGGATTTTTGAACCTTTTTTTACGACAAAGCCCATCGGGAAGGGGACAGGTTTGGGGCTTTCCATAGTTTATTCTATTATTGAAAATCACAAAGGAACTCTGGAGGTAAATACGGCGGAAGGCCAGGGTACTACTTTTATTATTTCGCTTCCGATCTACCAAAACGCCCCAAAGTATGAGTGATAAAATTCACGTGCTCTATATCGACGACGAG
>CAZTJM010000103.1:0-16107 GCA_964613865.1 uncultured Limnohabitans sp. | reverse complement strand
CGAAAGCGACCCGCGACCGGCTCCTCGCCGCCGCACGCGACGCCGCGATTGTCCAGAGAAAGTAAAAGAGTTGGAGCATCTGAAAAACAAGAAAGTACTGACCTACTGTACGGGGGGAATCAAGTGTGAAAAGGCTTCCGCCTTCTTGCTTGAGCAGGGATTTGAGGATGTCTATCAGCTCCACGGAGGCATCATCAAATACGGCATGGAAGCTGGAGGGGAGGATTTCGAAGGCAAATGCTACGTCTTTGACAACCGCATCGCCGTGGATGTAAACTCGGTCAATCCTACGGTGATATCCAAGTGTCATGTCTGCGGGACCGACTGCGACCGCATGGTCAACTGTGCCAATCCGAGCTGCAACGAACACTTGGCTATCTGTGAAAAATGTGGGTGGGAGCTGGAAGGTGCCTGCTCTGTGGAGTGTCAGGACAATCCTGAGAAACGCCCCTATGACGGCACCGGCTACTACCAAAAAAACTCCAACGGATACAATCCATTTAAGGGACTTTACCGTTCCACTTCCCATGAACAACACCAACATGGAGAACCGACACATTCCTGAGTCTGAGCTGATCCTCAATTCCGACGGGAGCATTTACCATTTACATCTGAAGCCAGAGCATCTGGCTTCTTTTGTTTTCACGGTAGGTGACCCGGATAGGGTGCCGTTGGTTTCCCAACACTTTGACCGGATCGACTTCAAGATCAAAAAGCGGGAATTTGTCACCCATACTGGCTGGAAAAATGGGAAGAGACTAACAGTGATGAGCACGGGGATGAGCACGGACAACATCGAAATCCTCCTGACCGAACTTGACGCCCTGGTCAATGTCGATTTGGAAAGCCGAATGCTGAAAACCAAAAAGACGCAGCTCCAGATTGTCCGATTGGGAACCTCTGGGAGTTTGCAGTCGGATATTCCAGCAGGATCGCTATTGGCCTCGGAGATCGGCATAGGACTGGATACGCTCATGATGTTCTATCCCCATTTGGCAGGAAATCATGATCTTGCCCGTGCCATCCAGAAGGAGCTGGATTTGAGCTTTCTGCCTTATCAAGCCGCCGCTGATTCGGATTTGCTTTCGAAAGTCGAGGGCAAGTTCATCAAGGGAATCACCCTGACGTGCCCAGGTTTTTATGCCCCACAGGGAAGACACGTCGTGCTCAAGCCGCGCATACAATTCATGCTGGAGCGTCTTTCCGACTTAATTATTGACGGAAAAAGGCTTACCAACTTCGAGATGGAGACCGCCGCATATTATGCGCTGGGCGAATTGCTCGGTCATCAGATGCTCAGTCTCAATGCGATCGTGGCCAACCGCCCTCTGAAGAAATTTGACCCTGAGGCCAACAAAACCATTGAGCGCTTGATACAGGCAGCTTTGGAATGTTTCGGCTTTTGAAGCAAAGGCTGTAGGATCTTCCCCACCCGTCCACACCACTATCTTTCGGCTTATCCGCCGGCTTGTCCGACTGGAAAGAATTTGCTGTTTTTTTAAACCCAAAGTGCTTGTTATTAGTTGTATAAAGTGGTTTCTCACAGGAAATGCACTGAATAACTCCTCTACTCCCCGCCCATTAGAGGTATTCGGTGCTTTCTCCTTTTTTCTTTTTCTAATCTCAAAACTCCAGTCAGATGATCCGGTACTGTATTTTGCTTTCTTTTATTTTCTTGGCCGTGGCGGTTCAGGCACAAGAGATCACCCTCAAGGGACGCGTAAGCGATGCTTCCCAAAATGCTCCCTTGGAGTTCGCTAACATTTCTTTGCTCAGGCCGGCGGATTCGACGCTCATCTCCGGGGGTATGACAGACTTGGAAGGAGCCTTTGAGTTTGGCGCGCCGGCGGGAAGCTACATTTTGAGGGTTGGATTTATTGGCTACCAAAACTATTTTGAATCCATTGTCCTCGGAGCAAAGCCGACCGTAAATCTAGGCGTGGTCAAGCTGGAGGCTGACACACAGAATCTAAACGAAGTGGTCGTCGAGGGCGTCAAATCCATTTTTGAGTCCGATGTGGATAAGCGGATCTACAATGTCGAAAACAACATTTTGGCCACCGGCGCGACGGCGTCCGAGTTGCTGGCGACTTTGCCCTCGATCCAGGTCGACGACGAAGGAGGCATCTCCATGCGCGGTAGCGGCAATATCCTAATCTACATCAACGGAAGGCCATCCAATCTTTCCGGGGACGACATGGAAAGTATCCTTTCCCAATTTCCAGCGAATAGTATCAAGGAAGTCGAGCTGATCACCAATCCTTCTGCCCGATATGATGCGGCAGGGGTCGGCGGTATCATCAACATTATTCTGAAAAAGAACGAACAAACAGGATTCAACGGCCAGGTCAATGCCTCAGTCGGCACGCGTGAGAAATACCAGGCTGGGATCAACCTGAACTATGGAAAGGAAAAGGCCAATTACTTTTTCTCATATAACTGGCAGGATCGCCGTGAAATCGAATCTGGCAGCGGTACGAGGATCTCCGATCTGGAAGGATTCTCTCCGGTCCTCGACCAAGACCAAGACGGCTTGGAGTTCGAGAAGAATCATCTGATCCGAACCGGGGCAGATTGGACGCTCGGCCAAGGGAAAATCCTGGGTTTCTATTTTCAGGGGAATTTTGAGACAGAAGAGGAATACGAGGATATCGACCAGCGAAATATAGGCGAGGACGGCATAGTGGATTCTTCATTTGTCAGGAGGAATGAAGAGATTGGGAAGAGTAAAAATCTGGAAGGCGGCCTGAATTACACCTGGGAGATCGATTCATTGGGGCAAAAGCTATATTCCTCCCTGTCGTATGCCTACGACGACCGGCACTCGGACGAATACTATAGACAGCAATATTATTCTTCTGCCGGAGAGCTCAACCCGTCCAAGGGCCTAGTACAGACCAACGTCCGGCCAAGCCAAAGTGAACTCGTCGTGGCGCAGCTCGACTATGAGAAGCCTTTGGGGCAATTTGGGAGCATGGAGGCTGGACTAAAGGGCACCTTCGCCAACTGGATCTCCGGACAGACTTTTGCGACGGGGGACGTCGATACCGATTTTGTTCCGATCGTCGTCGACAGCCTCAACGAAAGCTATGACTACACCGAAAACGTCTACGCTGCCTACCTCACCTTCAAACGCAAAAAGGACAAATTTGGCTACCAGTTTGGCCTCCGCGCGGAGCAGACCAACACCTTGGGAAAGACCGTCAAGGGAGACACTGAAATACCAAACGATTACTTCAACCTATTCCCAAGTGCCTATCTGACCTATGAGGTCGGTAAGGAGAGTGAATTCAGCCTCAACTATTCCCGGCGGGTTTCACGACCCCGAATATGGGATTTAGCTCCCATTTATCGCGTACGGGATCAATATAATTTAAGTATAGGCAATCCCTACCTTCAGCCCGAATTCACCGATTCGTATGAGTTTGGCTATCGGAAGGGTTGGGAAAAATACCTGCTAAACGCGACTGCCTACCATCGCTACAGCACCGACGTCGAGACTAGAATCACCTATCTGACTGACGACAACGTGGCCATTCAAACCCGCCAAAATGCCGACACCCGCATATCAAGTGGACTAGAGCTCATCAACCAGGTGCAGCTGGCGCGAAACTTTGACGCGACCTTGACAGGTAACTTTTTCTACTCCCAAGTAAACGGAGAGAATATAGAAGAAGGCTTCAGCAACGAGAATTTCAGCTGGACAGTCACTCTACTTGGGAATGTTTTGATCCCAAAATGGTTTAGTTTCCAGTTTCAGGGCAACTACCGAGGGCCGATCGTACAGCCGCAGGGGGAAATATTGCCCCAGTGGTCAGTCAATCTCGGCCTAAGCAAAAATGTGCTAGCTGGCCGAGGAACGATAAATCTGAATGTCTCCGATGTTTTTAGCACCAGGAATTTTCGGATCGAGACCGTCGACCCAAGGTTTATCCAAACCAGGACATTCCAGCGGGAAACGCGAATTGGCACGCTCTCCTTTACCTATCGCTTTGGCGGCTACAAAGAAAAATCCGAAGGTCGAAGTAGCAGAGAGGGTGGAGACGACCTTGGCGGGGAAGAATTTTGAGAGAAAGGGTGATCGAAAACCCCATCATCGTTAAATTTAGGCATGAGCCTATTGACAGAGCAGATCATCCATTCCTTACAAGACCGGGCGATACCGGAGAAAGCAGCGTTTTTTCCGCGGTTCTTCAAGGCGGGCCCTGGGGAATATGGGGAAGGTGATCTTTTTTTGGGTGTAAAAGTCCCCGACCAACGTAGAATTGCTAAGGGATTTTATCGGGAAATCCCTCTGGGAGATCTCTCGGAGCTAATCCAAAACCCCTACCATGAGGTCCGACTCACCGCACTGATTGCGCTGGTGTATCGGTATGAAAAGAGCAAGTCGGAGGCCGAGCGGAAAGAATTGGCTGATTTCTACCTCCATCATTTGGATTGGGTCAACAACTGGGACTTGGTAGATACCTCTTGCCATCCGATTTTGGGGCATTTTTATTGGAAAAAAGACAAGGCCTTATTTTACCACATGGCAGGCTCCCACGATTTATGGCGTCAGCGCATAGCGATGATTAGTAGTTTGTATTGGATCAAAAAGGGTGACTTTGACGATGCCTTGGCTTTGGCCGCAGATCTTAAAAACCATCCCCACGACCTGATGCATAAGGCAGTCGGCTGGATGCTACGGGAGATTGGAAATCGCGATTTTGAGGTTGAAATGGAGTTTCTGAAACAGCATTACCAATCCATGCCGCGAACAGCCCTTCGCTACGCCATCGAGAAATTTCCAGAGGATTTGAGGCAGGATTTTCTGAAAGGAAGGGTTTAATAAAGCCACTAAGGCACCAGCTTGCCAAGCTTTGTTTACTAAAAATCAGGTTTTAATAGAGAGTTGAGGTAAGTGGTTTTTCGAGAATGCAACAAAACTGTTCAAGATTCCACTGTTTTCGATTGATGACAAGTCAAATAAATACGATTTCGAGTCGGTAGTTTGAATTGCTAATACAGTCTTTTTGGTCAATGTCTGTTTAATCGATAAAAATCCTACGAACGAGCAAAGTCCTACAACCGATATCTGGATGGCCATTGGTCTCCAGTTGCTACCAGTTGCAATAACGTCCAAGAAATCAGTTTTTGCTTGGCTGAAAAATTTGATCCAAAGGTAGGAAAACCATAACGTGGGGAAGTAGCATAACAATCCAAAAGCCATCAATCCGCCTGGCCTCTTAGCTGTGCTGGCCTTTTTTATTTCACATTGTGAAAGTTGGCCGAACTGGAATTGAGTGACAACGACTCCTTTTCTCAAAATATAAAAATGCTGCTGATCCATCCGGAACTGATCTGTTTCAAAGAGAATTGGATTCATAAAAGTTGACTTGTCCTAAGTTAATCCTCTATCCCGTCCAGCTCGCTTAGCTCTAGCCAGACTAGTTCTAGTTCTTCCAGTTCTCCGTCTATTGCTTGAAGGCGGTTGGACCAAGTCATGAGTTGATTCATATCGGAAGTGCCCGCAGCAATTTGGTCAGTCAGCTGTCCTTTTTCGGCTTCAAGATTGGCAATGGTTTCATTCGTTTTCTTGAACTCCTGCTTTTGCTTATAGCTGGCTTTGACTTTTGGCGAAGCGACCGACGCTTCGACTTTTACCTTTTGTTTTGCGATGGCGGGTTCTTCCGGCTTCGGTCTTCGGTCTTCGGTCTGGTTTTCTTTCTCCCACTCCCTAAAGTCCGTATAGTTCCCCGGAAAGTCTCGGATTACTCCCTCGCCCTCGAAGACGAACAAATGCTCAACCAGTCTGTCCATAAAGTAACGGTCGTGGGAGACGATGATCAAGCAACCCGGAAAAGTATCCAAAAACTCCTCTAGGATGTTCAGCGTCATCAGATCTAGGTCGTTCGTGGGTTCGTCGAGGATCAGGAAGTTCGGGTTCTTGATCAAAACCATCAACAGCTGAAGGCGACGTCTCTCTCCGCCGCTCATCTTGCCGATCGGAGTAAACTGCTGCTTGGGAGGGAATCCAAATTGGGTGAGAAATTGGCTCACCGTGATCGTCTGTCCCTTGTCCAGCACCACGACTTCGGCGACTTCTTTCACTACGTCGATGAGGCGCTTTTCCTCGTCAAATCGATCTTCCTCCTGGCGATAGTAGCCAAAAGCGGTCGTCTGTCCCACGGTGACTTTTCCGGCATCCGGGTCCAGCAGACCGGTGATCATCTTGAGGAAAGTGGTCTTTCCGGCACCATTTGGACCAACGATCCCGATGCGGTCTTTCTTTTTGAAGATGTAGGAAAAGTCTTTGACCAAGGTCTTTTCGTCAAAGGACTTGCTGATCTTGTCGATCTCCAGGATCTTGTTTCCCAATCGTTGGGTAGAAACGGTCAGTTCGATATCCCGCTCCTCGCGCTTGGTAAAGGCTTTTTCTTTGGTTTCCTCAAAAGCATCCACGCGGTATTTCGCCTTGGTGCCGCGAGCTTTGGGTTGGCGTCTGATCCAATCCAGTTCCTTTTTGTAAAGACTTTTTGCCTTCTCGATTTCGATGTCCTCGATTTGCATCCGTTCGGCTTTTCTGTCCAAAAAGTAACCATAGTTGCCTTGGTAACGATGGATTTTTCCCTGATCGAGTTCGAGGATTTCGTTGGTGACTTTCTCGAGGAAATAGCGGTCGTGCGTCACCATGAAGATCGATAGGTTGGCCTTGGCGAGATAGTCTTCCAGCCATTCGATCGTCTCCAGATCCAAATGGTTGGTCGGTTCGTCGAGTAGCAACAAATCCGGCTTTTCCAGGATGGCCTTCGCCAATGCAACCCGCTTGCGCTGGCCCCCGGAGAGGTTTCCGACTGGAAGCTCCGTATCGTGCAAGCCAAGTTTTCCCAAGACCTCCTTCACCTGATATTCAAAATCCCAAGCCTGCAAAGCGTCCATTTTCTCAAAGAGCTTGGACATTTTATCAGAGTTGTCTATTCCGCGCTCCGCATCAAGCATGGCTTTGTGGTAGTCCTCGATCACGCGCAGGACTTCTGAGTTACTTTGGTCAAAGATGGTTTGGTAAATGCTCAGGTTGGCTTCAAAAACCGGGTTTTGATGCACGTAGGCAATCTTCACCGATTGGTTGAGGGCAACTTGGCCCGTGTCGGGGATTTCCAGTCCCATGATGATCTTCATGAGGGTGGACTTGCCGGCGCCGTTGATGCCGACGAGGGCGATCTTTTGTCCCTGGGAAATGCCAAAAGAGATATTGGAAAACAGCTTCCGTTCCCCGAAAGCCTTGCTGAGGTTCTCAACCGATAGGTAATTCATGCCGCAAAAGTAGGGAAAAGACAGGCTTTAAACTTGTTGCCTTTTATTCTTTGGTGGAAATAATAACTTCCGTGCATGAAAACCATCCACGATATCCTGAAGCTTGGCGATCCTAGGCTGTATCAAATCTGTGAACCTGTGCTTGAGTCCGAGCTTCGGCAGGTTCCCGCTTGGGCTCAGCAGCTTCATGAAGCCATGGAGGATATCCGAAGAGTTTATGGTTTTGGACGTGGGATAGCTGCGCCACAGCTGGGAATCATGAAGCGGATGTTCTACCTGAATCTGGACAAGCCTTACATTATTCTCAATCCAAAACTCAAAAATTTGAGCGAGGAACAATTCGAACTTTGGGACGATTGTATGAGCTTTCCCAATCTGCTCGTTCGGGTCAGGCGGCATCAAAGCCTCACTTTGGAGTACTGGGATGAAAATTGGAAACAACAGTCATGGAACGTTGATGGCGCCATTTCAGAATTGATCCAGCACGAGTATGATCATTTGGACGGAGTCTTGTGCACGATGCGAGCCATAGACGAGAAGTCATTTCGATGGAAGGCTTGAAAATATTTTCCCTGAGCCGCCGAAAACCTATCTTTAGGCCATGAATTTCCCGACCCTTTCCGATATCCGTGCGGCGTACGAGCGCATCCAACCATTCATCCACCGAACTCCAGTTTTAACCTCATCAGCGATCAATGAGATAGCTGGCTGCGAGATTTTTTTCAAGTGCGAAAACTTCCAGAAAGTCGGCGCATTCAAAGCTAGGGGAGCCGCCAATGCAGTGCTCAAGCTTTCTCCGGAGCAAAAATCAAAAGGTGTGGCCACCCACTCTTCGGGAAACCATGCAGCGGCGCTGGCCAGAGCCGCCAGCGTAGCGGGAATCCCTTCTTACATCGTCATGCCTTCCAACGCTCCAGAGATCAAAAAGAAAGCAGTGAGAGGCTATGGAGGGGAAATCGTCGAGTGCGAGCCGACTTTGCAAGCGCGGGAGACTACGCTTCAGGAAGTAGTGGCTCGTACGGGAGCAACCTTTATCCCGCCATTTGATTATTTGGATGTGATCGAGGGCCAAGCCACTTGCGCACTGGAATTGTTGGAGGCTCAGCCTGACCTTGATGTCGTGATGGTGCCGGTAGGAGGAGGTGGACTTTTGGCGGGTACAGCTTTGGCAGTTCACTATCTCAATCCAAAAGTCGAAGTCATTGCTGGAGAGCCTACGGGAGCGGATGACGCTTTTCGCTCTTTCCAGGCCGGGGAGATCCTTCCGAATGAAAAGACCCAAACCATCGCGGACGGGCTACTCACGACCGTGGGGAGGCTTCCCTTTGCAGTGATCCAAGAGCATTTGGACTTGATTTTGCTCGCCACGGACCCGCAAATCGTCGACGCGATGCGTATACTTTTCGAACGGATGAAGCTGGTGGTAGAGCCCTCCGGAGCGGTTCCGCTGGCAGCATTATTGGCAAATAAGGAGCATTTTGCAGGGAAAAGAGTCGGCATCATCATCTCCGGTGGCAATGTGGATTTGGGTAAATTGCCCTTTTGACACCTTTCATAACTAGCCAGAAAGTCGGATAACTATAGCTTTTAACAAGGATCAAATTTTTAATAATGGTAATTGGAATTGCATACTGAAACGGCCCGAAAGTCCCGCATTCTCCTTGTCCTCTATTATATCAAGCGGCAGGTATCCAAAGTAAAGCTCTGGCTGCTGGTGAAGTTGGGTTTTGTGAAAAAAGTCCTAATCCAACCCTACGCCGGCTACGGAAATGGAAAGGAGATCTACTTGGCGGGTCGGGTGCTGGCAGACCGAAATATCCAAGCCTCAACACCCGATGACAGGTTTTGGATGAATTTTGGGAAGATGAGGCGCCGCTTTTTCTCCATCGTCTTTCCTGGTGTGCACTTGGAGGCGGAGTTTGAGGGAAAGACGATCCAATTGACCTCGGACGAGGAAGGGTATTTTGAGGTTAGAATGACTCTGGACAGCGGTTCGCTGCCCGAGGGCTGGCATCCGATTAGGCTACGCCTGCTTCATGGTCTGCTGGGGCGAGAGACCGAAGTCGTAGCACTGGGTGAGGTCTATTTTCCGGCGGCCGATGCGGATTTTGGCATTATCTCAGACATTGATGACACCATCCTGACTACCGGGGCGATGCGGCTCTGGGAGATGCTGAAGGTGACGTTTGGGCAAAATGCCCATACGCGCGTGCCCTTTGCCGGGGTGTCAGAGTTTTACGACGCGCTGCGCCGAGGCGACGACCGCATCCTCAGCAATCCCATTTTTTACGTGTCGAGCAGCCCGTGGAATCTCTACGATTTCCTGATGGAGTTTCTCGATATCCACCACATTCCGAAAGGACCGCTGATGCTCCGTGACTTGGGCTTGTCCCGGGATCAGTGGATTGCGGGGCCACATCGAGAGCATAAGCTGAAGCAGATTGAACATATTTTGGAAGTATTTGCAGAACTGCGCTTTGTCCTGATTGGCGATAGCGGACAGGAGGACCCGAATATCTATCACGAGATCATCCAGAAGTTCCCCGGCAGAATCCTAGCGGTCTATATCAGGGATGTGTCCGGAGCTGACCTTTCCCTACTGGCTCGGGATTATTTGGAAAAAGGCGTGGAGCTGGTGTTGGTCAAAGACACCCTGGAAGCCGCCAAGCACGCGCTGGAGAAGGGCTGGATTTTGGCGAGTGACCAGCCAAAAATTAAGGATCAGAAGCAAGAGGATGAAAATGAGGGAGGGTAGGCGTCATTTTTCGAATTGAACTCTCCGGATGACCATTAGAATTTGACGGAAAGAAGCCAACATAAATGGTGAAGGACTCTTTAGCGCATATTAGCCTTTCCAATTTGCTCTCGACTTCACTCCCCCTTTCCCCGACATTTCCCTATCTTTGCCGCCTGATTTGATCCAACCCAGCCCCTTTTTTGGGCTGCAGCTGAAAGATACACCCATGAGCAGAGAAGTTAGAGTACGATTTGCCCCATCACCCACTGGAGCCTTGCATATAGGCGGCGTCCGCACCGCCCTTTACAATTATCTTTTCGCGAAGAAAATGGGAGGCAAGTTTCTCCTGCGTATCGAAGATACTGACCAAAACCGCTTCGTGCCTGGTGCGGAAGAATACATCCGTGAATCTCTAGAATGGCTGGGCATAGCACCCGAGGAGAGTCCATGGAATCCAGGTGACTGTGGTCCCTATCGCCAGTCCGAGCGTAAGCCGATGTATATGCAATATGCGCTGGACTTGGTCGAAAAAGGCCACGCCTACTATGCTTTTGACACGGCCGAGGAGCTGGAAGCCATGCGTGAGCGCCTGACTGCCGCCCGCGTAGTCCAGCCCCAATACAACAGCATCACCCGCACCCAGATGAAAAACTCCCTGACGCTCTCCGCAGAGGAGGTGAAGTCGAGGCTGGAATCGGGCGATCCCTACGTGATCCGCGTGAAGATCCCTAGAAACGAAGAGGTGCGCCTCAACGACATGATCCGCGGTTGGGTGATGGTAAATTCGGGGACACTGGACGATAAAGTACTGATGAAGTCCGACGGCATGCCGACCTACCACCTCGCCAACATCGTGGATGATCACTTGATGGGCATCACCCACGTGATTCGCGGGGAGGAATGGCTTCCGTCCGCGCCCTTGCATGTGTTGCTTTACAAATATTTTGGATGGGAGACCACTATGCCAGCTTTTGCGCACCTGCCTCTCTTGCTCAAGCCTGATGGAAACGGCAAGCTCTCCAAGCGTGACGGCGACAAACTAGGCTTTCCTGTTTTTCCTCTGGACTGGACGGATCCTTTTTCTGGAGAAAAAGCCTCCGGATTCCGCGAGCAAGGCTATTTGTCCGATGCTTTCCTGAATTTTCTCGCTTTTCTGGGTTGGAATCCGGGAGACGACCGGGAGATTTTCTCCCTGTCTGAACTCGTGGAAGCCTTCTCCGTGGAGCGGATCGGCAAGTCGGGTACCAAGTTTGACATTGCCAAAGCCAAGTGGTATAACGAGCAATACCTGAAATCCAAGCCAACTTCCGAGCTGACAGGTTTCCTGATCGCTGAGGCAAAAGCAGAGGGTTTGGAAGTGCCTGCCGACAAAGCGGAAGCCATCGTCGACCTGATGAAGGGGAGGGTGACTTTTCCTGCGGATCTGTGGAAAGAAGGCAAATTCATGGTCACAGCGCCTGAGAAGTTTGACGAGGATGTGGCGGCCAAAAGATGGAATGCGGACGCCGTGAAAGTGCTGGGAGCCTATGCCGCCGCATTGGACACTTTCGAGGGGACTTTTGATGCTGCTAGCGCCAAGTCTTTGTTGGAAAATTCAGCCGAAACCGAGGGTATCAAGCTGGGCAAAGTGATGCAGGCAGTACGCTTGGCCGTGACGGGCATTGGGGGCGGGCCGGATTTGATGGAGGTTTTTGCTATCTTGGGCAAAGAAGAGGTAGCCAAAAGAATCCGTTTTGCGTTAAGCAAATTGACCGTAGTAGCATAAAGATGACCAAGAAAAAGAAAAAAGAATCCGACCCCAAGGTTCACGATGAGCTGAAGGGTTTCAAGATGGAAATCAATTCCTTCGGGGAAATCTCGTCCAGCTTTTCCATTGACAAGATCAACGAGTTTCTCAATAAAAATGTCGAAGACAAAAAACTGAAAGACCGTGACGACCTCAACAAGGAAGAGTAGGTATTTCGAATGTTAAAAAACAAAACTAAAAGCTCCGCGTCGGGGCTTTTTTCATATACTTGGCAATTACTATTCGCAGCCTCTACAAGATGAAAAAAGTCCTCTTCAGCCTCAGCCTTTGTTTGGGTTTGCTCTCACAGCTTTTTGCGCAGACGGGCAAGATCACCGGCAAGGTCAAAGACGCGGAGACTGGCGAGGCACTTCCCTTTTGCAGCGTTTTCTTAAATAACACGACGATCTCCACCACCACGGATCTCGATGGGAATTTCACACTGGAAGGATTGGAGGCAGGTGCGGTGGAGATTGGCTTCTCCTTTACTGGCTATGTGGCGGAAACTCGAAAAGTGACACTCAACCCCGGCGGGACCATGACACTGAATCTTGCTCTAAAGCCCTTTGCACAAGAACTCAGCGATGTGGAGATCAAGGCATCCCGCGACAAGAACTGGGAGCGCGATGCGCGCAGGTTCCAAAATCTCTTCATAGGCATAGACGAAGCCGCTGCCCAGACCCAGATCTTGAATCCCTGGGTGATAGACTTTCCTATTGCCACAGAGAAAGG
The DNA here is from genome assembly GCA_964613865.1 of uncultured Limnohabitans sp. GTDB lineage: Bacteria > Bacteroidota > Bacteroidia > Cytophagales > Cyclobacteriaceae > Algoriphagus. The sequence goes on along the minus strand of CAZTJM010000103.1, from coordinate 3,559 downwards.
GGCATTTACCGCCAAAGCCGACCAGCCCATAGAGATCGAAAATCGCTATCTGGGCTACAAAATCACGTTTAACCTGAAGGAGTTTTTTGATTCTCCGACTAGCTATCGAATTGCTGGAGCAGCGAGGTTTGAAGAAATGGAGCCGGGCACGGATGCCCAAAAGTCCGCTTGGGAAAAGAACCGTGCCGAGGTCTACCGCAAGTCGCCCATGAACATGTTTCGGGCAATCATTCAGGGGACGCAGGAGCGCGAAGGTTTTTATCTCTATGGGGACAAGGCCGGGGGCTCTGCCAGCATGAACATGCGATCCGACATCTTCGCAAACGAGTTGGGAAAGTCGGTGGTGGCCTATAAAGCCGACCCTTTGGTCACTCCGGCCAATACGGCGGGTGAATCTTTCATCAATCTCAAAGGCCGTATCGAAATCCACTATCAGAAGGGCTATTCCCAAGCCAATACCTACAAGGATGCTCCGTACCCCATTTCTTGGCTGGAGGTAAATGGTGGTAAAGTGCGGGTGAGGGAGAATGGCACCGTGATGAATCCCCTGGATTTGGTTTTTTCGGGCGATATGGATAGAAAGCGGATCTCCAACCTGTTGCCTTTAGACTATGACGCGGCCAAGGCGATTCAGCTCCAGGATTTGGCGAAAACTGCTAAAAACTACCAGGAAAAAGTCTACCTGCACACGGACAAGCCCTATTACTACGCTGGAGACCAGGTTTTTTTCAAGGGATATTTTGCTTATGGCAACCCCTATCTGCGGGACGAGCTCAGCCGGGTGCTGTATGTGGAAGTCATCAGCCAGGATAGAGATCTGGTCATAGAAAAGAAGTTCCCGATTAGAGACGGCATCGTGGTCGGGGATTTCTATCTGCCGGATTCGATGGCGGGAGAGAAGTATTTTCTGCGCGCCTACACCAATTGGATGCGTAACTATGGCTCCAGTCAGTATTTTTTGCAAACGCTTACGATACTGGACCCCTATAAAAGAATCTCACCCGAAGAAGCGGTGGGCGATTGGCCTAATATAGGTGTTGAACTCGGCGCTGACAAAGAAAACTTTGGGACGAGGGAAAAGGTGACACTGACCGTAAAAGTAAGTGACAAGGATAAGGTGCCTATTCCTGCTACACTCTCACTTGGCGTATATGATGCCAGACAGCTGGTGCCAATCAAGAGGAGTGTGGAGATGGGCGATGCACTGGATATGCAGCATGTTTCTGAGGAATTAGGTTTGGAGCGCTTTTCCTATCCCATTGAGAAAAGTCTCAGACCCGACGGCAAAGTGACGGATGAAAAAGGAAAAGGTGCCGCTGCTGCATTGACCGCTTTTGTCAATGACTTTCAGGGAACGATAGACTTGGAGTCCGCAAGCGACGGATCTTTTGTATTGGACGACATGGAGTTTTATGGGCCGATGCGCTTGGCGTTTTCGGCTTTGGACAAGAAGGGGAAGCCGCTGAATGTTTCGATTGATGTTCCGCTCAAGGCCCCCATCTCCCTGCCATCAGATGCTTTTTTTCCGAAAATTACCATCCTAGCGACTCCGGTCCGCACCGTTGAAACTGATCCCGAATTGGAGTCCGGTACATCCGATGCGACAACCGCCCAAGAGAAGCCCGCGATCTATGGCAGTCCCGACTTTGTGGTCAAAGGAGAGGATCTGGCGAAGACCGGGGTCAATACAGATTTGGTGAATAGTCTTTCCGGGAATGTCCCCAGCATGCGGGTGACAACCGTGGGAGCGACGGGGCAGCAGCAGATCCGCATCCGTGGAGGGGCCACTTCCGGAGGCTCTTCCATGGAGCCTCTCGTGATGCTCAATGGGAGTATTCTAGGCGCTGGCGGTGGAGCTACCGCAGCAGACAATTTGAGAGGAATCAATCCGTTTGACATTGATCGGGTAGAAGTGGTGACGAGGATGTCTCCTATGCTGGGAGATCAAGGTAGAAACGGAGTGATTGCCGTATACACCAAGGACAAGTTGGATTCGGATGACTTGTCTGGCATGCCAGGGATCAAAGAGTTTGTGATTCAAGGCTATCAGCCACAGGGGAATTTTGTAGTTCTAGACTATGGCCAGCTGACTGAGACCTTGGAAAAAGACGATCGACAAACCTTGTATTGGAACCCCTACCTAGTTTCGGATGAAAAGGGGGAAGTGACGGTATCTTTTTATACCAACGACTCCGCAGGGCCGGTGGTAGTGGAGCTCAGGGGACTGGGAACTGACGGGGAAATCGTCAGCGGCACCTTTATCCTCAACCAGAAATAGCTCAGGTTGGTCGAATTCCATTATTTTTGAACATGAATAAAATTTTGGTTTCCCTGCTGTTGCTTGCGTTGCCCATTGGGGCTTTTGCCCAGCTCAGTGTCGGGATTAGAGGGGGATACGCGACTTCCTCCTATAGTTATCAGGGAACAGCATCGACTCGAAGCACTACGGTAGATGGCATCGGGGCTCCGACATTCTCTTTTGTCGTCGAGTATTTTAGCTCTAAAAACGCAGGAGTCGAGCTAAACCTTCAGCAGCTTACGCTAGGTTTTCGGCAGTTTAACGCAGAGGAAGAATTGAACCATACCGAGCTCACTTACCTCAAAATCCCATTTCTTGCCAGTTTTTTTGCGGGGAGATCCGGGAGATTTCAGATCAAAATCGGCCCCCACTTAGGCTACATGCTAAAAGCCGAGGACATCACGAGGGAATACTCCGGTGCCACTCCACCTGAGTTGCCGACCTACGGAGGATCTTCCGACAGTCCAAACAAGTTGATGTACGGACTTACGGCTGGAGCGGGAATTTCAAAACTGTTTGGCAAGAGCACCATCTCCGGCGAGGTACGCTTCGCCTATGACTTTACCAATCCGGAAGCGCAGGACAGAATTTACGATATGAATTCCACCAATCTGGAGTTTACTCTGGCCTATCTGTTTAGGATCAAGGAATGGAAATAAAAAAGTAGGAAGCTCGGAGCCTTGGAAGGAACCTGCTACTATTTAACTTTGACGCTCAGCTTTAAACCTATTCTGTCTTGCAAATCCAAATTATCAACGGCCCAAACCTGAATCTGCTCGGAAAACGCGAACCCGAAATCTACGGAAGCGAATCGTTCGAGGACTATTTCGAGCAGCTCAAGAAGCGATTCCCCCAAGTCGAACTGCACTACTATCAAAGCAACGTGGAGGGGGAACTGATAAATAAAATCCATGAAGTAGGCTTCGACTTTGACGCAATCTTGCTCAACGCTGGCGGCTATACCCATACCTCGGTGGCCATCTCCGATGCGATCGCGGGGGTGACCACTCCGACGTTGGAGGTGCATATTTCCAATATTTACAAGCGGGAGGAATTCCGTCACAAGAGCATCATCTCCAAGTCCTGCGTCGGGATGATTTCCGGCTTGGGACTAAAGGGCTACGAACTTGGAATTTCCTACTTTCTACACACTCCAGAACTATGATAACATTTGCTCCGGGCCCATCTAAAGTTTACGATGCGCTGCCCCAATACATGCAGGATGCCTACAATGAAGGGATTTTAAGTGCAAATCACCGT
>CAZTJM010000102.1:0-16417 GCA_964613865.1 uncultured Limnohabitans sp. | reverse complement strand
GGGATTGACTAGCGCAAAACTGATTCCCTGGTTTTGAAAGGTCGATTTGAGAGCTTTTAGCCTACCTTCGTACATCTTGGTAAAGGGACAGTTGAGGCTGTGAAACACCAGCACGATTCCTTTTCCGCTTACCATCGAGCCGAGGTTTTTGCTGGAGCCACTGACGGCATCCACGGCGGAAAGTTCGGCGAGATTCTGGGCAAGGGCGGAGAAAGTCAGCGAGATGAGAAGAAGAAATGCGGTAGCTGGGTTTTTCATGGATTACCAAATCGTATAGGTCAAGATAACGTTTTCTAGCTGCCTTACTTCGACGGTATAGTGATGGTCAGCAAATTCCGTCCCCCTGATTCTGCCTTTGATCCGACTGGTATTCACGTCAAACGGATCGAGCAGGATGTTGTCCCTAAAGGAAACTCCCTTCCTTCCTTGGCATTTGAAAATGGACTCTTTCGCCGACCAGGCCATAGTATAGTGAGCCGGGTCCTTCTCGAGAAAATCCAGCTCGGAGCTGTCCAGAAAGCGGAAGCCCATCTTTAGGATTTTTTCCCTGACCAGATCCATGTCTATCCCTACCGGCTGCTCCCGGTGGAAGATGGCACCGGCAAAGCCCGGAGTGTGGGTGAGTGAGACATATCCCTGTCCATTCATTGCGTGTGATTTTCCATGTTCATCTTTGAAAAAGCCGGGATAAGGTACCTGAAGCGCTTCCAGTGCGTCGTGGATAGCTATGCGGGCGGTGGCCCATTCCTTTTTCTTTTCAGGATGGGAAATATTGGCAAACGAGAGCCTTTCCCGAAAACTAAGGAAATCAAGCTCGTGACTCTCCACCACTCCGATAATCTTCACGGCAAGGGCTGAGGAAGAATCAATTTTTTCTATTTTTGTTTGCATAGGCCAAAAGGGCGCCGCTGAGTGATCGTCCAATATATGTCAAAAATCCAAGTAAATAAATTACACACGCTGACCGGCCACAACGACTGCATCTATGCGCTGGTGGAGGGGAGTGATCCCCGTTTTTTTTATACAGGGGCGGGTGATGGAATGGTCGTAGAATGGGACCTTGATCAACCGGAAGATGGGCGTCTCATCGCCAGACTGCCGCATTCTGTCTATGCCCTGGCAGTCGACCATGAGCGAAACCAACTGATTGTGGGCCACAATTTCGAGGGCATCCATGTCATCGATCTCACGGCGAACAAGGAGATCTGGAGTTTGAAGCTGACAGACCAGGCGATCTTTGATATCAAAGTCTATGGAAGTGATATCCTGATCGGGACAGGCGACGGGCTGCTCATAGTCGTGGATACGGTAGATCGTTTTGTCAAAAAACATGTCAAGCTCAGTTCCAAAAGCATCCGTGTGATGGCTATCGCTACAGAAAAAAAACAATTGGCGATAGGCTTGAGCGACCACAGCATCAAGATTCTGGATTTGATGGATGACTTTCAGCCGTTAGCCAGCTTGACTGGCCACACCAATTCCGTGTTTGCCTTGGCCTACTCTCCGGACGAAAGATGCCTCGTGTCCGGCGCACGTGATGCCCAGTTGAAATTCTGGGAAACGGAGAATTACACCCTCACCGAAAACGTCATCGCCCACATGTATGCCATTAATTTTTTATCTTTCAAAGAAGACGGGAAGTATCTGGTCACATGCTCGATGGACAAGTCCATCAAAGTCTGGGATGCAGTCAATCCCAAGCTTTTGAAAGTCATTGACAAGGCCCGAAATGCAGGGCACGGCACCTCTATCAACAAAGTGCTTTGGAGTACCTATTCCGGTGATGTCGTCTCCGTGTCAGACGACAGGACCATTTCTATCTGGAAAATTGAAGCTGAAACCTTATGAAGATATCCCCAACTGCCATTCGGCAAAAAGCGTTTGAAACAGCGTTTAGAGGTTACGAGAAAAAAGAAGTATCTGCGTTTCTTGAAGAAATGAGCGTAGCCATGGAGCAGATCAACCAAGAAAATCTCGATCTCCGCTCCAAACTCCAGCAGGTGGAGGCGGAGGCGAAGCGGTTGAAAGACGTGGAGGATTCACTTTTTCGAACCTTAAAGACAGCGGAGGACACCGGCGCAAGCATCATCACCGAAGCATCCGAGGCTGCAGACCAGATCATATCCGAGGCAAATTCCATCGCCGAGCAAGCCACCAAGCAGGCTACCCAATACGCGCAGCAAGTTCAAAAGCATGCCGAGGATCAGGCAAGGATCATTACCTCAGCAGCGGAGGCCAAGGCAAAATCGACTATCAAGGAAGTACGCGAAAGCATGCGGAGCCTGATCAGAAGCTATGAAGGGCTACTCGACCAGCGTGAAGCTTTGGTGAAGAGCCTGAAGAGACTTTCCCAAGATGCGCTTAATCAAATAGAACTTTCTGACGCCCATTTCTTCAGGATCGATGGCAAAGCCTATCAGCGTGCCATGGAGGAGTTGAGTCATTCCAGCCATTTTACTGTCGCCAATATTGCGGCGCTGACGGAGGATCCAAACCAGCATACGGAAGAAGACATGGCCAGCGCCACTTTAGACGATGAAACCCAGGAGACCATCACAGCAATGGAGCATGAGCTAGAGGAAAAAGGTGAACTTCCTGTCCTAGTGGAGGAATCAGAGGAAATAGAAGAAGTGGTAGAGGAGGAACCTATCCAGGCGAGTGCTCCAGAAGCAGTTCAAGAGATAGAAGAAGAGATGGAAATCCAAGAGGAGGTTCCAGCAAAAGTTGAGGAAAAAAGACAGGCCGAATCTCCAAAGACCGAGACACCGAAAAACTCCTCTGGCTCATTCTTCGACCAATTTGACTGATGGGAAAAGTTGCCCTTGAAGGAATCGAATTTCACGCCTACCACGGGGCCTATCCCGAAGAATCCATCTTGGGAAACCGGTTTACCCTTGATCTGGAGTTGGAGACGGATTTCAGAGAAGCGATGCTCCACGACAGCCTCAAGGACACCGTGGACTACGCCAAACTCTATCAACTGATCAAAGCTAGGATGGACGTGAAGGTAAAATTGCTCGAGCACCTTGGGCACCGGATCATCACCGATATCCTTGAGGTATACCCCCAAGTGAAATCGGTACGGCTCACTTTGAAAAAACATCATCCGGCACTTGGTGGGATCGTACAGTACTCGGCGGTGACCGTCTGCTATCCGGAGGACTTTGGCTAAAAACCTTTATGTACAGCAGAGCTGAGACTTCCAAGATTAGGGCTGACTTTTGGATTGCCTTTGGACAATACATGAAGCCGGTACCCAACGCGCAGGGAAGGCGCATCAACTGGCCCAATTACCGCACAGGAGTTAAAGACATCTACTTTAGGATGCGGGCGGAGCGGGACTATGCCTCGATCGGAATAGAGCTGGGACATGCTGACGAAGAGATGCAGGAACTTTTTTTTGACCAGTTTGTCCAGTTGAAAAAGCTTTTCTCAGCCAGTGTGGGGGAAGAATGGGACTGGAAGCTGCATGCCAAAAATGAAATGGGGCAGACCGTCTCCAAGATCGAGACTATTATGCCCAATGTCAACGTGATGGAGCGCGAGGATTGGCCAAAGATCATTTCTTTTCTCAAACCAAGAATTATCGCATTGGATGAATTTTGGGACAATGTGAAGCCTGGGTTTGAGGATTGATTTTATGTTGTTAGTAGATGGTCTGTCAGAGAATTCAGTTAGATTTTTCGAGATAGAATAGTCATATGAGGAAACATTGGGCTTTTTTGATTCTGTTATCGATTTCTTGCAAAGATGTTGGTACAACATTCAGAGCATGTGATGATATGCTTAGAAAATGTGCAGGAAATCCAACCGGAGCGTATTGTACTTTCGGCTATAAATGGGGGGAGGATAATTTGTTTTCCAATGCTGGAGTAGATCGGCCAGGTCCGGGAAGTTCTGGAGGAATTATTACTTATGGCTATTATGATCGTGACCAGTTGATTAGCACCCATTCACAAACTGACGTCTCGACTGTACCATTCGAACGGGTGACTGCATGTGAACCTCATGAACAAATTGAAAGAGCGTTGAAAGCATGGAGTTCGGTTGCTGATTTGGAATTTTTGGAAGTCCCCGTTAGCCAAGCGAATATCAAATTTGCTGTTGCGGACATAACACAAGGAGGGATTGGTTACCCTTCCTTTACTGATGATCTTTGCCAGATACTCGCCGGATTAGTGGTGTTGGATATTCCAAGTAGAAATACTTGCGATGGCTTTTATAATCTAGTTCTGCATGAGATTGGACACTCGCTTGGTTTAGGTCATGTGAATTCTGATAATATTATGAATCCGTCCAGAGGAAACAAATTCACTGAACTCGAAAAGGGCGACATAGACGGAATAAGATCCATTTATGGCGAAAAAAGCATTTAATCTTCGATTTATAGTGTTTTACGTTTTAGTCTAAACTCCTCTATCCGCCGCTCTCCTTTTTCCGTTAACGCGAGGCTGATAATCAATTCATCGCCCTTTCGCTCGTAAGTAAGTCCGTGGAACCAGGCTGTGTTTTCTCCAATTTCGACCAGTTTAAACGTGGTCCATTTTTCCTTTTCCTCCCACCCCGTCAGATCCGGGTTGAAGTGCTTCAGCTTCACCGAGACGCTTTCACCATCCTGGACAATATTCATGAACTCGGAAAAGACCAGTTTCCCCTCGCTCCAGAAGCGGAACGTACCGATCATATGCCCATCTGCGGCTGGCAGCCATGCCTCCTCGCAGTCCCCGCCCAGACCCGTTCCTGTCCAAAATCCAGCGAGCCAATTGAGCTCTTCGACTTTCGCCTTCCCAGGCGCTTGGCCTGCTTCGAGCTGGCGGACTTGCGAAATGGCAAAGTGACTAATTGTCAGAAATAAGGTGAAGGAGAGGAGAGTTTTCATAGTGCCGGGAGTAAAGCACTGAAATTAAAAAAATAATCAGATATCGTGGCGTTTTGGGAGGTCGGGGTTGACAAAAGTAAATCCCCTTGCCTCATCGCCTTCGAAGAAATCTATCTGCATGCCCATCAAAAACATAAAATGCTTTTTCTCAATCAATACGCGGATTCCGTCGATCTCAAACTGCTGATCCTCAGGCTTTGGTTTGTCAAATCCTAAGGCGTAAGACATGCCGCCACAGCCTCCGCCCTTCACCCCTACCCGAAGAAAATAATCCGATGGGATGTTTTTGTTGGCCATGATGTGCTTGATCTCGGCTTCGGCCTTCTCGGTGATGGAAATGGGAATCAGCATGCGGGGAAAATCGATTTAGCGGGTTTTTGGTTCGCAATTTGGATCAAAATTATCGAATCGGCCGGTTTTTTGACAAGCCATAAATGCTGATATTCGAAGCAAATACTCACAATGGATTACATACTTGATTTGTTGAAAATCATCCTGCCGGCGGGCATCGTGCTGTATGGGATGTATTTGGTGGTGGTTTCTTTTCTTTCCAAAGAGCGGGAAAAGCTGCTGGTGGATCTCAAAACCCAGAACACACAGATTGTCCTACCTATCCGGCTTCAAGCAGCCGAGCGTCTATGTTTGCTGTTGGAGCGTGTCTCCCCAAATAACCTGGTCAGAAGGTCCAATCCCAGCCAATTTACTGCCGCCGAGCTCCATCCCATGCTCTTGGCGGAAGTCAGGGAGGAGTTTAACCACAACCTTAGCCAGCAGGTTTACTTTTCTGACGAGACTTGGGAGGCCGTGCGCCGCGCCATAGAGGATGTGGTCACGCTGCTAAACTTGAGCAGACAAAGTCTCGAAGCGGAAGCAAGCGGTATGGAATTGGCTAGGGCCATCTTTGCCCAATCCCTCGATCAAAAGAACGACGCCATCACCTTTGCGCTCAGGAAAGTGAAATCCGAAATCCAACTTTATTTCTAATCCTATGGAAACAACCAGCAAGACGGCAGAAATGATAGAAAGGGCAAAGGCGCTTTTTGGCAAACAGGTCGACATGATCGTCCGGCAAGAGCAGAAGGTAGTGGAGCTGGTACAGAATGTTGGCGAGAAGCTGGCTAAGCTGGCCCAAAACCCCAAAGTCAAACGACTTACCGAGCCGGTTCAGATTTTTATCCGAATGATCAGGGCGCATTTCAAAGGGGAACACAAGATCTCTTTTGGGACGCTTGGCTTGATCGTCTTGGCGATGGTTTACTTCCTTTCCCCCATAGATTTCATTCCGGATTTTCTGGGATTCTTTGGTTTTGCAGATGACTTATCCATCGTTTTGGCGGTCTACGCGAAAGTGAAGGATGAAGTAGAGGTTTTTTTGGAGTGGGAAAAAAGCAAGCTTTGAACGCTTGTCGCCCAATTTATCAAGTAAAATCATGGAACATGTATTGGGGCCAATCACCCGAGAAATATTCAATAGAGGACTTTCGTATCAGGATTTCAAGAAACTGACGGACCAGTTGGTCTTAGAAGGTAAAACCACCGGGGCCAACCAAAGCCAGGCCTATCTTGAATACACGCGGCTCAACCAGCAGCGCATGCACCGCTGGGACAAGACCCTGAAGGTCTCCGCCCGAATGACAGAACTGGTTCAGTCCATATCAGAGCATCAAGCTTGGACGATCATCACCGAGGCCTGGTGCGGCGATGGCGCACAGTCCATTCCCTACATCGCGCGACTGGCGGATCTCAACCCGAATATCGAGCTGAAAATCATCATGAGGGACGAATACCCGGAAGTGATGGATGCCTATCTGACTAACGGAGCCCGGTCGATTCCAAAGCTGGTGGCGATGACGGCCGATTTGGTTTGTGAGCTTTTCACCTGGGGCCCTAAGCCAACCTACCTGATTGAGAAACAAAAGGCCTACAAGCACGATTCGCAGGGAGTATCCTATCAGGATTATTCCGCTGAAGTGCATCTCTGGTATGCCAAAAACAAGAACCATGACCTCGAGCTGGAGCTCTATCCCTTAATTCAGTCATCTTTGATCTTATGAAAATCGCTATTCTTTCCGGGACATCCGGCTTGGTCGGTATGCAGTTGCTGCATCAACTCTTGAACAGCAGCGAGTATTTTTGGATCATCAGCGTTGGGAGACGGAAACTCGCGCTGAAGCATGGCAAATTGATTCAAATCGAGGGTGATCTGGCTAAAATCAATGACTGGGACTGGGAGGAAAAGATAAAGGAGCAGTCACTCGGAGGCGAGTACCATCAGTTGATCAGTGCCATCACGGGGAAGACCGCGGAAATCCACGCATTTTCAAGTTTGGGTACCACGATTAAAGTTGCGGGTTCCAAGGAAAAGTTCTACGAAATAGACCATGATCTGGTGCTTGGCTTTGCAAAGTGGGCGAAGGGATTGGACGCGGAAAAATTTCTTTTCGTTTCCGCGATGGGTGCCGATACGGGTTCCTCCATTTTCTACAACGAGGTCAAAGGGAAAACAGAGGAAGATCTCAAAACCTTGAGGTTTCGTTATTTGGGCTTATTCCGGCCTTCGCTTCTGCTGGGTAATCGCCACGAGTTTAGGTTCGGTGAGCAGGTGGCGGCGATTCTGATGAAGCCCCTCGTATGGCTAAAGCTGGCAAAGAATATTCGCCCCATCTATGACTATCAGGTCGCCAAGGCCATGGTCCTCACCGCAAACCAATCCAAATCCGAAGCGGTGGAAGTCTTCACCTCCGGCCAAATGCAAGACCTTACCTCATGATCACAGTCATCCAGCGCGTTTCGGAGTCCTCGGTAAAAATAGAAGGAAAAGTCAAGGCTCAAATTGGATTGGGTTTGATGGTTTTATTGGGAATCGAAGATGCAGACACTCAGGAAGACATCGATTGGCTGTCCAAGAAGATTGTCAACTTGAGGATATTTCCCGACGACAATGGGGTGATGAATAGAAGTGTCCTGGAGGCTGGAGGCGAGATTTTGCTGATATCACAGTTTACTCTTCATGCCAGCACCAAAAAGGGCAACCGCCCCTCATACATCAAGGCCGCCAAGCCGGACTTCGCCATTCCCATGTATGAAAAAATGATTGCCGCTCTTGAGGCCGAGCTGGGCAAGTCCATCGGAACAGGAGAGTTCGGGGCAGATATGAAAGTCAGTCTGGTGAATGACGGCCCTGTAACTATCATGATTGATTCGAAAAATCGGGTTTAGCGCGATTACAGAGCAGGACAGACCGTAGTTTGAAGAGCTTATTTTTAAGTAAATATCCTCTTCTGATGCCGATCCTTTTAATCTTTCAGCTGCTGTTGCTCTTTTGGAAAGCATTTTTTGGAAGTCTTTCATCGAAAGACTCTCCTGATTCATTCCAATCTGAATCACCCAATTTGGTCTTCATCCTGGCAGATCAATGGAGGGCCCAAGAAATGGGCTATGCAGGGAATCCCCAGATTTTGACCCCGAATTTGGATCATTTGGCATCGCAAAGCCTCATTTTTGAAAATTCCATTGCAACGCTTCCTGTTTGCGCTCCTTGGCGGGCGAGTTTCCTGACGGGGCAATATCCGCTGACGCATGGGGTTTTTTATAATGACAAGCCCCTACCAAACGAAGCGCTCACATTGGGGGAGATCTATCAGGCTGCTGGTTACAAAACAGGATATATAGGAAAGTGGCATCTCAACGGACATCCAAGGGGAGAGGACCCCTTTAGCGGGCGAGACAAACCCGTTCCTGCTGATCGGAGACAGGGTTTTGAATACTGGAAAGTCCGTGAGGTAACCCATAACTACAACAACAGCTTTTGCTTTGATGAAAAGGACGAGAAGCATTTTTGGCAGGGTTATGATGTGTTCCCTCAAACAGACAGCGCGATTAGCTTCATCTCAAAAAACAAATCCAAACCCTTTGCTTTAGTATTGTCGTATGGTCCTCCTCATGACCCTTATTTTTCTGCTCCGGAGCAGTTTAGAAAGCTTTACGATGCTTCCAAGTTGCAGTTGAGGCCAAATGTGCCGGAGGAGTTTCAGGACAATGCAAGGAAGGTTTTGGCCGGATATTATGCCCATGCCACAGCAATCGATCATGCGGTAGGGAAGCTGCTTCGCTCCTTGGATAGTTTGGGAGTTTCTGACAACACCTTGGTGGTATTTACCTCAGAGCACGGCGACATGTTGATGTCCAAGGGCGTGTTGAAAAAGCAAAGGCCTTGGGATGAATCCATAAAAGTCCCTCTTTTGATTCGATATCCGGAGAAATTGGGAGCGTCTTCCCGGCGATTGCTGAATCCGATCGGAACTCCCGATTTGCTGCCGACAATCTTGGGTCTGAGTGGGATCAAAATCCCTGTTTCCATCGAAGGGGAGGATTTTTCCAAAGAACTTTTGGCAGGTGAAGAACTCTCTTCGGAAGTTGCATTGATCATGCTTCCGGTTCCTTTTCATGAATGGCAATTTTCAAACGGAGGGCGCGAATACCGAGGTATCAGGACCGCACGATATACCTATGTGAAAGATTTACAGGGTCCTTGGTTGCTTTATGATAATCAAACGGATCCTTTTCAGCTTAAAAATTTGGTAAACAGCCCTCATCATCTGGAATTGCAAAAGAAGCTGGAGGCAGTTCTCCAAGCAAAGTTGGATGAACGAAAAGATCGGTTTTTGCCGGCGGATGACTACATGACGCAGTGGCACTATTTGTACGACCGGACGGATAGCATCCGACCGGTCGATTATTTGTCACGAAACAGATTTCCCTAATTTAGAAATGCTTCCAGCCTTGTGCTTTCAGTTGCACGGCTGTGCCGCTTTTGGTCACTAGAAACTTGCCTTCTTCAGCTTTGGTGATGTGGCCAATGAAGTGGATGTCAGGATGCTTTTCCAGCTTCGCAAAATCGTTTTGGTCAATGGTGAAGAGCAATTCGTAGTCCTCGCCGCCGTTTAGCACGCAGGTGATCGGGTCAATATTCAGCTCCACGGCAGTATCAAAAGTCTGCTTGTCGATGGGAAGTTTATCTTCATAGATGGTGGCTCCGACATTGGAAGCCTTGCAGATGTGGAAAATCTCCGAAGCCAATCCGTCCGAAATGTCCATCATGCTGGTTGGCACCACGCCCATTTCTCGCAGTTCGTGGATGATATCCATCCGGGCATCGGGTTTTAGCTGGCGGCCGGTTACCACGCCGTACTTTTCCAAATCCGGTTTCATGTCGGGATTGGCTAGAAATACCTGCTTTTCACGCTCGAGGATTTGCAAGCCGATCAGCGCGGAACCCAGATCGCCCGTGACACAGAGAATGTCATTGACCTTGGCTCCGGATCGATAAGTGAGCTGTTCTTTTTGCGCTTGGCCAATGGCTGTGATTGAAATTACCAATCCTCCTCTGGAGGCAGTGGTGTCGCCTCCAACTAGGTCTACGCCGTAATGGTCGCAGGCTGCGTTGATTCCTTGATAAATAGCATCCACAGCCTCGACAGAAAAGCGGTTGGAAAGTGCGATGCTGACCGTGATTTGCTTTGGGATGGCGTTCATTGCTGCAATATCCGAGACATTGACTGCCACAGCTTTGAACCCGACATGAGTCAATGGTGCGTAGGAAAGATCAAAATGGACTCCTTCTAAAAGTAGATCAGTCGATACTACCTTGACATGGTCTCCGGCATCGATCACCGCGGCATCGTCGCCTATGCCTTTGAGTGTGGATGCGTTTTTTAGGATTACATTCTTATTCAGATGATCTATTAGGCCAAACTCACCCAATTCACTGATTTCTGTACGTTTATCAGACATGATTTATGATTTACGATGCTTCGACAAAGCTCAGCACAAGTTTTTGATTTACGATCTACGAGGTTTCGACACCCGGCCTATCGGATTGGAAGGCGCTGAGCACCAAATTTTGATTTACAATCCGGTTTTTTTCAGATTTCTCACTTCAGCTTTCTGAATCCCCTAACTGCCCACTGCGACTGCCTACTGTTCCTGGCACAATTCCACCAGCACGCCATTCGTGCTTCGGGGATGCAAAAATACCACTAATTTATTGTCTGCACCTTGTTTGGGTATTTCATTCAGGATTTCAAACCCCGCTTCTTTTAGTCGGTGAACTTCCGTCGCTATATCTTCCACATCAAAGGCGATATGGTGCACGCCCTCTGGTCTCTTGTCCAGATATTTGGCAATCGGACTGTCCGGCCTAGTCGCTTGGAGCAGTTCAACTTTCGTTTCGCCCACTTGGAAAAAGCTGGTTTCCACAGCCTCGCCATCGACGGTTTCGGTTTTGAAATGAGCTTTTCCCAAGAGCTTCGCAAAAAGCTCGTTGGATTGCTCGAGATTTTGGACGGCTATTCCGATATGTTCGATTTTCCTCATCGCCTTTGATTTTGTAACTTTGCAGCTGAATCTTTTTGGGAGAAAGCCTGTTTCAGACTTATCTTCACTCAACCTAAAAGTAAGGGTAAAATTATGATAATCGTTTCTGACAAGGCCAAGGAGAGAATTCTCGAGCTTAAGAAAGAGGAAGGCCGCTCCGAAAATGAGAATATCCGCGTTTCCGTGAAGGG
The DNA here is from genome assembly GCA_964613865.1 of uncultured Limnohabitans sp. Taxonomy (GTDB): domain Bacteria; phylum Bacteroidota; class Bacteroidia; order Cytophagales; family Cyclobacteriaceae; genus Algoriphagus. Next base: position 4,972 of record CAZTJM010000102.1, on the reverse strand, counting down.
CGGAGGCTGCTCCGGTCTTATGTATGACCTGGGCTTTGATGCCAACATCGTGGAGACAGACCACGTCTTTGAGGACAAGGGCGTGAAGATCCTGGTTGACCGCAAGAGCCTACTTTATCTGGCCGGAACGGTCCTTGAGTTTTCTGACGGATTGAATGGAAAGGGTTTCCAGTTTATCAATCCCAACGCAAGCCGAACTTGCGGCTGCGGCGAAAGTTTCTCTGTCTAGCATTTCCATCCATTTTGTAACTCTAAAAGCAGCTCATTTGGGCTGCTTTTCTTTTTTGGGTCTTTTCGAGTTGAGAAATCAAGCAACTCCGCAAAACTGTCATCAAGTCCGCTAGAGGCATTTTTCGAATTTGGCTAAGCTAATTAGCTCCCAATCCTTACCTTTGCGAGCGTCAAAAAAACCTGAATATGGAAGCCCAAATCAAAAACGTCCCTCTCAACGACCTGCACATCGCCCTCGGCGGCAAGATGGTACCCTTCGCCGGTTTCAATATGCCTGTGCGCTACAGCTCCGACAACGAAGAGCATCTCTGTGTGAGAAATGGGGTGGGGGTTTTCGATGTGTCCCATATGGGCGAGTTCTTGGTAGAAGGACCGGAGGCCCTCAATCTGATCCAAAAGGTAACTTCCAACGACGCTTCCAAGCTTGTGGTCGGTCAGGCTCAGTATTCCTGCTTTCCAAATGAAACTGGTGGGATAGTCGACGATTTGATTGTCTACAAGTTTGGCGACGAGAAGTATATGCTGGTGGTCAATGCTTCAAACATAGACAAGGATTGGGCTTGGATCAACAAGCACAACAGCATGGGCGCCAAGCTGACCAATGTTTCAGACGAGTATTCACTTTTTGCAGTGCAGGGACCCAAAGCCATAGAGGCGGTACAGTCGCTGACTCCAGTCAACCTTTCCGAGATCAAATTCTACCATTTCACGGTGGGCGAATTTGCGGGGATCCAGGATGTAATCATTTCCGGGACGGGCTATACAGGAGCTGGAGGTTTTGAGATATATGTTAAAAATGCCGATGCCGAACATGTTTGGAAAGCCATTTTCGAAGCGGGAAAAGATTTTGATATCAAGCCGATTGGTTTGGGCGCTAGAGATACCTTGAGGTTGGAAATGGGCTACTGCCTATATGGCAACGACATCACCGATACTACTTCTCCTTTGGAGGCGGGCTTGGGATGGATTACCAAATTCACCAAAGACTTCACCAATTCAGAAGCCCTGCTTAAGCAAAAGGAAACTGGCGTTTTCCGTAAGCTCGTAGGCTTTGTGATGCAGGAAAGAGGGATTCCAAGGGGACATTACCCAATTGTAGACGCAGCTGGTGAAGTAATCGGCGAAGTGACCTCCGGTACGCAATCTCCAAGCATGGGCGTAGGTATCGGGATGGGCTATGTAAAGACCGAATTCAGCAAACCGGGAACGGAGATTTTTATCCAAATCAGAAATAAAAACCTGAAGGCGCTGGTTGAGAAACTGCCTCTGCTGAAAGCCTGATGAGAAAAGTAGAAGTTTGCTTCAGTCCCGAGCTGATTCATTTGCACGAGCTGGCGGGAAAGATCGTAGTGGTTGTGGATATTTTCCGCGCTACTTCCACGATGGTTGCGGCGATTGCAAATGGAGTGAAGGAGATCCTGCCTTTTCCGGATTTGGAAAGCTGCCGGCAGATGCAACAAAAGGGATTTCTAATCGGTGGCGAACGCAATGGCTTGACGGCTCCTGGTTTTGAGATGGGGAATTCGCCGATAGCGTATCTAAAAGAAAACCATTCGGAACGGAGTCTTGCGATGACTACCACCAATGGCACCCAGGCAATTGAGAAATCCAAAGAGGCCAGCCAAATCTTGATCGGTGCGTTTCCGAACCTCCAGGCAACCGTATCCTACATACAGAGCCAGGACGAGGACGTCTTGATTCACTGCGCTGGCTGGAAGGGGCACTTCAACTTGGAGGATTCGATTTTTGCCGGGGCAATGGTGAAATCTCTGGAAGCTACGCACGTGACTGAGGACGATGGAGCGATCTCAATGAAGGCACTTTTTGAAAAAGTAGGACATGACCTCAGGGGATTTTTAGCTCAGGCATCCCATGCCAAGCGTCTTCAAAACCACGGGATCGAACACGATATCGATTTTTGCCTGAGCTACGATCTGTATGATTTCGTCGTGAAAGTAAACGCGGAAGGCTTCTTGGTGAAAGTTTAAGCTGCTCATAATCCAAAAGACATTAATGGCCCTACCAATCGGAGGGCCGTTTTTGCTAAGTTGCTGATTGTTTGTATTATTAGATCCTACAACCAGACGGCTACCATGTTTGATCTTTTTTGGAGTTTTTTCAATGCGGCCTTCCTCTTGGCCTTTGTCTATTTCTTGTTCAAACTAGTGCGTAGGACGATTCTCCAATTGCCGGATCGTCAAAGTCTATTGGCTACTCCGGTGTTGACTATTGGGTTGATAGCTTTTCTAGCTGGATTAGGAGATAGTGCGCCTGAAAAAAGAAAAACTATTGGAAGAGAATTTACTGCAGAACATCAGACGGTTAAACTGACTTTGGCGAATAGCCTACATGTGACTTTGGTGAAAAATAATTCGGATGGACGCGTCGATCCCGGACTTTCTTATTCCATAGTTTCCGGTTTTGTTCTTGGGAGAAAATGGAATCACCTTGGCATAAATGAAAAAAATGGCCAAATCGCGATTTTGGGCCACATGAAATACAATTTGTTTGGTTGGGAAATTATGGGCTTTTCTAGGGAAATCCCGCTTTAATAGTAGAACAATTTTCCCTCGGCCAGCTCGGGAGCTGAGCCTGCCTACTTCAGCTTCTCATTGTTGCGATGCCGGTCTTGATCCCGGATGTTTTTCTTTTCCAGGTTCTTTTTCCATGCCTCCGTCAGATCTACGCCTGTCTGGTTGGCCAGGCAAATCAGCACCCAGAGTATGTCGGCCATTTCATCGCCCAGATCTTTTCCCTTGTCGCTTTCCTTGAAGGATTGTTCGCCGTAAGTGCGGGACATGATCCTCGCCAGTTCTCCGACTTCTTCCATGAGAATGGCCGTATTAGTCAGCTCGTTGAAGTATCGGACGCCAACAGTCTTAATCCATTCGTCGACTTTGGTTTGGGCTTCGGAGAGGGTGATGTCTTGGTTCATGCGGATTGGTGGTTTTTGCGACTTGAAAATAGCGGTCGCATAAGGGGAATCCAAGCGATTTGCTCCCAAGGGGCTTTTTCTGCACATGTCTTTTTGACCGTTCTTCTGCTAAGGCCGCAGCAATTCCCAATCTCGTTTTGGCTCTCCGCCAATTATCGGTTACTTCAAGGATCAAACCCCAACCCCTATGAAAAAACTACCCTTGTACATTTTTCTGGTTTTTATCGCTTTTGCCTGCGCTGAGGAAAAGCAGGAAAAGACTTTGCCCAGAATCGCAATCGCAGGACTCGCTATCGAGTCCAGTACGTTTTCCCCAGCCCGATCCACCACGGCTTCATTCCGGGTGAGGACGGGTGAGGAGATTTTTTCCTATTACCCCTTTATGGAAGCTGACTCAGCGGATAGGAAGCGAGCAGTGTGGTTTCCTACGTTGCGTGGGCACGCTATTCCAGGCGGGATGGTGACCCGACATGCCTATGATTCATTGGTGGGAGTGACCCTGGAGATGCTAAAGGCTAATCTTCCTTACGATGGGCTATTCTTCGATATTCATGGTGCTATGAGCGTGGAGGGACTCGATGATCCAGAGGGAGACTTCATTACCAAGGTGCGTGATGTGGTCGGTTACGAAACTGTCATTTCTACCTCCATGGACCTTCATGGCAATGTTTCATTGGTGTTGGCGGAAAATTCCGACCTGATCACCTGCTACCGCATGGCACCTCATGAAGATGCTTTGGAATCCAAAAAGCGCGCAGTTGAAAATCTGCTGGACCGATTGGAAAGCGGAAAAGGCAAACCCGCTTACAAGGCTTGGATACCAGTTCCTATTTTGCTTCCTGGTGAAAAGACTAGTACGAGAATCGAGCCTGGGAAAGGGCTTTATGCCAAGGTCGATCCCGAAACCAAAAAGGAAGGCGTGATCGATGCGGCGATCTGGATTGGCTATGCCTGGGCGGATGAGCCTCGAAACCATGCCGTGGTGATGGTGACGGGTGATGATCAGGCTCAAGTGAAGGAATCCGCAGAATACTTGGCAAAGAGCTTTTGGGATGTTCGATCCCAGTTTGAGTTTGTCGCACCAGTAGCGAGTCTGGACGAAAGCTTGGACATGGCTTTGAAGAGCGATAAGCAACCATTTATGATTTCCGATATGGGTGACAACCCCACAGCGGGAGGTGCTGGAGATGTGACTTGGACTCTTCACGAGCTGTTGAAGCGCCCCGAGTTCAGGTCGGAAAATGGGCCAGAGTTGATCTATGCATCGATACCTGGTCCAGAATTGGTAGAGAAGGCGCTTGCCGCTGGTGTAGGTGGCAAGGTGGAAGGCGAGGCTGGAGCAGCAGTGGACAGCCGGTTTGCCGGCCCGGTGAAACTTTCAGGAACAGTAGAGGCCATCAAAGAAGGGGATAAAGATGCTGGGGCAGAGGTAGTCATCAAAGTGGGCTCGCTGAAGGTGATCGTGACTTCCAAGCGTAAGCCCTATCACAATGAGAAGGACTTTACCGATCTGAACCTGAAGCCGAGAGAGGCTGACATCGTCATGGTGAAGATTGGATACCTCGTGCCGGAGCTATACGATATGAGGGGAGATTGGATCATGGCGCTGACGCCAGGTGGCGTAGACCAAGATCTGGAACGCTTGGGCTATAAAAGAATCAATAGGCCCATGTACCCACTGGATAAAGACATGGCTGATCCAGATCTTACGGCGAAGTTTATTCCCGTTTCTGGAAGCTCCAAGTAAATTCAAAAGAGGCTGTCTCATAACTGATGTTTGTCACATTGAGCGAAGTCGAAATGCGG
>CAZTJM010000101.1:0-16861 GCA_964613865.1 uncultured Limnohabitans sp. | reverse complement strand
GGATGTCTATCTCAGACGGTATTCCGATGCTTTTTATCGATATGCTTTTGGGGATAGCTCCATGATCTATCGCACACTCGGCGAGGTCAAGGTCAATGCGGAGCGAAATTTTGTGGAGCTGTACGGAACCAGCCCGCTGAATTACTCGCACATGGAGCAGATGATCCTGCTTGGTGACCCAGGGGTACGAATATTTCCGGCAGACAAACCTGACTATGCTGTAAAGACGGAAGAGGTTATCCTAGGAACATTTGACGGTTCGCCGCTTTCTGCGATTTCGGATAGCCTCAAGCTGAGTTTTGTGCTGCGAAATCTGGCAATCACAAATCCAGATTCGCTGGACTTCAAGGTTTCCAGAAAGTTGCCCGATGGAACGGTAGTAGAATTTGATTCCGTGAAAGTACCGGCCATCAGCCGAGCAGATACGCTGGTGTTCTCCGTACCCAATTTTCTGGTCGATGCCGCTGGGGACAACCAGTTTACCATCTCCGTCAACAACGAGAGACTTGTGGACGAAATGACCTATGCGAATAATTCCATCGTCTATTCGGCATTCATCCCACTTAGCGGCACCATCAATCTTTTTCCCATGGACTTTGGGATAGTCAGCCAAAAGGATATAAGTCTGCTCACCCAAGCGCCAGGAAAACTGACCGAGAATCGCACGCTGATCGTCCAGCTCGATACGACGATCAACTTCAATTCGGCCTTCAGAAAGGAAATCCGCTCTACGACTTCCGGACTGGTAGAATGGCCTGTGAGCTTGCTGGTGGGAAGCGACTCGGTGACCTACTACTGGAGGTCCCGGTACGAGGAGCCAAAAGTTGGGGAAACAGATGCTTGGACTAATTCCAGCTTTTCCTATATCCCGAATTCAGGGAATGGTTGGACTCAGCGGGAAAATGAGCAGTTGGACCAAAGCGGACTGGAAAACCTCCAGCTCGATGCCAGTCGCTCTTCATGGCAATACATCCGCCAAAAGACCGGGATCGAAGTATTTACCGTGGGAGCTGGGGTGGATACACTGAACTTCCGCAATACGCAGTTTTACTACGACCAGATCCCGCAGATCATCGATAATGTCAACAATGCCAATAGCCGTCTTTGCCCCAACGGAACCTTGGGTTTGGTCGCGATTGACCAGAAAAGCCTCTTGCCCTATCTCGCGATTCCGGTTCCCGGTTTTGACATCCTAGATTCAAGAGCCTGTGGTCGCGTGCCCCAGATGATTCAAAGCATCCAAAACGCCTGGATCACCACTCCGGGCAACAACACGCTTCAGGAATATGTGACTGGCGTGAAGGAGGGCGACTATGTGGTAATTTTCTCCGTAGGCAATGTCACCTTTGATGCTTGGCCGGAGCGGGCGTATCAAAGTTTGAAAGAATTTGGGGCAAACGAAGCCACGCTCAGAAACCTCAAAACTGGCGATCCCTACATCCTCTATGGCCGTAAGGGAATGCGTGCGGGAGAAGCGATCGAGATCGTCGGCAATCCTAATTTTGAAGTTCCTCCGTCCCAACAGACGCTCAGCTTTGAATCCGAAGTCGAGGGCTACCTTACCAATGGGGTGATTCTGACACCTAAGATCGGCCCTGCTTCATCATGGGAGCGCTTTTTCCAAAACGTCAATGCCCGCAACTGGATCAATGAGGAGGAGTTTACTGGTTTTGATATTCTGGGCGTCCGGGAAAGCGGCGAAGAAGAAGTGTTGGTCGCTGGGGCTTTGGATTCGGAGATTGACCTGTCTTCTATCAGTCCTTCGAGCTACCCTTACCTGCGTCTCAGGTATTCGATGGACGATCCCAATTCTACCCAGCCAGCCCAATTGGATAGGTGGCAGGTGAACTTTGAGGGGGTACCGGAGGGCGTGTTGTTGGAGAAGAATCCAGGGGAGACAATTAGGCTAAGAGAAGGGCAAAACGCAAGTATCGATTTTGTATTCAAAAATGCATCGGTTTACAATTTTCTGGATTCCATCCAAGTGGATTGGAAAATGACCAATCTAAACACGAAGAAGACGGAGAACTTCTCGAAGAAACTCCCGGCACTCAAGGCAGGCGAACAGGCGGAGTTTGCCGTGGAGTTCAACAGCATAGGCAGGGCGGGGGAGAACGAACTGGAGGTCTTTGCCAATCCAAGAATTCAACCCGAGCAAACTTATCGAAACAACCTCATAGACCTTGGAGTACCCTTTGAGGTGGAAGGGGATAATTCTACCTCCCTGCTGGATGTCAATTTTGACGGGATCTACATCATGGATGGCGATCTCGTCTCGCCCAGTGTGATGGTCACGGCCCTTCTTAAGAATGACCAGAGCCTGCTCTACAAGACGGACACGTTGGGTATGGAGATTTTCGTGAAGAAAAACTGCGAAGGTTGCCAGTTTGAAAAAATCAATTTCTCCAATCCAAACCTGAGCTGGACTCCGGCTTCGGAAGATGAAGATTTCCGCGTTTCTTTTGTACCCGGTCCCCTGGAAGATGGCCTGTACACCCTGCGAATCACCAACGAGGACTCGCCCCAGCCTTATGAGATCACTTTTGAAGTGGTCAACGAGTCCCAGATCACCAATTTCTATCCCTATCCCAATCCTTTCAGCACCTCGGTTCGCTTCGTGTTTACCCTAACAGGATCGGAAATCCCCGACGAGATCAAGATTCAGATCATGACCGTGACGGGGAAAGTCGTCAGGGAGATTCTTCAAAACGAATTGGGAGCGATACGCATCGGCAACAATATCACGGAATACGCCTGGGACGGCAAGGATGAGTTTGGCGACCAGCTGGCAAATGGAGTATACATCTATCGTGTTTTGATCCGAAAAAATGGCCAATTCATGGAGCATCGACCGACCGCCGGAGACAGGGGATTCACCAAAGGATATGGTAAGATGTATCTGTTGCGCTAAGCTTTTGTGCTCCGCCAGTTTCTATAAAGTCCCCAAAAACTGATAAGGAACAGGATGGCCAAAACAGCCCATTGCGTTGGATCTTTCATAGCTTTTCTCGCGTCCAGCATAGATCCCGCAACTAAGCCTGTTGCAAAGGCGATGAGTGTTCTGGGCAACATGCCTGGGATTCCGTAGAGGAGTACTTTTTTCAGGTCGATTCGGAGAGACGCAAAGAGAAAATTGGAGATGGCAAATGGAATGACCGGACTGATTCTCACAAAGAAGATCAGGCTCTCTGGGTGCTGTATCCGGCTATCAATATGCTGTCGGAGTTCGGGATTTCTGTGGTAGATAAGCGCTAGAAAGTCCGCGTTGGTCGACTTTCCCAAAAAGTAGCCAATGACATTGGCACAAAGGTATCCGAAGAACAAGCCGGGGAAGCCTATCCAGCCAAAATAGTAGCCCGTGGCCAAGGCTGTCAGCGTTGTCGGAAGTAGGGCCAAACCCAAAAAGGCGGCGATGGCCACGGCGAAAATAAGATGGTCGAAAGGATGGAGAAGCCGAACGCTATCTAGGATTTGGGATTTTGAAAGCAGGATAAGACTGCCGATTCCCGGCATGATCACCACCCAAATCCACGCCAAAGTCGCCCCAAAATGCCCCCTGAAGTACTCTCCCAATGCCTTGAAAATACTGGTCTTTTTTGTCATCTTTGGCTGGCTATCTCTTGTCGTTTCGCTTAATCCCGGCAAGTTTAGCATTCCTGGCCGGATTTTTCCCTAAACAATCCGATTCATCAGACAGTCACTACCCAAAGAATTTAAACTCAAAGCCATCTATGAAATCGAGCATGTCGCGAGCGACACACGTTGGGATGATTATTCATCAGGCGAGATTCCATGTGGCCATTAATCAAATAATAGTAATCACATGAAATTTGGTACTAAAGCCATTCACGCCGGTGTGAGTCCCGATCCGTCGACGGGTGCGATCATGACCCCCATCTTCCAGACTTCCACCTACGTCCAAAAATCCCCCGGCGACCACCTCGGCTACGAATACAGCCGAACCCACAATCCCACTCGTACCGCTTTGCAAAACAGTCTTGCCGCCCTTGAAAACGGCAAGCATGGGCTTTGCTTTTCTTCAGGTTTGGGTGCGATAGATGCTATCGTTAAGCTCTTCAATCCCGGTGATGAGATCATCTCCACCAGCGATTTGTATGGCGGCACTTACCGGCTTTTCACAAAAGTATTCGAGCGCTATGGGATCAAGTTCCATTTTGTGTCCATGGCGGATCCGGATGCCCTGACCCAATATGTCAACGAAAAGACCAAAATGGTCTGGGTGGAGACCCCGACCAACCCGATGATGAACATCATTGATCTGAAGGCGATGGCGGCTTTCTCCAAAAAACATGGCCTTCTCCTTGCCGTGGACAATACCTTCGCCTCGCCATACCTGCAAAATCCCCTTGACCTCGGTGCGGACATCGTCATGCATTCTGTGACTAAATACCTTGGCGGGCATTCCGATGTGGTGATGGGGGCCTTGGTGGTCAAGGACGACGAACTGGCTTCCCGACTGGCTTTCCTCCAAAATGCCTGCGGCGCCACTCCCGGTCCCCAGGATTGTTTCTTGGTTTTGAGGGGGATCAAAACGCTTCATCTGAGAATGGAGCGCCATTGCCAAAATGGGAAGACCATTGCAGCCTATCTGAAAAACCATCCCAAAGTGGAGAAGGTATATTGGCCTGGGTTCGAAGACCATCCCAACCACCTGGTCGCCAAACAGCAGATGAGGGATTTTGGGGGGATGATTTCCTTCACGCTGGTGGGCAACCAACTGGAGGACGCCAAAAAGGTGATGGAGAGTTTTCATCTCTTTTCGCTGGCCGAGTCACTGGGAGGAGTTGAATCACTCTGCGGCCACCCGGCCTCGATGACACATGCTTCTATTCCGAGGGGAGAGCGTGAAAAGGTGGGATTGGTAGACTCATTAATCCGCCTCAGCGTGGGAGTGGAGGATGCGGAAGACCTAAAAAACGACTTGGCCAAAGCCTTGTCAAAGATTTGACCTAGACCATAATCTTGTTGAGCAGCTCAACAGCCTGTCTTTCGATCTCGGAGGACAGGCTTTTTTTCTCATCCTTAAGTTCCTTGATCCAGACCATGTACTTTTTGGAGATGTTGGTCTTTTCCGCCAAAAATCCCGAAAGCGCCTGAAAGGCCAAATGATTGGAGTACCAAGGCTTTAGATTTTCCTTGAGCTGGCCGATCTCCTCGTGGATGGAGTCGACGAAAATGGGGTTGAAGCCCAAGCCGATCAGCAGGTTTTCCAGCATGATGATCTTCCGGAGGCTCTCAAACAAATCCCGGAATCCCTGGCTTTGCAGCGGGATCTTCAGGTCATGGTGGAGAAAGCCAAGCTCTTCCTGGACGAATTGGTTGATGGCTGTATTGATCACCAGCGGCTTAATCCCATTGCTGGAGACTTGGGCCTTGACTAGGAAATCATCCCAGCTTTTCAGCGAACTGCCGACCACCAAGTCAAAGGCTTCCTTTTGGATTTCTTTTTTTTGGCTTGAAAGATAGTCCTTGAAGCTGACATAGCTTTCTCCCAGTTGGGCTTCCCGCGCTTTGAGATGGCGCTCCACCAGCTTGATGTGGTGGGTTTTCCGCAGGGATTTTTTGAGCGGTTTGAAATCCAGGAAAAGATCCGGGCCTTTTCGCGTGTCTTCAAAATGGACCTTGCCCATGAGGTCGGTAAACAGCTCCAGAAACTCCAGCTTGGTCTGGAGCTCGATCGCCTTTTTGGACTTTATCTGTTTGCCGAGAGCCAAAAAAAGCGTTTTGGCTTCTTGGTGTTGCTGCTCAAAAATCCGATAAACCGGAGAAGTCTTCGCTTGCATTGGATCAGGAGATTCGTACCAAGGTAGCTCCATAGCCCCATTGGTCTTTCTGGGTGTCCTGAAAGTACTTAATATTTCCTAATTGGCTCAGACGCTTGTGGATTTCTTTTTTGAGGACACCATTCCCCAGCCCATGGATAAAAGTGATCTCGTCCATACCCGATGCAATGGCTTGGTTAAGCTTGCTTTCGAAGGTCTCCAGCTGGATTCTCATCTTCTCGGAGTTGCTGAGTTTGTCTGGGTCGGCATGCAACTGTTCGATATGTAGGTCGATCGAGCGGGGAGGTTTTGCCGTTTTGATAGGCTCCGGCTTGGCGGCTATTTCCTTCAGTTCGGCATTCAGGCTCCAGATGTCCAGATCTTTCGTGGTCTGCTCCATGGCAAAGAGGTAGACGTTTTTACCGAGGATGGGAGCTTTGCTGAGATGTTTGAAAAACTGCGTAGCCTTAATCTTCAGCTGACGCTCGAAAGGAGGAATGGCCTTTTCAAGTTTGTTTTGGATGGGAATGAAACGAAGCAGGAATGCTGGCCAAGCGTCCAGTTCCTTCAGTATCCTATCGTCGATTTTTTTGCTTTCACCCGGATTCAAAGTGCCCGCAAAGAGCGTACGCTGGTTGCCGCCATGGACTTCGGAAGCGTGTGACAAGTAGGGCTGGTGGTTGTCGTTGATCAGATAAAGACTCAGGTTTTGGTCGTTGATAGGCAGGAATGCGAGATAGAGACCCTGATCTTTGGGTGCGGAGATCGGCAGCGGGGCTTCCGGCTCTTTGGTGGCGTTGGCGTTTTCGCCGAAATAACTCTTCTCCGCTTCGGCGATGATGACCACTTCGGACTTGTGCGCCGGAATGATGAACCCATCCTCGATCTCCACTTCTATTCGGCCTCCGGAGGAGACTTTGCGTACCGTGCCCTCTTCCCGTCCATGCAGCAATCTCACTCTGTCTCCGATATTCATTTTTCCAAGGCTTTTTTGTATGTATCCAGTGCTCTTTGTCTGGCAAATTTATAATCAACAATGGGTTTTGGATACTTATTTGTCTCTAATTCCGGAATCCATCTTTTGATGTACTCCAGATCTGGATCGAATTTCTCGGTTTGGGAGTCTGGATTGAAGATGCGGAAATAGGGCTGGGCATCGGTGCCTGTGCCTGCAGCCCACTGCCAGCTGCCGTTGTTTGCAGCCAGGTCGTAGTCCAAGAGTTTCTGCGCAAAATAAGCCTCACCCCATCTCCAGTCGACCAGGAGAAACTTGGTGAGAAATGACGCCGTAATCATCCGCACGCGATTGTGCATATAGCCCGTCTCGTTGAGTTCCCGCATGCCGGCATCCACGATGGGGAAGCCAGTCTTGCCCTCACACCAGGCCTGAAAATCCCTTTCGTCGTTTTTCCAGGGAATTCGGTCGTACTCGGGCTTGAAGGCATGGTCCACCACCCTCGGGTAATAGGCTAGGATGGTCATGTAAAATTCTCTCCAAATCAACTGATTGAGAAACGTATCATTCAACTTAGAAGCCGCCTGGGCCAGTTTTCTCACCGAGATCGTTCCGAAGCGCAAATGAATTCCCAGACGCGTAGTCCCCTTTTTGGCGGGGAAATTCCGGGTTTTGTCGTAGTCGCCAATCAGATTTTTTTTGGCCGTTTTTGGAGGAATAGGGATGTGGGATTTTTTGAATCCCATTTCTTCGAGGGTGATTTCAGGTAGCGGTTTCGAAGGCATCAGGTTTTTCCACTCCGGAGTGCCGAGCTCCTGTCCTTTCCTTTGTTCGAACTTTTCAATCCAAACCCGTGAAAAGGGCGTGAACACCTTGTAGCATTCACCTGCGTTGTTCAGGACTTCTCCCGGTTCGAATATTTCCTGGTCTTTGAAAGTCAGGAAGAGTACTCCCTTTTTTTTCAAAAGTTTTTCTACCCCTTGGTCTCTCTCCCGCGCGTAGGGCTCATAGTCGCGATTGGTGTAGACCGACTGGATGTCGTATTCGTTGGTCAATTCCGAAAAGACCTCCTCCGGGGTTCCGTACTTGAGCAGCAGGGAGCCTCCCTTTTTTTCCAGTTGGGACTTGATGGACAGAAGCTCAGAATGGATAAAATCGACGCGGGCATCCGCTCTTTCCTCCAGCTTATCCAAGATGTTTCGGTCAAATATGAAGATGGGAAGCACGTCTTTCTCCTGCTGCAGGGCATAGAAAAGTCCCGTATTGTCTTCCAGTCGAAGATCCCTCCGAAACCAAAAAACGCTGATTTTTTTCATGAAGCTTTTTAGAGACAAAGTGGATTAAGGCTTGGAATGTTTTGAAAAAGCTCGTTTTCTCCGAGCTTGAAGCTTTGACAAGACAAGCAAGAAGACGAGTTTAAAACTTGGTTTTCTAAAAAGTCCAGTTTTAGACTTTTCTCCAAAGGGTATTCTTACTGCTCCTCATCCGGACGCCTGAAATTGTCGACATCGGGGATAGGAGGGGCTTTCCTTGGTGGAAGGTCATTGAGATCCAAAGGTTTCCATTGCTCGTCGCCTTGATACTCTCTCCTCAGAAAATCGTCAGTATCATTGACGTTCAATTGCTTTTCCTTCTTTCTGGTGATTTTCTGAAACAGCTCGGAGAAGGAGTTAAAGGATACGTTTTGGGTGACTGATGCGCCGTAGGTGAGTACGTTTTGGGTCAGCGAAAGTGAAGTGAAGGTGTTGTAGTTGTTTCGGTTGAATATTCGGAGACGATAGACGCCATCTTCGGTAAGCATGTATTCGGCCTGCCAGTCTCCGATGACCGAGGCGGCGCTGGCATTACCTTGGTTGTCCGTGAAGCCTCCGTCCCGCGACACACGAAGTCTACCGTCCAAAAAGGTATAAGCTACGCTCAGCTGGAAGTTTTCCAGGGTGTTTTGATCCAAAGTGGCCAAGTCGACATTCACTTCCAGGTTTTTGTCAAACTGGCCGATGAAGCTGTTTAACTGAGAGGACAAGAGACTTCCCAAGCTTGAAGAGATGGTGGCTACGCCGGAAAACTGTCCCTCGGGAGATAAGTTCCGCGTCATAATCACCGAAAACACCTGCCTATTCATCTCCTGCTCATCGGCTGCTACGCGACTTTGAAAGGCGGAGATCGTCGTCTGCACATCTCCGCTGGACGGGAATTCAGAAAAATCAAAGGAAAAGGCTATGTCGGGGGAGAGCAGCTCGCCTTGGAGATCCATGAGTACTTTTAGCGGATATCTCCTTCGCATCTGGCTGTTTTCCGAAACCGACGAAGAAGAGAGGAGAGGTTGGAGGGAGATGTTTTCCTCATATTCCGCTTTTAGGTTCATGACGCCTTGGTAGGGATCGCCAAACCAAGTGATCCGTCCACCGGGCTGTATCACAAATTGCCTTTTTACCACATTGTAAAGGGAGAAGTTATATTGTCCCTGAGTGATCTCGTAGTTGCCTGTGAGATTGAAGTTGCCTTGCGTGTCGATGTTCAAGGTCAGTACCCCTCGTCCTCTGGCTTCGAGGCTTTCCTCCGTCTTTGGATCGATGATGATTTGCGCAAACGCATCGGGTGTGATGTCCAAGATGAAGTTCATTCTGACATTTTGGATATCGAGGCGGTTGATGTCGTCTGCAAGTTGCCTGATCCTAACGGTGTCTTGAATATTGATGATCTGGATGAAATCCTCTTGGTATTGGGTGTTGCTACTGGTCAGGGGGATGTAGATACGGGTGTTGGGCTGGGTGGTCGCGCGGGCGTTGATATCCAGGTTGGTGGTGCTGCCTTTGATCGCCAAGGTACCTGTGGCGAAGGCGGTGCCGTAGAAGACTTCATTGTCCCTTGAGGTGGTGTTCATCACCTGGAAGTTGTTCAGGTTGGAGTTGATGTCCAAGAAGATGTTTTTGAAGCCTTTGTGATTGAGTCCACCCGTGAAAGTCGCCCGGTTGCCATTGACATCCCTCAGGACCAGATCCCGGAAGCTGATTTGCGTAGGCTGGAATAGGATGCTCCCATCCGCTCGGTAGGTCGTATTTAGGTAGTTGATGTGAAGTTTTCCCCCATCTATTCGTCCGCTGCCCAATACCTCGGGCGAGGTGACTGTGCCCCGCACTTGGAGGTTGCCAGTGACGGTACCGTCGAGATTCGTGATGTATTTGGAAAGAAAGGGCTCAAAGATCACCAGATTGGCTTCGGTCATTTTAGCTTCCAAATCCATGTTTTGGTAGGCAAGTTCGATGGATCCGCTGATGTCGATTTTCTTCTGTCCGTTGATTTCGTTCTCCAAGTTTAAGAGCAATTCGTTTTCCTGGAGGTCTGCAGTTCCCGAGATATTTCCGATGGGAAACTGATTGATTTCCGTATCGTCGATAAACAATTCTCCTTCAACCAGGGGCTGGTTGAACAGGTTTTTCAGGCGGAAAGCGCCATTTGCGGTACCCAAGAATTCCTGCGTCGTCACCGTGTTCAAAAAGTCTATGCCCACGTCATGGAAAAACAGATCTAGGACTTCCTCTGGGTTTCGGCTGATCTTCCCGTCCACTCCCAGTCTTTGGTTTCCATGGAGGATGCTCATTTTGGTGAAAGAAATGTCCCCCTGCGAAATGAGGATCCGGTTTTCGGGATCAAAGTCCCAGTCTTTGTCCAGTACCCGTAGTACTGAGGGCTTGAAGTGAAGACGCGTCCCCGTCGTGGAAAAGGTTGTTTCCGCATCGATTCTTGCCCGGCTCTGGGTAGAGTCTTGATCCAGACTCAGCTTCAGGTCGAGGTTGTTTTGGTCCCAAATCGCTTCCAATCCGAGGTTGGCAAAGCCCAAGGTGTTGCCGATCTGCTGCTCTTTGGAATATATATAGAATGAGGCCAAGATGTCTGCGCTGTTGATTATCTTCGACGTGTTGAAATCGATGTTGGTACCCAAGGCCGTATTGCCCTGGTAGGTGAGGGTGTCGATGCTGGTGAAAAAGTTGAAGACGGTGTTTTCCGGGGTCTGGTAAAATGCCCCTTCCAGAATGGTGTTCTTGGAGATGGCAAGGTCAGGCTGGAACAGCTGGATGATAGGATTAAGATTTTGGAGGCGCACGTTGAGGTCAAGGTTGTAGCTCTCCGAAAAATTCTCTTCGAGATTGGCTATAGGCTGGGTTTCATTCAGCAAAATTGCCAAGTATTGCGAGCTGAGCATGTCCAGGTCTCTGAGCATCTGCTCGAGGTCAAATTGCCCCGAGGCCGCCGCCACCAGATAGTCCGAGTTGACAGAAAGCGTGCGTGTACCTCCCGCAAAAAGAGACTGGAAAAAGAAGTCTCCGACGTCTAGGAAGCGGTCTTGGTAGCCCATCTTGATGTCGGTAAAGCGGGCGATTCCCTGAATGTCATCGAGATTAATACCCTTCGTGTCGATGTCCAGTTTTCCGCTGACAAACATCGGCGTCTGAGCCAGATTGATGCTGTCGAGGAATAACGAATCTACCTCTACCACCATGCGGACCGAGTCGACGGATTTTTCGAGATTGAGATAGCCGCTGGCCTGCGCTTTGAGATTTGGGTCGTTGATGGCAAGATTTCCGCGGAAGAGATTCAATCCGTACGTGGCGTCGGTTTGGATATCGGTGTAGGTGTAGTTTTTGATTCCAAATTTGGAAATGTAGGCATCCAGGTCCACGATGGCATTTTCTATGGAATTGCCCTTGAGGTCGACCCTCCCATCAAGGCTGATTTTCTGGAGTAGCTCCCTGTTTTCCGCCAGGATCCCCAAGTCCAGATTGTCCACTTTAAGCCGGGAAACCACGGAAGGTGTTCCATTGACAAGATCAAAATTGACGCGCCCCTCTACATCGCCGATGCTCGTTTTGAATTTTCCGTTGGTGATGAATCGATGAAGCAAGCCCGTGAAATCCGCGTCCATCCGCACGAGGTTAAACTTGTTGACTTGCTTCTCCAGCTCCGGGCTCAGGTAGGGAGCGAGATCCCGCGCGGAAACCACCGAATTTTTCAGGGACAGGTTGAGGTAGGTGTTTTCGATGTCGGGCAGTCCGTCCATTTCAAATGAGCCAAAAAGAGCCGTCTTTTCCCCAAGACGGATCAGAAATTCGTCCGACTTCATGTCCGAGACTGGCCCCTTGACTTCACCGCTCAGGTAGATCTGGTCTTCAAAGACGGGCAGGGATGGGGCAAACAGGCGAAGGTCACGCAGGTCGATTTTGGTTTCGTCCATGCGGGCGGTGAGCTGCACCTCATTGACAAAATCCGAATAGCCCTTTGGTCCGGTGAGATCCAGTCGGATATAGTCTTTGATTTGGCTACGCGCGGACTTGAGGTTTAGCTTGTCCAGTTCGATGAATCTTGGCGAGTAGGTCAGGCTGGTTTTGAGTTCTTGGATATCCAGTCCCGAGGTAGACTCCACTCCGGACAGACGCTGGATGTCAATCCCTATTTCCTGGCCTTCTAGCCGGAAACCGGCAGCGCTGCCGGTGAGATCTTTGAATACCATCCTGTTGTAGTCAAATCCCTCGACGATGGGCTCCTTGTTGGAGTTGACCAAGGAAAATTGGGTCTGGCGCAGCTCCACTTGGGTGATATAAAACTTCGCCTTGGTCGCGGTGGTACTCTTGGCGGTGAATAGGTCGCTGATCTCGTCGACCCAGCGGTTGATGTTCAGCACGGAGTCTCCCTCATGGACGAGCAGGTTGACTTGGGCGCGCTCCAGCCTGACCGCATCGATGGTCGGATCTCCGGGGGGAATGAGGGACAGCAGGGCAAAGTCCGCATAGAGCGTCTCGGCTCCGAGCATCACACTGTCCTGTTGATCGCGGATGGTGACGTTTTGGAGCTCCAGCGCATCCCACCAGGTGAGCTTGATACGGCCGATTTCCGTGGTAAAGTTGGAGTTGGAGTTGAGATAGCCGGTGAGGCGGTCGACCATCCAGTTTTGTACCGTCGTGATCTGCAAGGCTAGCGCCGTTGCGATGACGAAAAGCAGCAGGCTAAAAACTACCCAGAGTAGCACTCGGAAAGCTTTATACAAAAAATCCGTAACTTTCGAGTTCTTTTCCAATGGGTACCAACGATATCTCTATACTAGCAATCGAATCCTCGTGTGACGAGACTTCTGCCTCCATTATAGTAAATGGCAAAGTACTCAATAATATTGTGGCCACACAATCAGTCCACGAAAAATATGGGGGTGTGGTTCCCGAGCTTGCCTCGCGCGCGCATCAGGAAAACCTCATTCCCGTCGTCCAGGAGGCCATTTCTTCCTCAGGCATCGCCAAGACACAGCTCTCGGCGGTGGCTTTTACCCGAGGTCCGGGACTCATGGGATCCCTGCTGGTGGGCGTGAGTTTTGCCAAGGCATTTGCCCGCTCCCTGGACATCCCGCTCATCGACGTGAACCATATGCAGGCACACGTCTTGGCGCATTTCATCGAGGATCCCAAGCCCGCTTTCCCATTTATTTGCCTCACGGTAAGCGGTGGGCATACGCAGTTGGTTTTGGTGAAAAGCCACCTCGAAATGGAGGTAGTCGGCGAAACCCAAGACGACGCGGTCGGAGAGGCTTTTGACAAGACTGCCAAGCTGCTTGGCCTACCCTATCCGGGAGGGCCACTGGTGGACAAGTATGCCAAAGAAGGCAACCCGAAAGCATTCAAGTTTCCAGTCACCCGCATGCCGGGACTGAATTATTCTTTCTCGGGAATCAAAACCGCAGTGCTGTATTTTCTCAGGGATCAGCTCCAGGAAAACCCGAAATTCATCGAGGAAAACCTGCCTGACCTTTGCGCCAGCATCCAATACACGCTGATTGAGATGCTGCTGATCAAGCTGAAGGAGGCCGTTAAACAATTTGGGGTCAAAGAGATCACCATCGCCGGTGGAGTCTCTGCCAACTCGGGCCTGCGCACTACGCTGGCTGAGCTGGCCCGCCGAAAAGGCTGGAACCTCTACGTGCCAAAATTCGAATACTGCACTGACAACGCTGCCATGATCGCCATGGCGGCCCATTATAAATACCTCAAGGGGGAGTTCGTCGGGCTCGACGTCACACCCCTGGCCAAAATGAAACTCTGATATGTCCAAGCCCAACCGCTTCGAGAAAATAGTCAACATCAAAAACAAGAAGGCTAGCTTTGAATTTGAGTTCATCGAAACCTATGTGACTGGGGTGATGCTGACCGGCACCGAGATCAAATCCATCCGGGAAAGCAAAGTCTCGCTGACTGAGGCGTTTTGCATTTTTATGGACGGGGAGCTTTACATCCGGCAGATGCACATCTCGCCCTATAGTATGGCGGCAAGCTATAACCACGTGGCGGTGCGGGATCGCAAGCTCCTTTTGAAGAAAAAAGAATTGGAAAAGCTCGAAACTAAGTCGGCAGAGAAAGGTCTGGCAATCATTCCGGTTCGTATATTTATCAATGACCGTGGCTTGGCAAAGATGGAGATCGCGCTGGCCCGGGGAAAGAAAATCCACGATAAACGTCAGGACCTGAAGGAAAAAGATGCAAAAAGAGAGCTCCAGCGAATGGCCTTTGATTGATGCTTTTGGGATATGTCGTCAGACTGTCCTTCCTGTTTACCGCCAACCCACTTTTGATTCCGCCCTGGTCACCCAACTGCTTTTCGGGGAGTGCTATCAGATCAACGGCCTAACCTCGGACCGGCAATGGTTCCGCATCTACCACGAAGACACCGGCATGGGAGGTTGGGTTTGGGCCACACTCATCAAGGAGATCACGGGAGACGAATACCAAAAATTCCTCAGCAGGGATTTCCAAGTCGTCACCAGCCCCATTGCGGCGATCGAGTATCTTGGAGCCGCCCTCTACCTGCTTCCGGGCAGCCGCCTCCATTTTTCCGAGCTTGAGCTCTTCAACTGGCAGGATCATGTCGGCTTTACGGGCAATTCCCGCCCGGCGGTGGTCAAGGCCGAGCGGGAGACGCTGGTTGAGATTGGCCTCTGTTTTTTGAATGCGCCCTTTCAGGCGGGAGGCCGCAGTATATTTGGGATCGACGAAGACCACACCTTTGCCCTGATATTTTCCATAGGAGGCTACACTTGGAGATCGGGCAAAATTCCCGGCAAAAGTGTAGAGCCCGAAGCTGCACTTCCGGGTGATTTGTTTATTTTCAGGGACTTGGAAAAACAAAAGTCCCACTTTGGATTGTTTCTAGGTTCGGAGGAAATCCTCTGGCTCGACAATCGGATGAAGGTCTCCGACGTAGATGAGTGGGAGGATTTTTTGAGAAACAATACCGGGGATCGTGTCAGCATCGATACCCGGGCAATCATCACATAAACTATGGAAAAGCGCGTTTTGGTACTCAACTTGGATCACTCTCCGGTCGCGGTCGTGCCCGTCAACAAGGCCATTGTGCTCTGTCTCTTGGAAAAGGCCAACGTGCTCACGACTTATGAGCTACTCCGGATCCGTACCGTCAACCGCAGCTTCGAATACCCTGCCGTCATCCGCCTTAACCACTACAAAAACATCCCTTTTCGCGGTGTGCTGCTCAACCGGGTGAACCTTTTCCGTCGCGACAACGGGGAGTGTCAATACTGCGGCAGCAAGCGCCACCTGACCATAGACCATATCGTGCCCAAATCCAAGGGAGGCAAGACTATCTGGACCAATCTGGTCACCGCCTGCAACCGCTGCAATGTGAACAAGGGAGACAAGACCCCCGAGCAGGCAGGGCTGGTACTACGTTCAGAGCCTTTCAAGCCTTCCCTTTCCTATTTTCTGGCCGAATACGCCGAGCGCCAGGCTGAGGAGTGGCTCCCTTTCCTGCCCAGTCGGGTGAGGACGGATTGTTGAGGATGGGACGGTAGAAAGACCATTGACAGCATTTTCTGATGTCTTGCCAAAATCTCTGAAATGATTAATTTGATCGCAGGAACAGCCGGGAAGAGTCCTTCGTCCAAAACGGAAATACACGACATTGGGTAGGGGAGTGGGACTTATACGGATGTTGTGGTGCATTTGAAAAAATGACAGAAACAGAAGAAAAATATCTGCCGACTGAAATCTTACAAAAGGCAATTGTGAGCGGCCAAGAATATGGTTGGAAACGAACTTACTTTAAAGAAGTAGTTGACAAAGCCGTTGAAGTCGGGCTTGCAATTATTGGCGGACAAGTTCAATTCAAGCTTCCAGACGGAACTTGCGAACTTTATTGGCACAAATACGACACGTCCGAAAGAAAATCAGGAGAAAATTGGAAAGACTATTGTCAGCGGAGTAAAGAAGAATGTTTAAGTCAATTTGAAAAACTTCCGACCGAAAGCGAGTTAATAAAGGACGGAATTGAAAGTTTTGACTTCTTGAAAGAGAAAAGTAAAACTGAAATATCACTCGAAGACTACTTGATTTTCATTCTCTACTTCAACGACCTTGAAACCGAACTCGAAAATGTCTGATAAGAAAATAAATATAGAACTGACAAAAGAAGAAGCTATCGTTCTTTTTGAATTTCTCGGCAGATTTAATGAGAATGATGACTTAAGCAGATTTGAAGACCAATCAGAGCAAAGAGTTCTTTGGGATGTAGAATGTATTTTAGAAAAGAAATTAAGTAAACCATTTCGAGCAGACTATCAAGAGATTGTAAAGAAAGCGAGAGAATCTGTTCGAGATGAAAAAGAATAAGAAACGCACCACAAAATCGGCTATAGCAAATGCGGCCTGACTGCTTAAAAATGAAGATATTACAACTAAATAACATTCGGTCTGGCGGACAAAGAATCGGTTTCGAAATCCCGCACTTGCCATAGCCAGGGCCGTGATGGAGCATACGAAATGAAATATATTAGTACCATATTCTTTTTTTTATGTTACCTAACTGGCTTTCCGCAAGATACAACAACAGAGGACGTTGATAGTTTAGCGACTGCCAGGGCTCTGGAAATTCTCAACTCTAAGCGTACTTCTGAGGTTTTAATATTCAACAATGGTTGTGTTGGATGCGAGGTACTAAATGAGCTTTGTGAATGTTTTGACGGATACTCCAAAACATATCTAATTTGGCTTGAAGACAATAATACCATGGTGGAGCGAATCGACTGCTGCCTTGAGTTTGAAATCAAACAATTAAAGAATAACGAAAT
>CAZTJM010000100.1:0-17156 GCA_964613865.1 uncultured Limnohabitans sp. | reverse complement strand
TTAGCTCAGCTGGTAGAGCAACTGACTTGTAATCAGTAGGTCGCTGGTTCGATCCCGGCAAGGGGCTCCGAAAACCACTCAGAAATGGGTGGTTTTTTCTTTTTATGGGCTCACAGTTTTCGAATGATTTGGGAATTGTGGTCCCGCCGCTAAAGGTTGCTACGTTTGTCAGAACTAGGATTTGGACATCTATGGAAACATTCCAAGGAATTCCTGAAAGCAGACCACTCTGATCAAGACATACATACAAAGGGCAAGGTGGCAGAAATATTAGGTGGACTTGAAAAGCCGAAAGCTACCTTGGAAATCCTAGTGAGGGACTTGTTTAATGCTTCGGACTCTCTTGGACTTGTTGTCCCGAAAAGTTTATTTTTCAGATGAAGTACATATTGAAGATTTTTTGCTAATTTTTTCAAGTTATAACCCTAAACCCCATTACGATGAAATTACTCTTTACAAGCATTGCTTTGCTAATGACCTTTTTTGGGTCTTCTCATTTACAAGAAAAGGAATTGAACCAAGCCTCTTACTTTGACGGCAAATGGGAAGTTCTGGTCAAAGATACCCCTCAGGGTGATGCGACCATCCCAATGCGGTTTGAGACGGTTGACGACAAAACCATGGGCTATTTTATCGAGGATGCCTCGGGTACGGAAAGCAAGATGAGCTCCGTGACTGTGGCCGGGGATGTGCTGAATGCCGCCTTTACCATCTCTGGATATGATGTGACGCTAGACCTGAAAAAGGTGGATGAGGATTTTTCCTCCGGAAGTCTTATGGGCATGTTTACAGCAGAGGCGAAGCGGATAAAGTAAACTCCGCGTTAGCTGAACGAGGCCAAAAGAACTCCAACAGTACGGCCTTTAAAAAGCGATTTAGAATAGGAAAGGCAGCCCTTAAGGACTGCCTTTCTTGGTTTAATAGGCTGGTGGGTTATTTGAGAGTGAATTCGGGCAAGTGTTTGATTTTTCCTCCTTCCATCGCCGACTCATGGGCCAAAATCCCCACACAGGTAATGTTGGCAGACTCTCGCGCATCTGGATAAGGAGCTCTTTCCTCAGTCAGCGCATTCAAGAACTCATTAACCAAGTGAGGATGGGAGCCGCCGTGTCCTGAGCCTTGGATGAAGGAAAGGTGTTGGTTGTCGTCAGAATCATACACGCCTTGGGTTGTAAATGAGGCGATCTCAGCTGGCAACAGATGGGCATAGTCAGGGATCTTCACGCGTGAAGGCGTTTCACCCGTGTGGATTACTGAGTCCTCGTGCTCGATCAGTGTCCATTCAAAGGACTTTTTCGAGCCATATACATCAAAGCTTTCTCGGTATTGCCTTGCGGTATTGAAAAGGGATCGGGTCACTTCCGCAGCCAGATCAGAATCCTTCAGCTTGATGTGGCAGGTCTCGATGGCAAATGGCGACCCGTACTTTGGAATCAGATTTTCGTCTATTCTTCCGGATCCAAAGCAGGACACATACTCCGCTTGAGCTTTTGGTAATGCCAAGACTGGGCCTACGCAATGGGTCGCGTAGTGCATGGGAGGGAGGCCCTCCCAATATCCTGGCCATCCGGCCATTTCCTGTTGGTGTGAAGCTCTGAGGAATTGGATTTTGCCTAGTTCGCCTTTTTCATACATCTCCTTAACGAAGAGAAACTCCCGGCTGTAAATCACAGTCTCCATCATCATATAAGTCAGGCCGGTCTTCTCGGTGAGTTCGACGATCTGGCGACATTCTTCGACCGTGGTTGCCATAGGCACGGTGCAGGCAACATGTTTGCCCGCTTTTAGGGCTTTGATGGATTGCTCTGCGTGGTTTTGGATCGGGGTATTGATATGTACCGCGTCGATGTTTGGGTCTTTTAGAAGTTCATCGTAGTCCTTATAGACTTTTTCGATCCCGAATGCTTTTCCGATCTCTTCGGCCTTTTCTTTATTTCTCTGACAAATCGCGTACATATTGGCCAAGGGATGTTTTTGGTAGATGGGAATAAATTCCGCACCAAATCCCAGCCCTATGATGGCGATGTTGATTGGTTTTTTGGTCATGGGTAAATCGTGTTTTGGTTTTTTTCAATATCTACTTGGTAGGCAATCGGGATGTCCGATGGGTTTGTCACCCCGAGCACTTGCGAGACGAAAGTCTCGAAATCGAAGGATCCTCGACTCCGCTCGGATTGACAAAAATTTGCGTTTTAGTTTTATTCAGCGGCCCACTTTCTCAGGAAATCGAGGCCTTCTTTTGCAAAACCGTCTTGAGACGGTACCAGTGGCTTCCAGATACATACGGCCCCAGCCAGCTCCTTGACCTCTGGAGTGAAACTCTCGATCGACACGTACCCTTTGTAGTTGACGGCTTCCAAGCCTCGCTTCCAAGCGGCCCAGTTCGTTTGGCCGGTGCCAGGGGTGCCTCGGTAGTTTTCCGATACCTGCACATGGATCAATCGATCTCCGACTGCCTTTATCGCCTCTTCGATGCTAGGCTCCTCGATATTCATGTGAAAGCCGTCCAGAATAGCTTTGGCTTGGGGCTCGTTGATATCGTCTAGCAACTGCTTTAGCTCAGCCGCTGTATTGATCAGGTCGGTTTCAAAGCGGTTCAAGGTTTCGATTGCGATCTCCAAGCCGTATTTCCCGGCGGTGTCGCAAACTTTTCGAAGGTTGGTTACGGCTCTTTCCCATTCGATTTTCTTCTGTTCTGGAGACACCAGTCTGGCTTTTCCAACCGCTGAGTACATAGGACCAGCCACAAAGCCAGCGCCGAGCTCCGAGGCGATTTCAAAGCAGGCGTCCAAATAGTCAAAACAGGTTTGATGGTAGGAGGGATCTTCATTGGTCAAGTCTCTACTGGGGCCAAAAGCTCCACAGATGACGGGCCGAAGCCCATTATCCGCGAGTGCTTTTTTTACCCATTCGATGTCAATCAGGCTCGGATCTTCTACCGGAATCTCGACTGCGTCATAGCCGTAGCTTTTGATTTTTGGAAAAAGGGACGTCGTCTCTTTGTTGAATGGCGAGGTCCATAGCCAGGTGCTTACCGCAAATTTTACATCTAAGGCCATGGATTATTCAACTTTCATGATTCCGTTCATAATTCTCCAATGACCAGGAACTGTACAGATGAAAGGATATTCTCCCGGCTCCGTCGGCGCAACAAATACCAGCGATTCTCTTCCTTCTGGATCAACCAACTTGGTTGCAGCGATCACTTGCGGGATCTTTGGTACATAGTTTTGTTCAGCGCCCTTAGGATCTCTTGCCAGCTCGTCGGCCGCGGCACCGATGACTTCCATGGAGCCTTTTTGACCGATGACTAGGTTGTGCTGCATGAAATCAGGGTTTTCGAAGTCAATGGTAACTTGGGAACCTGCTTTTACGGTGAAGGTTGTTTTGTTGAACTTCATCTCATGTGGAGTCACGGCAAGTTTGACTACCGTAGAACCGTTGGCAGTGACCGTCTTGGAAGACTCTCCAAGAACATCGATTTCAGCTCCCGGATTTTTCAAGGCTAGGGTAGACTTATTGCTTAGTCTGCCTCCAAACCACCAGGTTCCCTCATATTTACCTACGACATTTCTGCTATCGTTTTGGCCCACTCGAACTCTTGTTGGGGTGAGCGGTTCTGTGAATAGCCCTTTGGTTTTTCCCTTATCCACTTCTTCGCCATTGATTTTGAGGCTCAGGCTTCCATCTTCCACCAAGCTGGCGTCGATGGTAAACTGATCTTCCGGAAGCGCTTTTTTGGACTTGAGAAGCGTGAGTTTTTCGTCCTGCGCTACCGCGAAATACAAGTCGTTCTGATAGATGTAGAGGCTGTAGCCATTGGTATTGTTTCCGTGGGCTACCAGCACACCTTCCAATGGATTGTCTCCCTTGGAAACGATCATACGAATAGAAATCTCCTTTCCGGCGACATCTGGTGGGAAAAGGATGCTGTTACGCTGATCCAAAGGATATTGCTCAGCCACCAAGCTCCTGGAAATTCGGTCGGTCAGGGAAAACTCCGCATCCGCAGCAGCCTGAAGTGCGTTGGTGTTGTCGAGCTTGGCAAACTCCGTCGGATGCGCCAAAACAGCTGCGAAAATCGACTGGGGCAAATAGGAGTCTTTTCCGTTGTCCTCAGCTTTGGCAGCTTCGACCAGCGCCTTAGCCGCATCTTCGGAAAACGGCATATCAGACAGGGCCAAGAAGGCCTCTTTTCGGGTATGCAAATCCGAGTCATTGATGATGTTGGATGACAAGATCGCCTTCAGTGAGGATTCTGTTCTAGGCAATACTCTCAAAGCGTTTTTGCGCACGGCGGCAGAAGGATGGAAAAGTGCCTTTTCGACTGCCTGAATAGCCTCCGTGTTTTCGCCATTTAGTTCTCCCAATCCCTGCAGGGTCCAAAGCGCGTTGATGGCAGGTCCATTGATTCCAACAGCGTCCACGCTTTGATCTCCGATGATCTGATAAAGTCCGGAGAGTATAGATTTGTCTTGTTTTTCTACGATCAAGCGCTGGGCAGTCAATCTCCAGAACATATTTTCACTTTTCAGCGCCTTCAGGAGTTCATTGCCGTCCGCGTCGCTTAGGTCAAATACTTCTGAGTCCTTGCCCACTTTGTAGCTGATGCGGTAGATTCTTCCATGTTTGGCATCGCGAAGTGGGTTGATGTAAGCGTTTCCTTCTCCGTTTTCAAAGCCACGTGGAGTAGGGTTGTGTTGGATGATAAAGTTATACCAGTCAGCGACCCAAAGCGCCCCATCAGGTCCTACTTCTGCATGCACAGGAGAGAACCATTCGTCCGAACTGGCCAGGATGTTAAATCCATTTTTTTCTTTGAATCCAGAGCCTTCGCTGTTGATGATGGCTTTGTGAAGCACGCGGCCTGTTGGCTCTGCGACAAAGGCTATGCGGTTCCAGTAGCTTTGTGGGAAGCTTCTTGCTGTATAAAAATTATGTCCAGCCGCAGCGGTGTAGCCGCCAAACCAATCCACCTGGCGTAGGAATGGCGTGAGGTGAGGCATATCGTAGTGAGAGTCTATGCCATGAACCGTATTGGCGGAGCCCTGAAAGATAGGGCGTCTCAAGTACTTGTTTGGCATGGAGAAATACACGCTGTGCTGTCCGTTGGCAGTGGAAATGAAGGTTTCAAAATCCTCGGTGAATCCAAGTCCCCAAGTATTGTTTGAGGTATTTCCAAGGTATTCCAGATTTTCGCCGCTTGGCTCAAAACGGTAGACACCTTGGCCGAATGCATGTCTTTGGCCGCTCACTTCCCCGTTGAATCCGGAGTAGCCCAATACGCCCCAAACTTTGTTGTCAAAACCATACTTCAGGTTGGAAGGCCCAGCATGGGTGTCGCTTTTGCCCCAGCCGGTCATGACCACTTCGCGTACATCAGCCACGTCGTCTCCGTCGGTATCTTTGAGAAATACAAAGTCCGGCGCCATAGAGATCAGCATCCCGCCGTTTACGGCCATGATGGAGGTGGGGATGTTCAGCTTGTCTGCAAATACGGTAACCTTGTCGGCCTTGCCGTCTCCATCCGTATCTTCCAGGATTTTGATCTTGTCGTCACCGCCTTCTTTTCTGATTTCGTTGGGATAGTCGACCGTCTCAATGACAAACAGTCTTCCTCTTTCGTCCCAAGCCATCGCGATGGGATTGATGATTATCGGTTCGCTGGCAAAAAGCTCCATTTCGAAGCCCACCGGAACCTGTACCAACTTCATGCTTTCCTCAGGAGAAAGGGGAAGCTGAAATCGCGGTGCTGGATCACGCTTTTCGTAGTTGGGGATTTCGGCATCCTGAAACTGAGGTACTGGAATCTTGTACTCCGCAAGCAGCTCGTTCACTTTATCGCCGACAGCCCATAGGATGCCATTTGCGACTAGCTCCTGAAACTCCTCTTGCTTCCAAGTCTCTTCATTATGGCCATAGGCAGTATAGAAAACACGCCCTTTTCCCTCTTCTCTTGTCCAGGTGTATGGCTCCTTTTTGTCGCCCTCGACGCGCTCCATCAGAACATGCATATCGGGGTTGATTTGGGAGTGAACGTAGGTTTCATCCCAAGTTTCAAATTCCTCGATGCCTTTCATCGCTGGATGTTCAGTATCGACGATATCTGCCGTGAATCGACCGGTACCATGGGTGCTAAATTGGCCACCGACGGCATTCACGAACCAGTCTGAGTTTCTGAAGCACCAAGAGGCGCTGTGGATAGGGATCAGCGCTTTGCCACTTTGTACATAGTCTTTCAACGCCGCTTCTTGACTTGAGCTGATGGAGTCGTGGTTGGCATAGATCATCAGACCGTCGTAGTTGTACAGCACCGACTCGTTGAGGTCGTTGGGGTCGGAGGTGTAGGTCAGATTGATTCCCTTTTGGAAAAAAGGCGTCTCCAAATAAAGCATCAGCTTTTCGGAGTTGTGATGCTCACTGTCATGTCCCAAGACGAGAATTTCTACCCGCCTCGGCTCTGTCATAGAAAGAAATGAGTCTTTTTTGCCGCAGGAAAACAACAATACGAGAACGTAGAGTAGGGGAAGGCCTTTTATCCCCGATTTTTTCAAATTGGTCATACTTTGGGTTAGCGGATTTTTTAGACGTTAATATTCCCTATTTAGTCCAAGAATTTCTTACTGTATTCCCCTAATTTGTGACTGTTTTTTGCCAATTTGTATTTTCAAAAACTTCAAAAAGAGCAAAAATCAGTGAAGACCCCCTTTCAAAAATCAAGGATCCCAGAAGGCAAAGCATTTGAAATCAGAGAGTTGATAGCGCCATTTTTCGACGTTAACTGGCATTTTCACTCCGAGTACCAGCTTTTTGTAGTTTTGAAAGGACGCGGGACGCGCTTTATCGGCGACCACATGCAGAATTTCAAGGAAGGGGATATGGTGCTGACTGGGCCAAACCTCCCTCATTTATGGAAAAACGACAAAGCCTATCACATCCCCGAAAACCGCATGGAGACCCACGGCATCGTGATCTACTTTCCGGACAACTTCCTAAACAACTCTGTTTTCCAGCTGGATGAATTTGAAACCATCGCCGCCATGCTGAAGAAATCGCTACGGGGGATAGAAATCAAGGGAAAAACCAACATCCTCGTCCGGCAACTGATGGTGGACCTCTTGGATATCAGAGGGGTGAAAAGCATCGTCCAGCTGCTTAAAATACTCCAGGCCATCGCCGAATCGAGCGATTGCAAGCTGATCGCAGACGCAGCCTACATCAATACCAACAAGGAATCCGAAAAAGACCGCATGGGGCAGGTCTATGAATACGTGATGCACAACTACCAAAGCAAGGTCAGCTTGGAGGACGCCGCCCAGCTCTCCAATCTATCCGTTTCGTCTTTCAGTAGGTTTTTTAAGTCCCGCATGAACAAGTCCTTCACTGACTTTGTCACCGAAGTGAGGATCTCCCATGCCTGCAAGCTGCTGCATGAGACGGACCTCAATATCAGCGAAATTTCTTATGAATGCGGTTTTTTTACGCTGTCCAACTTCAACAAGCTCTTTAAGGAAAGGATCAAAAAAACTCCAGTCGAATACAGACGGGAGTTCTTGAATACGTTCTCGGCTTGATGTAAGCGCCTATTGATCCCTGCGACAGACGACTCAGACTTTCAGCTTTTCCATGACCTCATCTATATAAGAAGAGCTCAGGGGCACCTTATGATTGCCGAGATGGAGTTGGTGGCGCTCAGCCTTATTCACCAAGTTTTTGTTGGCCAGGAAAGAGCGATGCGTACGGATAAAATAGGAAGGCAGCAGCCTTTCCGTTTCAGATAAGGTCATTCGGCTGATGATCTTTTCCCTCTCCACCTGGAAATTCACATAGTTTCCCTGAGCCTCGCAGAAGTACAGATCCGAAAAGTCCACGCGAACTTGCCCATCCGAAGTCTTCACAAACAGAAATGCGGATTCATTTTTCGGCTGCAGCTCTATCCATTCTTGGGCTTTCTGGCAGGACTTCAGAAAGCGGCTGAGGTTAAAAGGCTTCAGAAGGTAATCCAAGGCATTGAGCTCAAAGCCCTTGACCGCATAGTCAGAATAAGCGGTGGTGAACACGACCAAAGTCTCTTTTGGTACCAGCGCGGCAAGGTCTATCCCGGAGATATCCGGCATGTTGATGTCCAGAAAAACCAGGTCGACGGCATTGGTTTTTAGGTATTCCAGACCGAGCACGGCGTCGGTGAAAGTCGCCTCCAGTTCCAAAAAAGGAACTCTGGAAGCATGCGACTTGATGACTTCCAGAGCAAAAGATTCATCGTCTATGGCAATAGCCTTGATCATCAGGAGTGGATTTGGACGGAAAGATGGACAAAGAAATCGGAATCGTTGGATATGATGCTAAGATTGTGCTGCTCGGGATAGAGCAATGCGAGACGGCTTTTGACGTTTTCGAGCCCGATTCCTGATTCTCCACGGGATTTTTCTGCTACCGGTTTTTCCGGATGCACGCTGTTCACCAAGTCTAGATGCACTGACCCGGAGATGCATCTTAAGTTTAGTCTAATCCAGGATTTTCCCTTGGCGGAAATGCCATGTTTGAAGGCGTTTTCAACAAAGGGAATCAAGAGCATCGGAGCGATGTCACCATGGCAGGCCCCATCTTGGATTTGGATGTCCATCTCTAGATTTGCCTGGGAGCCAAAGCGCAGCATCTGCAGGTCGAGGTAGTTTCTCAAGTAATCAATTTCGCGGGAAAGCGGGATGCGGGGAAGTTGGTTTTCATGGAGCATGAAGCGCATCATATCGCCCAGCTTTTGGATGCCGTCGGCAGTCTTGTCCGCATTTTCCAGAAGCGCACTGGCGTAGAGCGTATTGAGCGCATTGAAAAGGAAATGCGGATTGATCTGGGAGCGGAGGAAATCCATGCTGGCGTTGCCGTGATCGACTTGGTTGGTCAGCGTGGATATCCGGCCAACGTAGGAGTCGTATTTTTTGAAAATGAGCGTGGCCAGTGGAAAAAGCACCACTTGCAGGAAAGCTACGGTAGGTAGGCCTCCGAGAAAGAATATCTCCTCTCCATAATGGGCATCCACAGCGATCAAAAAGAATACAAACAAGATCATTCCCATCAGTCCCCAGTTAAACCAGCGGGAGCGTTTGATCTTGCCGGCGACTTTGTTTCGGTAGATTAGATAGTAGTGATACAGGCCAAGAAAAACCAATCCCGGCACGACCATCCCAAAGACGATCAAGGGCCCCGGATTGGTGATGCTCATGATCTGGATCATGAAAAGAATGGTGAACAAGTAGATGAAGGCCAATCGGACGATATTATAGATCTGAAAATCCCGCAGCTTGGGTGGCGTCAGCGCCTGTGTCAGGATATAGGCTCCGATCAGGTAGCAGGTGTAGATTCCCACTACCCCGAGGTAAAAACTGGGGAATGGCGCCCGCACCAAATCTGTCTGATAGGCCAGAATCGCACAGATGGCCAGCGAAACGATAGCAATCAAAAAGGTAAAGATGATCGGCAGAGCCGGTTTTTGATCCTTTTCATATTTTGGAATCAGGACCATGTGTATCAAATGAAAAGATACATACAGCACCAGGGGAATGGCCAAGCGGGATACGTATTGGAATATCCTGAATCCCGAGGTTTCATGGAAGCCCGGGCTGAAACCGAAGAGGTTGAAGAGTATGATTGCCAGGAAGGCGGTGGTGACGATCCACCATTCGATCTGGCGGAAATCGAGGCTTTTGGTTTTCATGGGCGAAAGGTAAAGACTATTCATAGGGGATGGTTGCGGTTCGTTCATTTTCGGATTTGGCTAGCTGCTGGGCCTTCTCCTTGGATGCAAACAACAGGATCAGGTTGTACAGCAGTGCGGCCGCAATGATGAGGTAGAATACCGTACTTCTGTCGTTTTTCCTGTTTGTGCTTGCATCCATGGATAGGACTGGATAGAGATAAAGTGTTGGTTTAGTTTTCTCGTTGAAAATTTTACCAACATTACCTCAAGCGGATAGGCAGATCAAAAAAATGTGACGAAATACAGGATCTGAGGGGTGGATTAAAGGAAGTGGGCAGTTTTCAGTGGGCAGCCGTGGGATGCAGTTCCGGTAGGCCGTCAAATTTAGTTAATGACGCGATTCCCGCTTTTCAAAAGGAGGCTAGGAGTATTTCTTAAAGCGACAAAAAAATACTTTGTCGTACCTCCTCGTGGTGACGTCAGAAGCTGTTTCCATTTTCAAACTTCAATCGATCAGACGCATTTAGGCCTAAAAGACGGAATTGACGCGATTCCCCCTTTTCAAAAGGGGGCTAGGGGGATTAGTGTAAAAGTGACTTGTCCTAAAAAGAATTTACAGGTTAGCGTTTAAATCCTGATACTGATTGACTGGTTTTGTTAGTCCTTTTATAGGTTTACAAGTGTACGATTTTTGGCATAGTAGTTTTTCCACAATCGATCTGTTTTTTGATTGGTTTGGTGGATTTCCTCAGGTGTTTTGTTTCCTATACTCATATGAGGTCGTTCTTGGTTGTAGAGGTTGACAACGTGGGAAAGCAACTCGTTTGCCTCTTGTATGGAATTTACTTCATGGCAATCCAGGTATTCTCCTTTGATAATTCCATTGATCCGTTCAGCCAATGCATTTTCCAACGGATCACCGTTTTCGGTCATATTAATCGCTATACTATTGTCCTGTAATAGCTTGACATACTCTTTACAGCAATATTGAATTCCGCGGTCTGAATGATGGATCAGGGCTTCCACTGGTTGTTTTAACTGGCCCAAGGCCATTTGAAGGGCATGGATGGATGATTCAGCTTCCAGCGATTCACTCAGATAATAGCCTGCGATTTTGTGTGAAAACACATCCGTTACAAAACTGATGTAAAGAAACTTATCCTTAAACCTCCAATAAGTAATGTCGCTAACCCATAACTGATTGATTCCATCTGAAACAAACTCGCGGATCAGATTAGGGTATTTTCGTAGCCAATGGGCTGAATAGGTCGTAGTTACGCGTCTGTTTCGACGTCGGATCAACAACTGATTTGCCGCCAACAGATCAAAAAGTGCATCTCTGCCCATCTTGATCTGGTGCTCGAACATAAAGGCTTCCAACTTCACCATGAGCTTACGGCATCCCATTTTTTTATGGGTTTTTCGGATTCGTAACACTTCCTTGATCACCAGCTCCTGTTCAAAGCTCGTTTCTTCCTTCTGCCAACAATGCTGATAATAGGCCTGTCTGGTCATACCAAATAATAAACATAAACGACTCAGAGCCTGTCGCTGATGCCTTTCCTTTAAGGTGGAGATTACTTGGTGTCGGACTTTTTTCTGATCGGAATTTTTAGCTCCTTTTCTGCAATTTCGATCATCAACTCATAGCCTTCGGCTTTCAGCTGGGCATTCTCAAGCTGGCGCTCTAGCTCTTTGATTCGTTTTTGAAGCTCTCTTGGATCTTGCAGGTTGTCTTTGGTGGCCAAAACGGGTTGTTCTTGTCTGGTAAAACCCGAAGATAAATGTCTTTTAACTGGATTTTCGATTTTATCAGAAAAACCGAGCATTCGCATCCACTTAAGAATTTTCCCATGTTCTGTAGATTGACCCGTGTACTTGTTCCAAATCTCAACTTTAGAGTAATTCCCCGAAAGATATTCCTTGATCATTTCTTCCCGCTCAGCCCAACTCAGAGATCCTATTCCTCTCGTCTTTTTTTCTTTTTGTCGTTTCATAGTAGTTTACTTGGTGTAAACTCAATTCAGGACGAGTCAAAAGTGAAAACGAGGGCCTAAATACTTCCCTTCGACAGGCTCTGGAATCGTCTAAGTCCTAAATCAGAAAGGATATTCGAGCAACTCAATCCCCCAAAGCCAGGGAAGAATAAAGTACACCATCAGCGTGATGATCACGATAGAGAGGATATTCAGCCAAAGGCCTGCCTTCACCATGTCTTTCATCTGAAGGTAGCCAGAGCCAAACACAACGGCATTGGGAGGGGTCGCCACCGGAAGCATAAAGGCACAACTCGCCGCCAGAGTCGCGCCTACCATCAGTCCAAAGGGATGCAGATCCAGTTTGATCGCCACGGAAGCCAGTATCGGCAGCAGCATGGATGCCGTGGCCACGTTGGAAGTGACTTCGGTGAGGAAGTTGACGGAGGCGATGATGACCAAAAGAAGGATAAAAAAGCTCACGCCTTCCAGCAGGGTAAACTTCTGTCCAATCCATTCCGCCAGTCCCGTGCTTTGAAAGCCCTCTGCCAGAGCGAGGCCACCCCCAAAGAGTATCAGCACTCCCCAGGGAATCTGCTCCGCTGTCTTCCAGTCCAGGATGCGCTTGCCGGCCGTGGACGAGGGGAGGATCAGCAACAGCACCACTCCGGTAAGGACGATGATGGTGTCGTCCAGTCCGGGGATGAATTTTGCTAACAGGAAACTCCGCGTAATCCAGCAAAAGCAGACCAGCCCAAAGACGATCAGCACGGTTTTTTCCTCAAAACTGATTCTTCCGAGAGATTTTAGCTGGGTAGAAATCACTGATTTGGCATCGTCAAGTTGGAAGGATTTTGGTAAATTATTACCAAAGCTGACTAGATAATACCAGCAGATAATCAGTAAGATAAGTGCAAATGGAAATCCAAAAAGCATCCACTCGTTAAACGCGATCTCATAGTTGTAGAGCTGCTTGATCACTGCTGAGAGTATCGCGTTGGTGGGCGTACCGATCAGCGTGGCCATGCCGCCGATGGAGGCGGAGTAGGCGATGCCCAGCATAATGTTTTTGCCGAGCTTGTCGGCGAGGAGTTCATTCGAAGGACCCAATTGCGCCTTAAACTGGCTGACTACGGCCAAACCAATAGGAAGCATCATCAGTGAAGTGGCCGAATTGGAGATCCACATCGACAGAAATCCGGTAGCCATGATAAAGCCCAGCACCGTAGTCCTAAGGTCAGTGCCCAATAAGCTTATTATGTTAAGTGCAATCCGTCTGTGGAGATTCCATTTTTCGATGGCTGTGGCCAGAAGAAAGCCGCCCATGTAAAGCATCACCGTAGGATGCATGTAGTTGGCGGAGACGTCACCGATCTGGAGAAGACCCAGGATAGGCATCAGGATCAGCGGCAACAAAGCCGTCCCTGCGATGGGTAGTGCTTCGGTGATCCACCAGATCGCCATCCAAGCCGTAAGAGCAAGCATGGATTTGGCTTCGGGATTGAGTCCTGGGGAATCCAGCAAAAAAATCAGTGCAAGGAAAGTCAAAGGGCCTAGGTACAATCCCAGTCGGGGAAGCCAATTGTTCATCTAAAGGGGGAAGGCTTGGTGGTAAAAAGGATTTGACAGGGAAGATAGAAAAAGAATCGTAAAGACTGGGATCCAAAGTTTATTTAACATAACATAAATTATATAACAATTGAAGATGTATCCCTGCTTACGTTTCTGTTGTTCTAACGCCAAAATTAAAGTTGGAGGAAAAACTTAGACGGATTCCGTCTTGGTCAGGAAAACCCGCTTTGGGAAAAACCAAGAGGTTTTCAATATCTTTTTGTAAATAATCGTCTTTTCTGATTTCAAAATCTCGTTGAAGCTTACTAATATCCGCAAATGAAATTTCCGTCAGGGTTTTAGGTGTTTTCCATTTCGCATCGATAATCCAAACTTGGTCATCTGTCTCGACAATCAAATCGGGTCTGGATTCAAGGGAAGGATTGACAGGTATTCCGGAATCTAGAATTAACTGGTAATGCTTAAGTGTTTCTGAATTAGCATTATCCATCAGAATCTTAGCTTCAGGATAATTGGTTTTCCACCAGTCGAATACAATCCATTCGTACAGATCAGCCGGATTGAAAAACAAAGCAATCATATTTTCCAGCTTCAATACTTCTCGGGAGGAATCTTCGCTTTGATAGTGTTCCAAACCAACCAAGATCAATAGAGAAAGATAAACTTCGGAAAGCTCCTTTTTCCCCTTAAATAGCTTTCTGATTCGGTTGGTAATGATCTGTCTGTCTTGGGTTATGATCCCCGATTCTGATTTGTATCGTTTTTGAATTTGATTCAGAGCCCCATTCGTTAAGTGAGTCAGGTTCTCCTGTCCTGAACTTAATTGTTTGATCTTTTGAACTTTAAAACTCTTTAATACTTGCCTTGAAACCTCGGCGATTTCGGAAAAGAGCTCCTCTTTTCTTCTGATTTGATGGACTTTGGATTTATCGATTTCCCTAATGTTTCTACCCAAATCCAATTTATGCTGAATACTTTGTGAGGAAAAGCTTTTCTTCTGGATGCGGGTCTTGCTGTGTTTTCGAAAAAACTTGTCAAGCGTTTTCAGAGCAAATTCATATTTATACCGGATAAACTCTTCTACCGTCCCGCTTCGCTTTTGATCAAAATCCTCAAAGGAAACATCCACGATATTCCCTTCTACTCTTTTGTCTTTGACAAGGTCTCCATATTTGCTTTTCAATTCATAAAATCGGGTGAAATAGATGATAAAGTCTTTTTCCTTTTCTGTGGAGTCTTTATGAATCTTTGGGATAATAAAAAACTTGTAGTACGATTCCCCGACCTTAAACTGAAAGTAGCCAACCTGATTGTTGTTCTTTTTATTGGAAATAAAGGCCAAATCCCTCCAGTTGACATCAGGAATTTTGATGTTTTCCTTGTCAAGCTTTTCGAGGATATCCTCATTTTCGGCAATATAGATGACCTTACTTTCAGCCATTTAAGAGGTTTCCAAAGGCTTTTTCCTGCAAGCGTTCAATAAGTTCTTTGTAATTCCTCGCTTTCAAGATCTCGTCTGCTTTCAAAGCAAACGGCAATTCGGAAATCTTCTGAAGAATCGGACCGAATTCGCTCCATTCGATCTCCCGAATGTCTTTAAACTCCACCACCGCTTTAAGTAAGGCCCTACAAAAAGATTCTGCATCTTTTACTTTTAACCAGTTGGCATGACCGATAATCAATCGGTCAGGATGAATTTCACGGCTTTCAAAACCGGAGATAATTTGTTCATTTAGAGTATTTAGAAATTGGGCGACCTCCTTCTTATCAAAAATCCCTTCTTCATATCGAGGGTATAATTCAATCAAGTCAAACCTTCGCATCAGGTTATCTTCCACGACTTTTTTTTCGTCCCGATAGTTGGATGTACAGAAAACAAAAAGATTAGCTGGAAAAATCAGTTTGCGAAAGCGGGTTTCTGTATTGACCAAATATGGCACTTTTACAAATTCTATCGCTGCATTTTTCTCAGTAAACTGCTCTACAAACTCCTCAAAATTCGCATACTCTCCTACTTCCCCGCTCAAATCCGCCCGCTTGGTTTCTTCGATCAGGTAAATCAAATCCCCGATCAGTTCATTCAGACTGTTTTCTTGAATTTCTTCCAACACCAATACAAAAGGTTGGTTTGGTTTTTTACAGGCTTCTTTGAGGTGATTCAATACCATCCCGGTCTTTTCATGGTATTCGACCTGTCCAAGATTAGCCGCAATACCGATGCCCTGCATCAGGTCAGCATTGCTGGAGGCAGAATGAACATTGATCCGCAAAACATTGGGGTGATTTGCCTTCTTTAGATCAAGATTTTTAATTATCCATTCATTGATTAATCTGGATTTACCTGTACCAGGAACACCCTTCAACAGAACATTTTTGTAGGGGAAATCCAATGACCCAAGCTTCTCATCCGAAATGATAAAATTCATGGCCTTTGGGGTTTCATTCTTTTCTTGGTTATTTCCGGGATT
The DNA here is from genome assembly GCA_964613865.1 of uncultured Limnohabitans sp. Lineage (GTDB taxonomy): Bacteria > Bacteroidota > Bacteroidia > Cytophagales > Cyclobacteriaceae > Algoriphagus. The sequence goes on along the minus strand of CAZTJM010000100.1, from coordinate 1,446 downwards.
TCCAGTACCAATCTCAAAATCGTCTTTGGTTTTTTCCAGATCTGTTTCCAATTCGTCCAGATCCGTCTCCTCGGTAGTGGAAGTAACTGTTTTACAGCTATCGGTCACTTCGTAGCTTCCCGATTCATTTTTTCGATAAAGAATCGTTTTTTGCTCCGTGATGGCCTTGGTCGCCACAAAAAGCATCTTGCCATCATCGGGCGGACAGAGTTGAATTACAAAAGGAAAATCAGCGAAAAGCGCTTGAAAGAAGGATTCGTCTCCATAGTACACCAGCAAGCCATTTGGATCGAATACTTTGTCGAAGGTTTGCCTGAATCTGACATTTGAAGTTTGTTCTCCCTCTACCTTTGATGTCTTGGATGTCCAGAATACATCATAATAGTTGAAAATCTTGATATCTCCGACCAGCTCTTTCATGGGACCTTTGTTCAGAAGATCCGAATGAACTTTGATTTGGCGTGACGGCTCATCAATAGAAAAGACAAGCTGAGACGTATCTCTACCAAGTGACTCCAAGTAAGATTTCAGATCTCCGTCATGTAAAATCGACTTCTGATCTGTTAATGTGGATGATCCCTCAGACCATCCTCCGCCTGTCTGAGGGTTGAAAATCAACAAATTAAATCGATCTGCAGGAAACTGAGCCGAATCCAAAAAGTCATAATCGGTGATTTCCGTATGAGCTAGAAGGGAAGAAAGCTCCTGATTGGTGACAGTCCTGTTTTTATCATTCAGAACAATTTTTTCGATGGGATATTCCGATTCCTGAAGAAGATGGGTCGTAAGATTTCCACTTCCAAAAGCCAAATCCAAAGCCTTCCACTTTTCGGGCAAGACATCCATAAGCTCCTCTTGCTCGATGATAAATCGGAAAAATGCAGCACGCTCCCTAGCGACTGTACTGGGTACAAAAAAATAGGTTTTCTCAAAGCTTAAACTGTTTCTTACGGCAGGGTTAGACGGTTGCGTACCAAACTCCTGAATCTGACCGTAAATCTCCTCTTTAGTCGGCATGGGCTTTTTGTTTTAGACTTTCAAAAAATAGTTTTAAATGAGCTTCCCGATAACGCGCAACCCCTGCTTCCAATCGATCGGCTACACTTCGGTTCCAGTTGATTCGCTTTTGATATTGGTTAAAGAATTTGGTGAGAATTTCCTGAATTTCAACTGATGAGTGATCCTCTGTCGTCTTTGGGATCAAAATAGTAAGTTCCTTGATTTTTGAAACTCCAGCTTTGTTCCCCCATCCAAATCCATTTTTTGACGCTTCAATTGGGATTACATATCTCAAATAATCAAGATCGCTAATTCCTTCCTTTTGGGTTAAGACAAATGAATCGTCATTTATACAAACAGATTCTTCCTGTTTGAAAAATTTACTTCCGTTTATGTCTATTCCGGCGATACCGGGCCATTGATTACGGAACATACTGGGCCACCGAT
>CAZTJM010000099.1:9740-17161 GCA_964613865.1 uncultured Limnohabitans sp. | reverse complement strand
GCCACTAGCGTCACGTTCTTTTTGTGGAGTTTCTCCTGGAGTATGAGGCTGTAGTTTTGGCTGGCTTCCAGGGAGCATCCCGGACAAAACTTGGATGTGTCGTCGAAGTACATGAAGTGGTGTACGATGAGTTGCCTTCGTCCTTGGAAGATATCCAAAAGCGACAGCTCGCCCTCTGGACCCTCAAAGAGGTATTCCTTCTCCACCTCCACCATCGGCATCCTTCGCCGCGCGGCACGGGTGGCGTCTAGCAGCTTGGTTGTAGCCTTCTCCTTTTCCAGAAGAGATTTTCTCTCATCCAGCCATTGCGCTCGGCTTACGATCTTCGGAATTGCCCAGTTCTCCATGGTTTTTGATGGTTGATTCGATATTTCACAAGTTGGAAGGTCATTCGGTTTTGGGAGACCTTATTCAGGAGTAGCTCATCGCGCTTTTGCCCAGTGCCCGCCTCAGCATTCCGATTTGGCCTATGTGATAGGCTTGGTGATGGCTGACAAAAGCCCACAGCTCACCCAGTGAATCAGAGACAGTATCAAAGGGTTGCGGCGCTTTGCCACAGAGCTGATCTGGGCTTAGCTTCAAGAGCCCTTCCCTTGTAGGGATATATAGCTTGTTCCATTCCTCTATGATCTCCCTAATGCTCGGATAGTCGATGTCATCCTTTGCTTTGGACATTCCCATCACGGCAAAAAGTTCGTTCCATCTGACTTCCGGCTTCAATCCGGCGATTATGGCGATGCCATACTGGGAGTTGAGCAGATGCCCGGCCAGGTATTTGACGTGGTTGACCTGGGGAAAACCTTCCAGGCGGCTATTGGTCTCCTCGTCCGAAAATCCATCCAAAACGTTGTTGAACAGCCTTTGGTGGAGGTCATACTGAATCACAAGTGGGTTAAATCCTTCCATGCAAGTTTTTTTGCTCATCCCAAGTTATTCCTCAATAGCAAAAGAGACATGGTCAGAAAACGACAATGTGCGGGGTGGATTCCGACAGAGTGGACTTGGCTTTTTGACTTTGCTTCAAAAACTCCAGATTTTCATCGCGGAAGCTAAAGCCTTTTATCTGTCAAAGGGAATGTCTTTCGACTACAAAGATTTCGCTCCTCCGGAGCTTTTTTCACCTAGTTCAGTACTTGTAAGCCTATTGGAGGATGCCATTGACGACTTTCTTCCAATTCTGATTCAGTTGTTTTGATGTAATGCTTCTCCAGAACCTTGGCCGTTGAGGCTTGTCGGACGATGCTATTGCCAAAAACCGTCCATAATCCTTTTTCCATACCTCGGCATTCGTTTTTGGACCCCTTCCGCTATTTCTGCGCCGAGGTGGACTACCGTATCCGCTTTTCACCTGGGGTTAGCCCCCAGGCTACAAAGATTTCGCTCCTCCGGAGCTTTTTTCACCTAGTTAAGTACTTGTCCGTCCGCTGAAGGTTGCCCCTGCCGCTTTCCTCCAATTCTTTTTCAGTTGTTCTGTAGTTGCGATTTATCGCTTCTCCTAAAGGAGGACAGTTGCGTTTTTGGGGTGCATTTTGCCCAAAAAAATAACAAGGCAAAGAGGAGACTTCTGGTACCTTAAGATTCCCAGCCAGCCCCTCAGCAAAAAAAAAGGAACTCGCCTCAATTTCTGATCTCTAGGCCAGTCTTTTCAAGGGCTTCCAACAATCGGTTCACCAGCTCCCCGGAATGAAGAAAGGACCCAAGAATATTGACCAGTGAACTGGATAGATCGGGGACAATCCCGATTAGCTCTTTGATAAACACTTGCGCCGCAGCGATATCTTCCATTTCGGCATAGGCGGCAGCTTTCAGGATGGAATCCCATACTAAGCTCTGTCTTTGGATTTTCTCCGCCCAATAGACAGCATCCGCATACTCTCGTCTTTGGAAATGGTAGATACTTAAGCCCGCATTAAACCACCAGGGGTAATAGGGGTTCAGCTGGATTGACTCAGTGAGAAGCGAGTAGCCACGCTCATACTCTCCGGCGCAGACCAGGCAAAACCCCAGTCCTCCCGCAATTCCCGTCGACTTCGATTTTAATTTCTCCCATTGGTCGATCGTCTGCAGACATTCCTTCCAACGGTGTTGGAAAACGTAGCCAAGACAAAGTGCTTGATAGGTATGCTGGCAGTGCGGATCCATTGCAAGAGCCTTTCGTCCACACTTGATTGCCTCAGCCAGAGGGTCTTCCGTATTGCAGTTAAATCCATAAAAAAATCCAGCTACATAAGTTTCTCCAAGAATTGCCCAGCCCAAGGCATAGTTGGGATGTCGATGAACGGTGTGCTTCATGACCTCCAGTCCTTTCTCAAAGATTTCCTCATTGATATCGTTGAGCAGGTGGTAGTACCAAAAAACAGCGTCATATACCCTCACATCCAGTGGATGCTTTATTGGCGTCGGTTTGGCAGCTTCCCTGAAGATAATTCCATGACTGCCGCCAATTTGATTGACGACATGCTTCACGATGTCGTCCTGGATCGAAAAATCATCCACAGCGGATTTTTCCCTTTCATAGGAGCAGGCCCAAATTTGATGCTGGGTATCGCTCCGACTGAGCTGGACGCGGATTCTCACCTGATCCCTGCTGGATTGGATACTCCCTGTCAGCAGATACGTGGCATCCATCAGGAAACCGGCTTTTCTTGGGTCGATTTCCTGCGAGCTTACTTTTCTTGAAGTATAGTAAGACACCACGGCCAGTTCGCTGAAGTTTGTGAGCTCCGTACAGATCTGGTCACAAAGCCCATCGGCCAAGACTTGTAGCTGCTTTTCTTCAGGACAATGGAAAGGGATTACCGCCAATGTGGGTTTGTAAATGCCGATTTCAGGTTCTTTAAGTTGAATCGCTGTGTCGTTTGTTTTGGGGGAGATCGACTCAAAACCCGGCACATAGGTCCCTTTTGGCACTGAAATAAATATAGTATCCCCGCTTCCTGGTCCTTTGTAGTAATCAGCCAGCGCTTTTCTGAGCCTTCCCGCATGGATTCGTACCGACGCATCGGCTTGTGGGTCGTAGCTGGCCTTCTTTGACAAGACCTGGGTTCCTACGGTATATTCCTTCAGTAAACCCGCTCGTCCTTCCAAGGTCTCCTCGACGATGAACTTTAAAAAACCCGACAATATCATCGAATTTGCAAACGCAGGCGATAATAGAATCCTGTTCAGCTGATCAATAATTTCCTCTTTTCTGACGGTGGCGCTCAGTTCCATTTTACTGTTAATTAACCGGATCGATTGTCACGGGATTCTGCAAATCTATAGTTTCGTGCTACTTATCAAATGTTAAATAACGGTCTCCCGAAATTAACATCCGAGAAAGACAATTTTCGGACTCAGATGCCAAGATCACCTGGATTAGGCTGAGCACTTCCATTCCGAATTTACCCGGGAATGGTTCTGTTGGGTTCGACCATTTTCCCAGGCATTCGGCTAGGAGATCCATCAGATCCAATTTGGGAAAGGGACAGGCACTTGCGGGACAATCACGGAAATAGATTGAAAAAAATGAATTAAAGCATGTCCATGAAAAAAGTAAAGACCATCCTTATTCTTTCCCTATTCCTGATATCCATTTCGCAATCGAAAGCCCAAATCGACAAGGAAAAGCTTTCGCTCCAAATCTCGAAAGCAGAAGAGGCCAACCAGCTCAAGCTAAGGGAGTATGTCTGGAAGAGAAGGTCGGATGTTTTTGTAGAAAGCCAATTGAAATTGACCACGGTCACCGAATTCAGCTATTCCTCCGAGGGAAAATTGCAGACTAAAGTAGTCGACTCGGAAACATCAGTGGAGAAGAAACCCGGATTGAGGGGAAGAGCCCAAGCCAATGCCGCGGAAACCAAACTCGAATACATCGACAAGGCCCTTAAGTTAGCCCTAGAATACACTTTTATGACCAAAGGCGAACTGCTTGACTTTTTCGGCAAGGCAACGGTAACTGAAAAAGACGGACTGATCGAAGCCGTCGCCGACAACGTCCACGTAGATGGAGACCGCTTGCTAGTACGCATAGACCCTCAAAGCCATCTCTTTACCTACAAAGAATTTACGAGCTTGTTGGACAACTACAAGGTTGAAGGGAAACTAAACTATGAGAACTTCAGCGGTGGAACCAACCACATGTCGTCCTCTACCTTGAATTTGCCTGGCCAAAAGATGACGATTGACTCCAAAAACCAGGATTACTCCATCCGAGTGAAGTAAGCCGATGCATAAAAAAGATTTGCCAACGATGAAAAACTTATACCTGATTATTCTCGCAACAGCAATGGCCTGTAGCCCCAAGGAACCACGTGAGGCTTCCCCACAAAGGCCCAATATCCTGCTGATTGTGGCGGACGATTTGGGATATTCTGATATCGCTCCGTTTGGGGGCGATATCCATACGCCCTTTTTGAGCCAGTTTAGCAGGGAAGCTATGCTATTCTCGAATTTCCATGTTTTGCCCACCTGTTCGCCTACCCGCTCATCCTTGCTCACCGGACAGGACAACCATGTGGCTGGTGTCGGAATTATGAGCGAAGTGAGCTACCCGGCCGTGGCTAATCTCCCGGGCTATTCCGGCCATCTTAATGATCAGGTGATTACGATTCCCGAGATCTTGGAGGCAAATGGCTATCATACCTACATGGCAGGCAAATGGCATCTCGGGGACGATGGGGGCCAGACTCCTTTTGACCGCGGATTCGAAGAGTCCTTCACGCTCCTGCAAGGCGGAGGAAGTCACTATGCCGACCAAAAACCTTTGTCACCACCGCAGGTGATGGACTATCGGCGCAACGGGGAGAAAGTAGACGTGCTTCCCACTGATTTCTATTCTTCCAAAAATTACACCGACACGCTGATCCATTACATCGACAAGTACAAGGCAGATCAAAAGCCCTTCTTCATCTACGCTTCCTATACCGCGCCACACGATCCGCTCCAGGCACCCAAGGAATATATCGACAAATACAAAGGCAAGTTTGATATGGGTTGGGATTCCCTGCGGACGATCCGCCTGGACAATCTGAAAGCCCTGGGCCTTGTCTCCGAGGAAGTAAACTCCTTCGCCCCAAATGGCATCCCCTCCTGGTCAACATTTACTTCTTCGCAGAGGGAGGAATTTGCCAGGGATATGGAAGTATACGCAGCCATGGTGGAATACCTCGACATGAGCATTGGTCGCCTGCTTGACCATTTGAAACAAGAAGGGCTGTATGACAATACCCTCATTGTCTTCATGTCCGACAACGGACCCAACGGGGTCATGGCGACTACCTATCCCGGGAATGACGATGGCGTGTATTTGGGTGGATTTGACAATTCGCTGGACAACCGTGGTTTGCCCAACTCATTTGTGGAAATGGGGCCGGGCTGGGCACAAGCCTCCTCCGCACCCTTCCGGCTGTTCAAGAGCTTTACCTCCGAGGGCGGTATCAAAGCCCCGCTGATGGTCAAGTTGCCTCAGGCAATGACGAATCAGGGACAGTGGAACCGTAGCTTCGTCCACGTTACCGACCTGATGCCTACCGTCTTGGAGCTTTCCGGTCTTTCCTACCCTCAGCAGTTTAAGGGGAAGGAGCTAAGAAAGCCGCTGGGAAAATCGCTGTTGCCCGTACTGACAGGAGCGGCACAGCAAGTCCACTCTTCCGAGGAGGGCATGGGCTGGGAGCTCTTTGAGCGTAAAGCGTATATAAAAGGCAAATGGAAGATTTTGAGGTTGCCACAACCCTTCAGTACCGGAGAGTGGCAGCTTTACGACTTGGAAAAGGACCCCGGTGAGGCCAAGGACCTGGCTGGGCAGTTTCCTTCCATCAGGGATTCGTTGATCATGGACTGGACGCAGTACGCCAAAGCGAATGACGTATTTGACCACCAGGGTCATTATGATTCACTGCTGAGCAGGAGCTTGATTGGAGAGCATTGAGGATCGGGGCACAGACGTTACGGTATTCGGGATTTGGCTATGAATAGGATTCTCCAACTAGCGGTTTTGATTGTCTCCGCTACCATGTTTGCAAATTTCCTCTTCACTGCCAGTGTCGGAGTTTACAAGACCTTTCATGCGTATTCCATCCTCTTTTCGGAGGGGATATCAGGCAAGCCAGGACTGGAAATCGTGGAGTCGCTCGACTTGTTTTTGGTTTCTCTGGTGTTTCTGATCCTTTCGATTGGATTCATGAAGTTGTTTTATCCCCAATTCAGCGGAGTCGACAAGATCGTGCTGCCATGGCTCAAGATCGATGATTTCTTCCAATTGAAATCCCTGACCTGGAATGCCATCTTGCTGACCCTGCTGATCACATTTGGGACGCATGTGCTACGGGCGGCAGGACCGCTCGACTGGACCATGCTGATCATACCGGCATCGGTACTGCTTTTTTCTATCAGTGCCAAAATGCTCAAGCATTGAAGCGATAGAAGCTCTTTCGCAGATTGCCCATCGCGCTTGTGGATGAAAATGCAAACAATCCCCGCATCCTGTCTTACGCAGATTACGGCGATCCCGTGACGCAGTCCCAAGTCCCTGCAAAAGCCGAAAGTATACCCCTAGCCAATGCTTCCCAGGAATATCGTTGCAACCTTTTTTGTTCTCATGTCCATTTCCGCCAAGGGGCAGGAATCAAGTGTGCAGCTTTGGAACGAGTACATGTTCAATATTCCCTTTGCCAAAAAGTATAATCTAGAACTGGCCGGGACATACAGCACCGTCTTGGAATCGCCAAAGTGGCGTTCCCTGGAGTTTCAGGCCACACCCGAGTGGTCCGTCTCTCCGCATCTTGATCTCATGGGGGCGGTGCTAGTCGGCAGCACCGTCCAAAGTGAATCATTGACCACCTCAGAGATACGCGAAATGCTTGGCGCAAGGGTTCACTTTACTCCAAGTCACAGGATAGGGTTGAGGTTGCTTTTACGTTTGGAACAGCGAAATCAACTGGACAGGGAAGTCGACACCTGGGAAACCAGCCATCGTGCGAGGATTCGGGCGGAGATGATCTTTCCGGTCAACAGAAGCTCCATGTCCGCCGGTGATAAATTGCTGTACTCAATCCTGGATGCGGAGGGGTTTATTGTAACGGATCAAAATGTGATGGAGAGGTTCGCCAACCGCTATCGGCTGAGGGGTGGAATGGGATATCGATTCAATGCGCGTTTCCGTGTGGAAATCGTCTACACACTACAGGAATCCAGAAATACCCTTGAGGGGGACGGAATCACTACCGACCATATTGTTAGGCTTAGGCTCAAACATTATCTCGTTTCAAGATGACTTGTTGAATGATGCCATCATCAAAAACCTTCCATAATCCTGTTTCCATACCTCGACATCAGCCTTTGGATTCCCCCGCTGTTTCTGCGCCGAGGTGGATTGCCGTATCTACTTTTCACCTGGGGTTCACACCCCAGGCTACAAAGATTCCGCTCCTCTCGAGCTTTTT
>CAZTJM010000099.1:0-9640 GCA_964613865.1 uncultured Limnohabitans sp. | reverse complement strand
TGCCAAGGTGAGTTCGTATGTTGTCCTGCTTCTCTCCCGATTTTTATCGGGGCAGGTGACCGACGCTGCTATTGCCAAAACCTTCCATAATCCGGTTTCCATACCTCGGCATCGGCTTTTGGATTCGCCCCGCTATTTCTGCGCCGAGTTGGATTGTCTTATCCACTTTTCACCTGGGGTGGACACCCCAGGCTACAAAGATTCCGCTCCTCCGGAGCTTTTTGCCAAGGTGAGTTCGTATGTTGTCCTGCTTCTCTCCCGATTTTTATCGGGGCAGAACAGTTCTGTTTGACGGACGCTGCTATGTCCAAAAACCTTCCCTCATCCATTCCCATACCTCGGCATCGGCTTTTGGATTCGCCCCGCTGTTTCTGCGCCGAGGTGGATTGCCGTATCCACTTTTCACATGGGGCTCACACCCCAGGCTACAAAGATTCCGCTCCTCCGGAGCTTTTTTACCAAGGTGAGTTCTTCTGTTGTCCTGCTTCTCTCCCGATTTTTATCGGGGCAGGACCATAGGCTAGCCATTAGCGCACAAAGAATAATCAGCTAAACCTGCTGAGGATCAATAAAAAAATCTTTATTTCAATCCCCACGCAACCTCATCCAAATAATCCTTGTACGGTCTAATGCAACACCGGCATTGTGAAATCAGAAGCTACTGAAAAGGAAATCTTGCAAGGACTGGCAGATGGGGACCCCAAAAGCCAGGAGGTACTGTATAAGCGATTTTACAGTTATGGGATGAGTATATGCCTTCGCTATACCGACAGACGGGAAGAAGCGGTCGAAATTCTTCACGACGGTTTTATGACGGTATTTATCCACTTTGAACAATTTGATCAGGATAGGCCATTTAAACCTTGGTTTAGACGAACGCTGATCAACCTGTGTATCAATCACTATAAAAAGAACCAAAAAGGCATTGTAGATCCGGGACCTGAATATCCCGTGGATTCTCAGGACCCCAGCCCCGGTGTGCTGGGCCAACTCGAATATGCTGACCTGATCCGGGCAATTCAAAAACTTCCGGATGCCTACCGCACGGTATTCAACCTATTTGTAATCGAGGGCTTTAGCCATGAGGAAATCGCCGAAATGCTCGGGATTCAGACCGGGACGTCCAAATCCAACCTCGCAAGAGCGAGAATCAAGCTGAGAGAAATGTTAAATCCAAAAAGTCATGAGCAGGAAATTTTCCGATATGGATGATAAGGAATTCGACGATTTCATCAAGAATCTCAGCGAGTCCCCTGAAATCCCTTTCAGAGAGGAGGACTGGGGGAAGATGAAAGCTCGCTTGGCCGGTCCGGAGAAACCCCTCGTCTTGGGCAAATGGTCCAAAGCCCGATGGATAGGCCTTGGGACGGTATTGCTCTTGGGACTCTTTATGGGAGGAAAGACGCTTTTGGATTTCAAGTCCGGAGATCCTGAATCTGTCGTGCCGGTTGGGAAAAACGTAGCTGAGTCTGATATTTCCCCTGGTGACAAACAAGAAAACAAAAGGGAATCAGATTCTGAAAGTGGTCTAAACACTTTGAATTCTGCTGCAACGATAGTCGACTTTGAAGGGATTAGCTCATCCAATCGGACTGTTCAGACAAGGAGTGAGCCTCTCCAAAATTCTCCCGCTTTCCTTTCCGAAGAAGGAAGTGAGCGTAGCATGGCTTCAAATGATCGAAGCCGGGACTTTCAGTTTGCTCACTTAATTTCCAGGTCGGATAGTTTCCTTTTGTCAGCTCCTGAATTCAGTTCAAAAGGAGTGGAGGTAGCATCCTTCACAAAAATCGATGGCTTGATGCCTGAAAACACCAAGGTCAAAAAGTGGTTTGCGGGAAGGCTAAATCTATCCGCACAGCTTGCTCCTGATTTGAGCGGGGTCAAACTCAACCAAATGGGCAAAGCCGGTCAGGCCGTTGGATTGGGAGTGGAGTACTTCCTTTCTCCGCGATTCAGCATCAATTCGGGCCTGTTCTACTCCCACAAGCCCTATGAATCGGAAGGGCCTTTCGAAGTAAGCTACGGAGAGCAGGTGAATGGGGTCATCGGAGATTGCGCAATCCTCGATATCCCGCTCAATCTTCGGTTTTACCCGCTTCAGGGTCGGGTCCAAAGGGCATTTGTGGGCGTGGGCCTCTCCAGCTACCTGATGCTCTCCGAGACCTACGAGATTTCTTACCAAGACCCCGTAACGGGATATGACTATACCTACACCCTTGAGAAAAACGGCGAGAATCAACATCCTTTCGGAATTGTAAATCTAAGTCTGGGCTACGAACGCAAACTGGCAGACAGGCTTTCAATTCAGGTGGAACCTTATTTCAAAGTTCCTGTCGACGGTATCGGAGAAGGTAATATTTCACTCAAAAGCACCGGAATATTTCTAGGCCTCAAATTCTATCCAGGCCGCTAAAATCCAAGCCCAATCCATAAAAGCGAATCCCCGACACACCCACGATTTGGGTGTGGATGAAAACTATTGTCCCAATCAAAACAAACCAATCCGCTATGAACACTTCAAAAAACAGTAATCCAATCTCATGGACAGGCGCTTTGGCATTGACCATTGCCCTTGCAGTCTTCATTGCCTGCTCCTCTGAAAGTGAGGACACACTTCCTCAACCCCCTCCGCCTACTCAGGATTGCGAAAGCAAGAATGTCTCCCTAACCCAGGATGTGCTGCCGATTATCCAGCAAAACTGTGCGGTGTCCGGATGCCATGTTGCCGGCACGGGACGGGTGGATTTCACGGTGAGGGCAAACATCATCCAAAACGCCGCCATCATCAGAACCAACACCCAGAGTGGATTCATGCCACTGGCAGGTTCGGGCTTTTCCCTCACAAATCAGCAGAAAGAAACCATAGCCTGTTGGGTGCAAAATGGCGCCAAAGACAATTGAAAAATCAATTGCCTGCTGGAAAATATCTCATTTAGAGAAGGACTATCCAGGCATTCCATGTGGCACCTAAAAATCAATAATCAACACATAAAATCGCGGATTACTAAAAAGTCTCGCAGACTTGTCCCGGATTAGTTCCGGAAGGGGGATGATTCTTCACGGCGAGTTCTCCCAAGGAAAATCGGGAAAGGCTATTTGACCCTAAAAAATCAAATGACAATCAGATGAAAAGGTTAATCCTGTTTCTGTTTTTGCTCACTTACTCCGGGGTAGCGGTAGCTCAGCAGATCCGGTCCGCAACGGGGTATGTGCGCTTCTTTAGCTCTGCGCCAATCGAGGATATCACGGCTACCAATGAAAAGGCGGTTGGCATGTTTGATCCCGGCAATGCCCAAGTGGCATTCCTTGTTCCTATCAGCGAGTTTGTGTTTCGGAAATCCCTGATGCGCCAGCATTTCAATGAAAACTACATGGAAACGGACCGCTTCCCGGAGGCCACCTTTGTGGGAAAAGTTTCAGGCTATAAACCTGGAGAAGGCATGGGACAGGCGCAGGCAATAGGGGAATTGCAAATCCATGGAGTCACCCGACAGGTAAGTCTTCCCGGAACTATCCGGCAGGAAGGAAATAAACTCACGATGGAATCGGTATTCAAGGTCCGACTGGAGGACTATGGGATCGAGATTCCTTCCATCCTGTTTCAAAACATAGCGGAAGTGGTGGAAGTCACCGTCAAGTTCGAATTTAACCTCTAAGCCAAATGATCAGAGTTTGTTTTTGTTTTTTCTTCAGTATCCTATCCTTCACCCTGAATGCCCAAGATCTACTGGATCAGCTCAAAGAACCCGAGGGAAAGCCGGAACCTGTAGGTTCTATTTTCAAGGGTACCCGGATTATCAACGGACAATCGGTGGAAACCAGGGGCAAGGGCAATTTGGACGTGCTGATCTCACACCGGTTTGGCAGGTTGAATTCCGGGGCTTACAACTTGTTTGGCCTGGATGATTCAAATGTGCGTCTGGGTTTGGAATACGCGTTTACAGATCGGATTTCCATGGGTTTTGGCCGCAATTCACTGAACAAGGTGTACGACAGCTACCTGAAATACCGCTTTCTGGACCAGAAGAAAAACGGGTTTCCCCTGACACTTGCTTGGGTTTTCGACCTCTCCGTCAACTCTCTCAAACGCCCGGAGCTACCCATGAATTTCCAGAGGAGGCTTTCCTTTGTCAATCAGCTTTTGATCGCCCGAAAGCTGAGTCCTGCGGTTTCCCTCCAGTTGATGCCATCAGTGCTCCACCGGAATCTGGTGCCTACCGAAGAAATTCCAAACACCCTTTGGTTGCTTGGCGTAGGAGGCAGGGTGATGGTTTCCAAGCGGGTTGGCATTACTGGAGAATATTATTACAGCAGCCAAGATCAATTGGAAGGGCAAAACTCTTTGGGATTGGGAGTGGAAATCGATACCGGAGGACATATTTTCCAACTCCATTTCACCAATACCGCGGCCATGACTCCTTCAGCCTTTTTACCCCCAATCCAGGGAAATTTCTTTGACGGGGATATCCATTTTGGTTTCAATGTCTTCCGGTCCTTCCAAACCGGAAAAAACCAAAAGAAGAAATAGGCCCATCCAACGCTCCGAAAACCTGAAACCACCCACCTCATGACTAATCCCAGAGACCAAAGTCTAAACTTAAAAGGGAACCTTTGAAACCGTAGCGCCCCTTGTGTCCGGCGGTTTGGTTGACGCAAAAGCGGGCCGGCGTCCAGCCTCGCGCGGTGGAAGCCCCGATCGCCATCGGGGCCACGTATTTGTCCCGATCAGAATCGGGATGCTTACTTTTTGCCCCACAAAAAGTGACAAAGAAAAATAGATGGTCAGTTTCCCAAGTCCTCAACCAAAACTCTCCTTTTCCCGCTTCTCAGCAATCCGTGAACTGAAAACTGAGATTATCAGATGTTTCTGAGAGAATTGGCAAAGCAGAGAGAACAGAGGTTCTATAGGAAGACTTGGGTTCGATTTAATGGCCTGTCAAGACATAGCCCATTGCCTTGGTACTAGAGCCAAATGTTCAATTTTTGAAGATTTTCGGAACAATTAGCGGAGAAAACCCCTTACTTATTATGTGCTTCGCACTAGTTAGGCCTGCCCGTCCAGGTTTGGCATCTTGGGCACTTTCCCCTTGCCAAAAAGGGGTATGCGAGGAAAGTGTCTCCATTTAAGTCTCAAATCGGCCTTTTTAGCTGGTTCGGCCCTCGCGCCACCAGCAGTTTTCTTTTGCCACTAAACCTATAAAACTCATGGAAACACTATTGGAACAAGAGTACTTTGGAAACAGTGTACAGTCCTACCTTATCGTCTTGGGCGTTATTTTACTCGGCCTGCTGCTGGTAGCGGCTTTCAAAAGGTTTGTCCTCAAACGCGTCCATGCCTGGGTCGCATCCACGGACAATGCCTATGACGACTTTGCGGTGGAGACGGTCAGCAAGTTTCTCGTACCCATGGTGGACTTTGTCATCGTCTACGCCGCGCTGAAAACCCTAGTCTGGCCGGAGCGCTTTGCCAACATCCTGGAAGTGGTCTTTGTAGTCGTGCTGACCTACTATGCGATCCGGCTGGTGTCCAGTGTGATTCTGATGTTGCTGCGTACCTACATCAGTCGACAGGAAGGCGGAGAGGAGAAAGTCAAGCAGATGGGTGGGATCATATTGATCGTCAATATCGTGATCTGGATCACAGGTATGGTCTTTATGTTTGGCAACCTCGGATACGATGTCACGGCCATCATCGCCGGGATGGGGATAGGTGGTATCGCCATCGCCTTGGCTGCGCAAAACATCATCGGTGACTTGTTCAACTACTTTGTGATCTTCTTCGACCGACCATTTGAGGTAGGGGATTTTTTGGTCGTGGGGGACAAAAACGGAATCGTCGAGAAGATCGGCATCAAGACCACGCGGATCGCAACCCTCTCAGGCGAGCAGCTGGTCTTTTCCAACAGTGACCTGACCAGTTCGCGCATACACAACTACAAGAAGATGCAGCGGCGTAGGATCGTCTTTGGGGTTGGAGTCACCTACGAGACTTCCCCCAAGGATCTCAGGGCCATTCCTTCACTTCTTCGGGAGATCGTGTCCTCCCAAAAGGACGTCACCTTTGATCGGGCCCACTTCAAGTCTTTTGGGGACTCCAGCTTGGACTTCGAGATCGTGTATTTCGTGGAAAATGCCGAATACAATACCTACATGGACGTCCAGCAAGAAATCAACCTGCAGATCTACGAGCAGCTGGGTGATCGGGGCATTTCCATCGCTTTCCCTACGCGCACCCTCTACATCCGCAACGAAAATGGGATGAAGTTTCACGTCAACCGAAGCGAGGCCACTGCCTCGGAAAATGGCTCCAGCCAAAACTGAGCAGGGTAGGTGCGAAGCAACCGAGCTTTAAAAATTAACCCGGTAGGCTAATCTAGCGAGGAGCCAGCTTGTAGGGCGGGAGTGAGAAGGGATAGACCAGTTTAGTTTAACTTTTTGCCTTGCAAAAAGTGACTAGACAGAAAATGTCACAGTCAGCATCTAATTCCGCTTAGACAAAAACTGGAGCATAGTCCTAAAAAAGCGAAAGACACGCCCTGGGACACTAATCATGTGGGTAGCTTGGTGTGTACTGTCGATACAAAAGTAGGTATTACTGACAACCTACAAATGGACGCTAAAGTGACAATGGCCCCGTGAGGCATTTCCCAAAAAGGCAGAGATCAAAAAACGGATTTATCCGTTACCGGTATTTTCAAATGATATTCCTGTCATCGGTTACCCGCCGCTGCGGGCGAAGCTATATCTGCGATACCGGGCAATCACCACAGCCAGTATTGCGGTCCAATCTAATGATGCCATCCGAATTGGAACAGATGCCTTTCAAGCCGAAAAAATGAATTTCTAACCTTGCCAAAAATTCTTTCCTTTCAAATCACTTTTTTTCTCTCCAACCCTCAAAAGTCTCCTGTATTGGAGCATGCTAAGACTTTATTTAATATTTTACTTATTTTGGAGGCCTACTATATCGCAATTCTCTCCTAAAATTTATGAAAAACTCTTTATTAAAATTTCTTGGTATAGCTGCTGCTCTAATGGTGAATTACTCTGCTCACTCCCAATCCAACTTTAGTAGTAATTTAATTGGCTTGGGTGTGGTTGTATCTGATCTTGATCGTTCCTTAGACTTCTATGTGGATGGAATTGGGATGGTTAAGGCGTATAGTTTCACAATCAATGAAGATTTTTCAAAAAAGTCAGGTCTTTCGAACGGTATTCCTACCTCTGTAACCGTTCTAAAATTAGAGAATAGCCCCGATGCCAATGAATGGAAGCTGATGAGCTTTGGTAAAAAAGAAACTCATCCCAAACAGGACTTTATTCAGGATGACACAGGGGTACAATACATTACAATAAATGTTAAAGCACTGAAGCCGGTGATTGAAAGGTTAAAGGGAAAAAATGTAAAATTTTTAGGAAGTACACCTATACCTTTAAATGAAAAAGCACATTTTGTCCTGGTGCAGGATCCTGATGGGACTTTCGTTGAGTTAATAGGGCCTTTGGAATAAGTAATAGAGGAGGAGCAATAGTCATTTAAACCCAGGAAATAAGAGAGGTTTTGCACCTGAATCTATACGGCATGTTCGAGACAGTAAATAAATGACTGCTGTCATCCATAAATCCCACCCAAGCCCGATCGAAAAAAGAACTGCTTTCAAGCATAATAGCATGGCATTTTCATCAAGAAAAAAGGACATTAAAAAACTACGATGAAGGTTCCCAAGGCCTCTCCGAAAGGCCTTAGCCAAAGCCCTCCAGCTCCGAATACTCCATCTCCGTACCTCGGCATCGACTTCTGGTTACCCACGATATCTGTGGGCCGTGGTTGAAATCATTTTACCACTTTATACCCAGGGTTGCACTCTGGGCTATTCATGGTTGGACCCCTACAGGGTTAGATTGAAACGGCTGCGCGAGTACACATTCATGCTCCACGGGACCGACTTTCCCTTTATCCCGATCGCTATCGAAAGGGAAGAGGGATTGAATCATCTTATAAACAAGCTCCTTTAACTCTTATTTGGCCAAAAAATAAGCTTAACTAATTGTATTGGTTTTTTAAAACTAACTCCTTAACTTTTTTGGGACAGTTACTTTTTATACTGTATTGTTTTATTCATAACCTTTAATTTTTAAACCATGGAAAACAAAATTTCCATTCAGATCCCAGCGGCGGATCTCGCAGCGGCAAAGGCCGCTCTTCAACAGGCACTGCAGATTTTGGTGCCTTATGTAATCGCCCTCACTCCGGAACAGCGCAAGAAGCTGCCCAAGATGAGCGACGGCACAGAGCCTTTTGTTTCCAAGGCGATGGATTACGTCGATTCCAATCCCCAGTTTCTACCGCCCTTTGTGGATCCGGTGGAGATGAAAAAGGATTGGGAGGCAGTAATGGGCCTCTTGCCTTTGCTCCGCCTGGCCCAGCAGCTGATGGACACGCTGAGTGATACGGCCATGCTGGCAGGATCGGAAGCCTATGTGGCTGCGCTGAGCTATTACAACTCCGCCAAGCAGGGAGCCAAAGTCAATGCTCCTGAGGCCAAAGCGGTCGTTGAGGACCTGAGCAAGCGCTTTGTCGGTAACGGCAAAAGGTCCCCTGACGAAGAGTAGGCCCGAAGGAGAAAGCCAGATTGATTACTTGACACAGACCGGATGCCCCAAGCATCCGGTATTTTTTTGGGTTGAAGATTCCTGGCATTCCCCACTTGAAAACCTACCACAGTTCCTGCTGCGTGAACTCGACTTCTCTTTCAGATGACTGCAGTCGGTGAAAAGAGGAGTGTACTTCCTAAACTGGTGACTCCACTCGGTTCGGATACGACTGTACTTCCCCAAAAGAGAACTTCACTCGGTAAAACGAGAACTGGAGTTCCCTAAAAGAGAACTGCACTTCTCCCGGAGGCGACTGCAGTTCCCAAAAGGGTGACTTGAGTTCCCTTCGAAGTGGGAGGGGGTACTTGGGAAGTGGGTATGTTTGGGATTTGGCCTAGGTTAGTGGGTTAAAAACCCGATAAAATAGACCGTTTATTTTCATTAGGGGAGCGCGGAAGCATTTGTAAATATTTTTTAACGATTTTTTTCGTCTTCGTGATGGATTTTAATACTTTAAAACTTCAGAAAGACTGAAATGAAACTCGAAGCCATCCTCAGGGATTTATCCAGACTAAGAAGAGCCGGAACCAACTATGGCGTGGCTCCGCACAAGCCCATCTTGCTGCTGACTTTGCTGGATCTGATAGAGTCGGAGACAATGGCCGACAACCGGTTTTTCGTCAATTCCGATCTGGTAGGCGCTTTTCATGAGAACTGGTCGCTTCTGGTCAATACGGGACATCAGGAGGATTTTACCCAGCCGTTCTATTTTCTACAAAACGACAAGATAAACAGGACAAGGTTTTGGTTTCTACGACCAAAGCCCGGCTATTCCATCCAAGCGCACATCAAGAACATTTTCACGCTGTCGGAGGTCTTGGAATTTGCTCAATTTTCGGAGGAGCTTTTTGTTTTCATGACAAATCCAGGCAATCGCCAAATCATCCGTGAGCTCCTTTTGGAAACCTACTTTCCAGGAGCAAAGGAAGCATTCATGCAACGAAAAAAAGGAGAGAGCCGCTATCTGCGAAGTATCCAGGCGTAT
>CAZTJM010000098.1:0-17266 GCA_964613865.1 uncultured Limnohabitans sp. | reverse complement strand
AAAGTTGATATTTTCAATTCAACTTTCAAATGGCCGACTTTTAGGGGAGCTTACAATTTAGCTACAATGATTTGGAGAAAATGTTGAAAAAAGTGTTAAAGGTTACCTATTCTAGCTTGACAGAAGAAATTTGGAAGGAGGCCGAGTCATCCCTGGCTTCTGCTTCTCTCGAAGTTAAGCAGTCAAACGTCAAATCATATCGAAAGGTGTTTCCTGATGAGGTTAAACTTGCGTTAACTAGGCATGAGATTACTGCTAATAATGTGAATGAACTTAGTTTTGTCATAGATAGGTATTATGGAATTACATATAAATCTACTGGGACTGGTAATTTCACTTCCTTTTCAAAAAATGTCATGGAACCTACCTTGTCTAGCGTAAAGAAAATGTACGAAATTGATGGGGCTTCTGTCTATGGAGCTTCGGTATTCTTGGGTGAAATGAAAGGTATTAGAATAATCAAAGAGATTAATGAATAAGGTTTATATAGTTACATTGTGTTTCGTTTTTGCCAGTTTTAGTTCTTTCGCACAACAGGCTAGAGAAGTACGGCTGAACATTTTAAACCCAGGCATAGCTTGGGAGACCCCAATCGGCGAGCGCACCACATTGGAGCTTAATGCTGGACTCGGATACAACTATTCCTATCCTGAGTTGAACACCATGTATGGTGAGTCTGGTTTCCAAGGCGTACTAGCTCCCTTTGTTGATGTTCAAGGAAGAAGCTACTATAACCTAGACAAACGCGAAGACAATGAGCACAAAGGAGGCAATTTCCTTGCCTTGCGTTACCTATATTACGGGCCGAGAATCGCGGGCAATGTCCGGCCAAACGAAAACTATACCATGGCTGTAGGCCCGACTTGGGGACTCAAACGGGAATATGGTAGGTGGACACTGCTGAGCAGTGTGGGGCCGATTTACTATTTTGATCTGACTGGTTCTGGCGGCATTTGGCCGATCAACCTGGAATTCAATTTTGGATATCGCTTAAAGTAACGAAAGAGGCTTCGGCCTCTTTTTTTATTCAAAACCTTTGAAAAATACCCTATTGAGGGTATTTTCTAGTTAGGGTAAAGTTCTAATCTTTGAATGTTTTTTAAACCAGCCAGTTATGAGAGAAAAATCAATGATTTTAAAAGTTGTCCTTTTCATAAGTTTAGCTTTCTCTGGAATTCATTCCACTTCCTTAGCTCAAAATAGATTGGCAATTGAGTCAAAAATTGGGAATGGGAATACAAAGCTCGACTACCTAGGAAATTTCAATGATCTGGTTGCTTCTACTACCGATCATGTTTTTTTTAGTTTAGGAGTTGTAGAATCCCTAAACAAGGGATTTTACTATGGGTTTGAAGCGGAGTATTATAGGTTTGATGTATATTTTACATACACTCCTCTAGATCCTTTAAGTTATATGGGAGGGCCAAGATTTGATTATTTTGCCTTTGGCCCTAAAGTTCAAAAGGACTTTTTTATTCTTCCCAAGGCAGGTGTGAGTTTATCAACGGCTCTTCATCTCACTTATAATTCCGAGAGTGAGTATGAATATACTGGAGGAGAATTACAAGCTATTCGATTGCCCAATGGACAACCAAGGATACCAGTTGAGCTTTATGGACAAAGAAGCATAGAAGAGTTGGCGATTCACTTTAAACCTGAGATTGGATTATTTTACGATTTATCTAAAAATTCTAGAGTGACACTGTCGGCAAAGTGGGGTTTAGATCTTCGAGAACCTTCCATCGTGATTGATTTAAATAGAATTGAATTTGATGGGAAAACATATCAAAACAAATATTTCTTCAGGGGAAATTATTTCTCAACACTTTTAGGATATCGTTATTCATTTTAATCAAAAAATAACGGATGGATGATTTTTTAGCATTTCTTCAATTGCAAAATCAAAAAGAGGCTTCGGCCTTTTTGTTATTTTTTGATCTTTCCATTTTCCAGCTCAAAGAAGAAGACCTCTGAGTCCAACTCTTTCAAAATCCCCTTGGAGCGCTCGGGCCTCGCATCGGTCAGGAAGATTTGCCCAAAGGTGTGTCTGGAGATCAATTCCATCAGCTTGGCTATCCGCAGGTCGTCGAGCTTATCAAAGATGTCGTCTAGCAGGAGCAGGGGTTTTTCGCCTTTTGCAGCCTCAAAGACCTGAAACTGCGCCAGCTTCAGAGCGATGATGAAGGACTTCTGTTGGCCATGGCTGCCGATCTTTCGGATCGGGTGCTCTCCAATCCGAAAATCAAAATCGTCTTTGTGAATACCCGCGTTGCTGTTTTTGGTTGCCAAGTCCTTTTGCCGCAGACTCAGGAAATAGGACTCAAAGTCATCGCGCAAGGCTTCCGTCTCATAGGTGATTGCTACTTCCTCCTTTCCTTGGGATATTTCCGAATAGTGCTTTTGCAGCATGGGAGCCATTTCACCAAGCAGGTCTGCCCGTTTTCTCGCCAAAACTACACTCAGCCGGATCAATTCCTGATCGTAGCTGCCCAAGAGTGTCATGTCTCTCCTCCCTATCTCAGCAAATTGCTTTAGCAGGGCATTCCTTTGTTTTAGGAAATGATGGTAGCGGATCAGGTGCTCTAGGTAGGGGTGATCCAGCTGCGAGAGCAAGCCGTCAAAAAACTTGCGGCGCCCCTCGCTCCCTCCTTTGATCAGTTCTGTGTCATCCGGGGCGATCAGCACTAGGGGGATGAGACCGACGTGTTCGCTGGTTTTGAGAAGTGCCTTGCTGTTTTGAAAGATGTTTTTCTTTTTCCCGGTCTCGAAGGTACAGCGCACTTCCAGTCTTTTTTCGCCCAGCCGAAATTGCCCTTTTATCGCAAAAAAATCCATGCCGTGGGCGATGTTCAGCGTGTCGCTGCTCTGAACGGCACTTTTGGTCAGGGAGAGGTAGTGTATTGCGTCTAGGATGTTGGTCTTTCCGCTGCCGTTCAAGCCTGTGAAGCAGTTCAGTTGGGAGCTAAACTCCAGGCCTGTTTTGAGGTGGTTTTTGAACTGGATTAAATCGATGGACTCCAGATGCATGCAGCGGGATTTATTTTGGCAGGCTCCTGATTTTTAGGTCGGGATTGCTATATTTGGGGCCTAAAATAGCATATTTTGATCATTACGATATGGCAAAGAAAACTGCAGCGACCAAGTCCAAAGTAAAATATCCGAAGGAAACGTACCGCTTTTGGTACGAGAGCATGCTGTTAATGAGACGGTTTGAGGAGAAAGCAGGACAGCTTTATGGTCAGCAAAAGATCCGTGGATTCTGCCACCTTTATATTGGTCAGGAAGCCTGCGCTTCCGGCTCCATCAGCGCCCTTACCAAGGATGACAAGTGGATCACCGCCTACCGATGCCATGCGCATCCACTGGGTTTGGGTACCGACCCCGGCGCGGTGATGGCTGAGTTGTTTGGCAAAGCCACCGGCACCACTAAGGGCAAGGGGGGGTCTATGCACATCTTTGACAAGGAAAGAAATTTCGCGGGCGGTCACGGAATCGTAGGCGCACAGGTGCCTATGGGACTGGGTTTGGGCTTTGCAGAAAAATATAAAGGCACCAAAAACCTGGCGATTTGCTACATGGGTGACGGCGCAGTCCGTCAGGGAGCTGTCCACGAGGCAATGAACTTGGCTATGCTGTTCAAAACTCCGGTAATCTTCGTGATCGAAAACAATGGCTACGCCATGGGTACTTCTGTAGCCCGTACGTCCAACGTGACCGAACTGTATCAAATCGGTGAGGCGTACGATATGCCATCCTTCCCAGTGGACGGAATGAATGTGGAGGCCGTGCACGAAGCAGTATCCGAAGCTGCCGAGAGAGCAAGACGCGGCGATGGCCCGACTTTGCTGGAGATGAGAACCTATCGCTACAAGGGACACTCCATGTCCGACCCGCAAAAATACCGTACCAAAGAGGAGGTAGAAGAATACAAGCAGCGCGACCCAATCGAGCAGGTACTGGCTACGATCAGGGAAAATAGCCTCCTGACCGAGGAAGAGATCGATGCGATCATCAAAAAAGTGAAAAAGCAGGTAGACGACGCAGTGAAATTCGCTGAAGAGTCTCCATGGCCTGATGGGCAGGATGCTTTCAAAGACGTTTACGTTCAGGAAGACTATCCTTTCGTGATGGAATAAATACTGGTTAGATTCCCTCGAAAGCCATGAAGTCTTTCAGATTTCATGGCTTTTTTGTTGGGACTTGTGTATTTGATAAAAACCGTATATTTGCGACCGAAATTTGAGTAACATGGCGACAAAGCAATCTAAAAAAGAGCACCACAACGAAGTACTTGAAAACCCGGAAGTACTAGCAGAGCGAATCGGAAGAGGTGAGGCTTTTTTGAAACAGAATAGCAAAGTATTAGGTGGGGTCTTAGCTGCAGCGGTGATCCTTATCGGAGGAATCCTTTTCTTCCAGATCAACAACCAAAACCAAAATGAAAAGGCCCAGGCTGAAATGTTTCAGGCGGTCTATTTCTTTGAGCAGGATAGCATCGATTTTGCGCTGAATGGCGACGGGATCAACAAGGGCTTCCTGACTATAGCTGAAGACTATCCGAGAACCGATGCCGCCAATTTGGCTCATTTCTACATTGGCTCCATTTACCTTTCCCAAAAGAAATTCCAAGAAGCTTTGACTCATTTGGAGGATTTCTCCGCGGATGACTATCTGGTTCAGTCCAAGGCTATTTCCCTTGTTGGTGACGCGCAGCTGGAATTGGGTCAGACCGACCAGGCCATCGCAAGCTACACCAAAGCGGCCCGTACCAACGAAAATAAATACACGACTCCGAAATACTTGGCAAAACTGGCTGTGGCGCAGGAAGAGGCGGGCAAAATTGCCGATGCAATTGCTACCTATGCGGAGATCGAGGAAAAATACTACGAATCATTCGAATATGCTGCTGCACGAAAACACAAAGCTCGCTTAGAAGGCCTTGCCGCTAAGTAATGCCGGTGTGTACCGCATAAGTTAGAAGAGTAAGGCCAAGGGGTCTTACTCTTTTTTTGTTAAATCCCTTCCAAAAATATACTTCATGGCAACTGCCCTCAAAAGCCTAAGCGCTCACAGCTCCAAAAACATCCAGGACATCAGCTCCAAGAAATTTGCCATCGTCGTCTCCGAATGGAATGAAGAGGTGACCGAGGCGCTTTATTCCGGTGCTTACCAGACCTTGGTTGAGTATGGGGCCAAGAAAGAGAACATCATCCGGAAAAACGTTCCAGGCTCTTTTGAGTTGACTCTCGGTGCCCAATGGTGTGCACAGGATGAAAGCATAGATGCGGTGCTTTGCCTAGGTTGTGTGATCCAGGGGGAGACCCGCCATTTCGATTTCATCTGCGACGCGGTGGCCCACGGGATTACCAATGTCGGATTGAAGTTCAACAAGCCTGTAATCTTTGGGGTTTTGACTCCGGACACCCAAAAGCAGGCCATGGAGCGCGCAGGGGGGAAACACGGCAACAAAGGTGACGAGGCGGCGATCACCGCAATCAAAATGCTCGGATTCTAATTCACAAACCTATTTCAATAAAACCTAAACCCTATAGGATCCCACTTGTCGACTGTGATCCCCGTCCGACACTCTCGGGATTCTATGTAGCCTTTCAAAAATCAATCGCATGAAAATCATGAAATTCGGTGGCACCTCGGTCGGCCGCCCAGAGCGTATGCATCAGGTGAAAAGTCTCGTGACTCAAGGAGACGAGCCTACTATTGTCGTATTGTCCGCATTATCCGGGACTACCAATGCCTTGGTGGGCATCGGAGAAGCTCTCGCAGCTGGTGACAAAGAGCTGGCAAAGGACAGGATTGACACGCTCTTGGCTCATTATGAGGCCTTCTATCCAGCGCTGCTTGACACTGAGGAGGCAAAGGCCAAAGCTGCAGAAATCGTCAAGGAACATTTCGAATTTCTCAATATACTTCTCAAAATATCCTTTAACGAAGCGATTAATCGTGATATCCTCGCCCAAGGCGAGCTCCTTTCCACGAAACTGTTTTTTACTCTTTTGGAAGAGCTGAAGATCCCTGCAGTTTTCTTGCCTGCCTTGGACTTCATGAGCATCGATGAAAACTCCGAGCCGGAGCTGGGCAAGATTTCGGAGAAGCTTGGGGCAATTCTGGAAAAACATCCGGATGCGAGACTCTTTGTGACCCAAGGCTATATCTGCAAAAACCATAAAAACGAGGTCGACAATCTCAAGCGCGGAGGAAGCGACTACACTGCCTCCCTGATCGCAGCTGCGATCAACGCATCTGTGTGCGAAATTTGGACTGACATCGACGGGATGCACAACAACGATCCGAGAGTGGTAGACCGCACGAGGCCGATTGCCGAAATGTCTTTTGACGAAGCGGCGGAGTTGGCGTATTTCGGAGCCAAGATCCTGCATCCTGCATCCATTTGGCCGGCGCAGCAATACAATGTCCCGGTCCGCCTGCTCAACACTATGGAGCCGACGGCGCATGGCACGCTTATTAAGGAATCAGTCGAGACTACAGGTGTAAAAGCCATCGCTGCCAAAGACGGCATCACCGCCATCAAGATCAAATCCAGCCGCATGCTCTTGGCGTATGGATTTTTGAGGAGAATCTTTGAAGTGTTCGAAAAATACAAGACTCCGATCGACATGATCACCACTTCCGAGGTGGCCGTTTCGGTCACTATCGATGATCTGAGCCACTTGGATCAAATTCTCGAAGAATTGAAAGTGCTTGGAACCGTAGAGGTTGACCAGAATCAGACGATCATCTGTGTGGTGGGCAATATGGTTTCCGAAACGAAAGGTGCGATCAAGTCCGTCATGGACTCACTTACAGAGATTCCGGTTCGTATGGTTTCCTATGGAGGTAGCCGCCACAACGTATCCATCCTGGTTGACGCCAAGTACAAGGTACAGGCCCTCCAAAACTTGAATAACGGGGTTTTTACTTGGTGATGGATTGGAAATTGGGGCTGAGCCTCTAGTATCCTGAATTTTATGAAATGCGAGAGCCGGATTCATCCGGCTCTTTTATTTAGACTGTTTCTTGCTACTTTTGGCAGATGCAAAAACAAGAAGAGCGGCCCGGTATTTTACGGAGACTTCAGACCAAGTGGAAATTGGAAAGTCTCTTTCAGGTAGTCATGGTTTTGGTGGTCTTTGCTTGCACGGGGTTCACGATCTTGTTTGTCAAAAATCCCATCCTGGATTTTTTTGGAGTGGAGAAAGGGGGCTTTGTCAATACGCTCCTTTATCTTCTTCTAGTCTTGCCGCTCTATCAGATATTCCTTCTGATCTATGGCTTTATTTTCGGGCAGTTCAATTTCTTTTGGGAAAAGGAAAAACAGATCGCCCGTCGCATAGCAGGGCTTTTTAAGCGGAAAAACTGAGTTGATTTCGCGATCCCGGAAGTACGATTTCGACGAACTTTCACTTTTTCCACCAAAGTACCCCTCGGCTCGGCTCAGGCAGGCACCTCCTAACTTCCCACTTCCTAACTATCCGCTCCCTTCCTCTAGCTAATCCTACTCCAGTTTACAGCGGTTTTTTTCTGCTGTTTGATCTGTCGAAGGATTGGGGCATTTTCTACTCGGCTCAGTTCAGGATCATTAGCCAATAGCTGCTGTGCAGCGTCCCTCGCCACGGTCAGTATCGGAGCATCCTTGCTCAGATCGGCAATAAGCAGATCGCTGATGCCACTCTGTTGGGTGCCCATCAGGTCTCCCGGCCCTCGTAGCCTCAGATCCACATCGGCAATTTCAAATCCGTCGTTTGTCCGCACCATCGTTTCCAGTCTAATGCGGGCGTCCTTGCTGAGCTCGTATTTGCTCATCAGGATGCAATAGCTTTGTTCTGCGCCACGTCCCACACGGCCGCGCAACTGGTGTAGTTGCGAAAGACCAAAACGCTCGGCGTTCTCGATGATCATCACGGACGCATTCGGGACATTTACCCCCACTTCTATTACCGTCGTGGCTACCATGATTTTGGTCTCACCTTTGATAAATCGTTGCATCTCGAAGTCCTTAGCATCGGACTTCATTCCTCCATGGACAATGCTGAGGGGATATTGTGGAAAAGCCCGCGCGATGCTTTCGTAGCCATCCATCAGGTTTTTGAGATCCATGGTCTCAGACTCTTCGATCAACGGATAGACAATGTACACCTGTCGGCCCTTTTGGATTTCCTCCCGGATGAAGCCGAAGACTTTGAGGCGATCCTTGTCGTATCGGTGGACGGTTTGGATGGGCTTTCTCCCCGCTGGTAATTCGTCTATGACAGACACGTCCAGGTCTCCATAGAGGGTCATGGCCAAAGTTCTGGGAATCGGTGTGGCTGTCATCACCAGGACATGGGGGATAAACTCCTCGTTTTTTGCCCAGAGTTTGGCTCGCTGTGCCACTCCGAACCGATGCTGCTCGTCTACTATGGCCAAGCCGAGGTTTTGAAATTGAACGACGTCTTCAAGCAATGCGTGGGTTCCAATCAGGATCTTGAGCGTACCGTCGCCTAGCTCTTCGTGGATGACGCTTCTCGCCGATTTCTTGGTGGATCCGGTCAGTAAGGCGATTTTCATCCCCATCATGTCGGCATATTCCTTCAGACCCTCATAATGTTGGTTTGCCAGGATCTCCGTCGGTGCCATCAGGCAGGCTTGGGCTCCGGAGCTAATCGCAATCAGCATGCAAATGAAGGCAACCATGGTCTTTCCGCTACCCACGTCACCTTGGATCAGGCGATTCATCTGTTTGCCAGACTTCATGTCCGTAAAAGCTTCTCGGATTACCCGCTTCTGTGCATTGGTCAACTCGAAAGGAATATGGTTTTTGTAGAAATCGGTCAGCAAGTCGGTGTTGGACAAAACCTGTCCCCTGGATTTTTCGGTTCGCGTCACCTTCATCGTCAACAACCGGAGTTGGAGATAAAAGAATTCCTCGAATTTCAGTCGCTTTCTGGCGCGGTTTAGCAGGTCGGGTGCTGTTGGGAAGTGAATCTGGCGGATGGATTCCGGTTTGCCGATCAATTGATACTGGTGGAGGATCTCCGGAGAAAGCGTCTCTGGAATATGGGGAAAAGCCAATGGTATGAGCTGCTCCATGATCCTCGATATACCCTTAGAGTCCAGAAATCTGGCCCTGAGCTTTTCAGTTGTGGAATAGACCGGTTGGAACTTGTTGCTTGTTTCGTTGGCTGTGGTCAAGGGTTCCATCTCGGGATGGGCCATGCTCCATTTTCGGCCATATTGCGCGGGTTTGCCCAGAAAAACGTACACCGCGCCCACGGGCAGCTTTTTCTGAACCCACTGTATGCCCTTAAACCAAGTCATTTCCATCTCACCAGTCTCGTCAAAGACGTGGGCCACCAGGCGACGCTTGCCCCCCGCACCGACCAATTCGACGCTTTTGATTCGGGCGATGAGCTGGACACTTTCGAGTTCTTCCCTGAGTTCGCGGATCTTGAAAAACTTGGTCCGGTCCTCGTATCGAAACGGATAATGCTGAAGCATGTCTCCGTAAGTGAAAATATTCAGCTCCTTGTTCAGCAACTCGGCCTTTTGCGGGCCGATGCCTTTGAGGTATTCGATGCGGGTATCAAAAATTCCTGACAAGTGCTCTGGGTTTTTGGGAAAGGCAAATTAACCGCCTGACTAACCAAAAGCCAAAGTTTTGAAATTGATTGTCGTAAATCAGGAGGATGTTGAGGTGATTTTTTGCCAGATCTCTTGGAGGATATCCCGGTTTTCCTGCTGGCTTTTGAGGAAAATCATCTGGTTTTTGGCGCGGTGGAAATTTTGTTCTGGATAAGTCACCCGGTAATAAACATTACCCTGCAGGTGGTCGGTGAAAAATCGAAGCCCCATGATCAGCGTCATGATTTCCCCGCCGAAGAGCAGGGATTTGAGTTCCTCAGGCGTAGCAATTCCCTTGATGCCCTGCCAATAACCTTGGAGTAGTTGAGTGAAAATCTCGGGGATCAGGTGAATCGCGTTCCATTGTGTGGAGGTTTCTGGCAAGCTGCAAGCCACGGTCCGCACGAGATCACCAAAATCATACATCAAGTAGCCCCCCATCAGCGTGTCCAAGTCGATCAGTGCCTCTACTTTTTTCAGGTCCTCTGAAAAAATGAGATTGTTGATCTTGGTGTCGTTGTGGGTGACACGAAGCGGAAGCACGTTCAGCTGGCTCAGATACCAATCCACCAGGGGTTGCTGACTGAGGTAGAAGTCAAGAATCTCGGTTTCCTCGTCACTAAGCTCACTTTTTTCTCCAGCTACCCCAACGAGTTTCTCAAAGCGAAGGTCGAGTCGGTGAAAATTCGGGATGGTCTCTAGCATTTTCTCGCCTCCGATCGCTGTGCTCCACGCGGCAAATTCACCATAGGCCAGCGAAGCAGCATAAGCTTGGGTTGGATCGCTGATCAACTGAAGGGTCGTGCCTTTCACAAAGTCAAAGAGGCGGTATTTTTTTCCTCCAATTTCCGTTAGTCCGTTTCCGGATTTGTTGGGTATGGGAAGTGGGAGGACGAAGGGTAGGGGATGAGATTCGGAATGGATACTCAACAACGACAAGTTGTGGTCTATCCGGCCGGGAAAATTGAACACCGACTCGTTGAAGCCCTGAAGTACCCATTGGTGGCTGCCATTGTCCAGCATCAAGGTCTCGTGAATCAAGCCTTCCCCCAAGGGCGATATGCTAATCGTTTGGTTTTCAAGAATTGAGTACGAGCTGGAAAGTGCAGGAATGAGGTTCGAAAGCATCACGCAAAATAGGGAAGAAAAGAAAATTTGTTTCCTTTACATTTTACCAAAAATAAAAGGCGGCGCAAAGATCCATAACAAGCTTTATTTTTCAAAAAAATTAAAGAAGACTTCATTCGATAGAAAAAAAATTTGTTAATTGTCCGCTAGTTTAAACCCAACCTCTATGAATGTAACTGCCTTGGATTGGGGCATCATTGCAGCCTTCTTTATCATTTCCCTTCTCATCGGTCTGTTTACCGCGAAGTCCGCAGGTAGTTCGGCGAAAGAATTTTTCCTTTCCGGTCGGAATATGCCTTGGTGGCTGCTCGGGGTCTCTATGGTCGCTACTACATTCTCAGCCGACACGCCAAACCTAGTCACTGACATCGTGCGGAAAAACGGCGTAGCTGGCAACTGGGCTTGGTGGGCATTTTTGCTCACAGGTATGCTTACTGTGTTTGTGTACGCCAAGCTATGGAGAAGATCGGAGGCTACGACGGACTTGGAATTCTACGAGATGCGCTATTCCGGCAAAGGAGCGGCCTTTTTGCGGGCTTTTAGAGCGATCTATTTGGGCGTTTTCTTCAACGTTGTCATTATGGCGACAGTATCGCTGGCGGCGATCAAAATTGGCGGGGTCATGCTCGGGCTTTCGCCTGTTCAGACACTCCTGATTGCTTCCATCGTCACAGTGGTCTATAGCTCGCTGGGTGGATTGAAAGGTGTTTTGCTGACTGACTTCTTCCAGTTTTTCATTGCGATGATCGGCTCCTTCGGAGCGGCATACTATATCCTTGACCTTCCCGAAATCGGCTCTCTGAACAATCTCTTGGCTCATGAAGTGGTTTCTACCAAGCTTGATTTCATTCCGGATTTCAGCGATCCAAATCTGTACATCCCGCTCTTCATCATGCCTATCGCTATTCAGTGGTGGGCAACCTGGTATCCGGGGGCAGAGCCTGGTGGCGGCGGATATATCGCTCAGCGTATGCTTTCAGCAAAGGATGAAAAGAACGCCATCGGAGCGACCTTGTTTTTCAACATTGCACATTACGCGCTAAGACCTTGGCCTTGGATCCTTGTCGCTTTGGCTTCCCTGGTGATTTATCCTAACATCTCCGATTTGCAGGCAGCTTTTCCTCACATCCCAGTAGACAAACTGGGGGACGATTTGGCATATCCTGCGATGCTCACCTTCTTGCCGACTGGCCTGATAGGAATCGTGTTGGCTTCGTTGATAGCCGCGGTGATGTCGACGCTATCCACCCACCTCAACTGGGGATCCAGCTACGTTGTCAACGATTTTTACCTGCGGTTTGTGAAGCCAGATGCCTCGGACAAGCAGTTGGTTGCGGTAGGTAGGATTTCTACCGTTGTTTTAATGGTGCTTTCTGCAGTCTTGGCTTTGGCTCTTTCTTCCGCCTTGGATGCCTTCAATATCCTCCTGCAGATCGGAGCGGGCACTGGCCTTATCTTTATCCTACGATGGTTTTGGTGGAGAATCAACGCCTACACGGAGATCTGGGCGATGGCTATTTCTTTTGTGGTGGCGATTTTCTTCGAAGTGATCAACCCAAAAGTGAATTGGATCCTGATCCCGGAAAACCAAGCGTATCTGAAGCTGATCTATTCTGTGTCGATTACTACCGCAGGATGGCTATTGGTGACTTTTTTGACCAAACCAGAGAAGGACGAGGTACTCCTCTCTTTCTATAGGAAGGTAAAGCCAGCCGCTTTTGGATGGAAAAAAGTATTGGATAGATATCCTTCCGAAAAACAGGAACAAGGTACCTTGCCAAAGGAAATTGGATTGATGCTTACCGGCACGGTGATGATTTATTCCGCGCTGTTTTCCACCGGATTCTTTATCTATGGCAACACCTTGGGTGGTGCGATCGCGGCCGTGATCGCGCTTGTAGGAGGAGTAGTCATCTTGACCTCCTGGAAAAAAATGAGTTAAGGCGTTTTGAACCGTAATGTTCATGAAAAAACCTCCAGTTTTTTAGAGCTGGAGGTTTTTTGCTTTCTGGGGTTTTTTATTGGTCCAGAAACTCCACCGAGTTCATCAGGTGGGTCATGTCGATCTTGATATATTCGATCACTGGTGCCAAAGAGTCGTTTTTCATCGCTGTGTTGAAATAAAGCGCTCCTCGCAGGAAGTGGTCTGTGGAATCAGTCACGAAAAACTGGAACTGCGTGGGAACTTCTCCGGAAAGCTCTGCGACGACTGCGGTGTAGCCATTTGGAGTGATCAAAACGCCTTCCTCGATGCCGTAGGCTTTGATTTGGTGCTTTGCGGTGAGCTTGAAAGCGTCATTGGAAAGTGTTTCGAAATCTGCCTTTCCCTCGCCGATTTTTTTATAGGTGAGATGCACTTTGGCTCCAAAGTCCTTGTAGTTGAGGTTGATCCATGCTTTTTCGGCAAGGTTGAATGAATCCGGCTCGACTTGACTTGAAGTGGAAAAGTCCAGCTCGTAGGGATAATCACCGTGGAGCTTTTCGTAGGAATGTTCTGGAAGGTCTATCTTGTTGTAGCCAGTGGGCTTGGGAAGCCAGTTATTTTCGCAAGAAGCTAAACCCATCAGGATCAGAGGTAAAGCCAGCAGTTTCATCTGTTTGATGGATTTTTCAATGGTCAGATGGAAATTCGCTTTTTGGCTAACTAACCCAATCAGTGACACCTGTGTCATACTCGATTTCTTCATGGGTCAAAATTAGGTTTTCCATTTGAATTGAATCGGGAATAGCGGAACTTTAACAATAAACCAAAATCACTTACCTATGAAAAATTTTGCAAAACTTTCCTTGACGACTTTATTTTCCGCCGTCTTTTTGCTTTCCTCATTTACGGCGATGGCCCAGACCACCAAAGAGGAGTTTTTGGCCAAATGGGAAAACAGCAAGAAGTTTACCCTGGACGTGCTGGCCAAGATGCCCGACTCGGGAATGGACTACAAAACTGACCCCGGTGCCATGTCCTTTAAGGAACAGATTCACCACATCGGAATGGCCATTGTCGGGATTTCACAGGGTTTTCTGAAAGGCGGTGCAGATGCGCCTAGCCTAGATGTGGCGACCGCTTCTCGTGCAGATTTGGCTAAGTTTGTTTCTGATGCGTATGACTACGGAGCCACTACCGTGAAGGCGCTGAGCGATGCTGACGCCGCTGCCACCATTGAGGTTTTTGGCAGTAGCGTAACTCGAAGACAGGTAGAAGCACTGCTGATAGACCATAGTACCCATCACAGGGGTTCGGCGATCGCATACCTTCGCGCAAATGGGATAGAGCCGCCAGCATTTGTGGGATTCTAAATTGCATTTAGCCCAAAAGCAAAAAAGCTAAAGCCGATTCCAGCTTTAGCTTTTTTATTCCCTTTGAGATATTGTGTATTATTTTCCTTTTGCGCCGACCATTGTGCCGACAGTTTTCAAAATAATCTCCAAATCGGTGAAGATATTGACATCGGACAGATACCTCAAGTCCAAGGACATGCGCTCTACCATCTGGTCGACATTTTCAGCATATCCGTAGTCAACCTGCCCGATGGAAGTAATGCCTGG
Organism: uncultured Limnohabitans sp.; assembly: GCA_964613865.1. GTDB lineage: Bacteria > Bacteroidota > Bacteroidia > Cytophagales > Cyclobacteriaceae > Algoriphagus. The sequence continues at coordinate 2,977 of CAZTJM010000098.1, read as the reverse complement.
CTTGATGGCCAGCAGTTGCCAATAAGCGGGAGCCCGCTCCGCGATCTGTCGTATGAAATGAGCCCGCTCAGGGCGAGGTCCTACGATGGACATTTCACCTTTCAGTACATTCCAGAATTGCGGCAACTCATCCAAATGGGTTTTTCTCATGATCTTACCCCATCGGGTAATTCTAGGATCATTGTCTTTGGCGAGCTGAGGACCATTTACCTCGGAGTCCACGACCATACTTCTGAATTTGTAGATATAGAACGGGATGCCGTTTCGGCCGATCCTTTCTTGCTTGTAGAATACCGGCCCTTTGGAGGACAGTTTGGTAATCAGCATCACGGTCAGAAAGACTGGCAGGCCAAGCAGCATTACCACGCTAGAAAACGCAATATCAAAGGTTCGCTTAATGAAACGCGTCGTGAATTCGATCCCTTCAAAGATCACCTCCCTGACGGTATCCGTGGATACCCGGTACATCGCCACAAATGTTGGAATAGGAGACTCCCTTCCGTACTCTTGGAGTACATATTCCTGGTGTTGGTTAGTTCTCATCACTCAAATAGTTTAATTGTAGTAGTTGGTGACACTAAAAATTCAATTAGCATACCACGGCGAAAAAGCTGGAGGTGGAAGGGGTGGTTTTCTGCTAGAAAGTGGGATTTTCTCTGTTTTTCTAAAACCAAAAATGGCCAGTCAAGGCTAATTCGGGCATTTTTTAATTGGAATCTAAAAAAATCCTAAATGGGGTCTAAAGTCTAATCGTCTCAAATCCACCACCTTGTTTGTTCCACACATTGTATATAAGTGCTACAGTATTGCGTGGTCCTGGGGAATCCGCATTCTATCATTTTCCCCAATGGGCACGGTGCATTGAGAGGGTAATCTTAGCGGAGACCGGCAAAGAATTGTGCATCAGTCCGAGGCGATAGCCGATCCATTTGGCGAAAAGGGAGGCAATAGTTTTGGGCAAGAGCAGGGCTTTGTGTCTCCAGACGTAGGCGAGTTCGGAGCGCAAGTAGCTGAAGCCTTCTTTTCCGGCTGTCCCGAATTTTTCAAAAATCCAGGGGTTATCCCGGTGAAAAACCCCGATGTCGAAATATCTCCTAAATTCCTCTGAAAGGGAATAGTCGTGCGAATGGCGCACTTTAGCCTCGGCTAGGTAGGCCATTTCCCAATCTTTGAGGAGCATCTGGCCAGCGATGAGCACGTCCTCGCCCAAAATGGTGCCCGAGGGAAATCCTCCCGCATCAAAGTAAGCTTCTTTGCGGTACGCTGCAAAGGAGTTGGAGCAAGAGATCGTGCGGATTCCCAGTCTGTATCTGTCCTCAAATGTCCTAAGACTTGACTTTGTGGGGTAGTTGAAAATACGGGAATGGGCCTCTAAAACCTTGGCTCCGTGATGGGGTAGCTGCCTGCCATAGCACATTCCCAGCTTTGGATTTGATTGAAATGCAGCAACCATGACCTCCAGCGCATCTGCATTTTCGGGAATGGCATCTTGGGTCAGAAAGACAAAAATGTCCGCGTCTGGAAAAGCCTCAATGGCCATGTGACGCGTGCCTCCATGATCAAAATCCCTTTTATCCAGATTGATCAAGTCGTGGGGAATTTCCCGGAAATACTCCAGCGTCCCGTCTGTAGAACCGGAGTCCACCACCACCAGTCGATGGATGGGGTAGCTCTGCGCCTTGAGCCCATCCAAGACCTCCTGGATTCGGGGGCCGGCATTAAGTGTAGGGATATAGAGATTGACCTTCATGTCCAATTATTCGTTTTCCACCTTCACAGCAGAGTAGTCAGTCGTACCAATGATGAGTTTTTCGTTAACCGTAGCCGTTCCTTTGCCAACCAAGAGTAGGGTAGCTTGTCCTTCGATTCCACGGTGTTCATTTCCCAAGAGCCGAATGCCGTCTGGATAGTTGCTCTTTAGGGTGAGTTCCTCTTTTCCTCCGGGGATGAGCTCGATTCGGTTGTCTTGGACAAGGAGGTTTGGACTGCCCTCGTCCAAGATCACAGGTCCGGGAGAACGGAGCTGGTTTCTTAGCAGTTGGATGTTTTTGGCATTTTTCTTTATCAGAATTGCCGGTGCCTGGGTGCTCTCTATCTCGTTTCCTTCAATGAGCGCAGTGCCTGCACCAGCGATAAAGAGCAGGTTTGAGCTGCTGTTATTTTTAAGGATGTTGTTTCTCAAGACCAGGTTGCCTTTCATGTTAAGATTGATACGGGCATGGGAAAAAGTATTGGATTCGATGTCAAATCTCTCCACTTGGATTCCATTTGGTAGGGAGAGGGAACCAATTTGGCTGTTTTGGATGAGGATATGGCGCGCTTTGGTATTGGCGATAAGGTTGATACTGCTGTATCGGCTGGACTCGATGCGGAGATCGTCTATACCCAGCGTGATTTCCATTTGGTTGTCTGCTTGGTTTTCCCGACTGAGAATTATGCCACAATCTTCAATATACATAGCCGGGCGGTTGTTGGCGATGGCTTGGTTTCGATATATAACTAGACCGGAGACATTGATCAGTGTTCCAAAGCCCGAGCCGTCGGGTGTGGATTTTCCATTTACGAAGCCGTTGCCACAGCTTAAGTTATAAGCGATGGTTGTTGAGATATCTTTTGCGTTTTGGGGGGAGCGGTTGTTGATGTCGATGCCGTCAGCTGCATTCTGGTCGAGCACGTTCCCAGCGAAGACATAATCGCTTTCCTTGCCAGAGTTCCCAAAGGCCACCTGGATTCCCGACATACCGTTGTGGTGGATGGTATTGTTCAACACTTCAGCTTTGCGGCAGCCATGGAGAAATACGCCATTTTCTCCGTTTTCAAAGATTTCCGAGTCGCGGATAGAGATCGTGTTGCTTGACAGTATGCGGATGCCGGTGCCGGGCTGGTAAGAATGGGTCTCCGTTCGGTCGCTTCCAAAATTGTAGATTCTGGAGGATAGTACCTCTAATCCGCTACACAGAAAGACCAAGATACCCGG
>CAZTJM010000097.1:5647-17296 GCA_964613865.1 uncultured Limnohabitans sp. | reverse complement strand
AGCAATACACTTTTAATGTATGGGTCCTGGGTTCGAATCCCAGCGGGATCACAGATTTTGCTCGCAAGGAGTGAAAAAGTAGAGTTTCGGGGTGTAGCGTAGCCCGGTATCGCGCCACATTTGGGATGTGGAGGTCGTAGGTTCGAATCCTGCCACCCCGACTTATTTTACAAAAAAGGAGGTCTTGGTTCTCCCGATACTTATCGGGATGACAGCCCGACTTTAGTAGACTAGTGATAGTCGTTCGGTCCGCTAGCTCAGCTGGATAGAGCAACTGCCTTCTAAGCAGTAGGTCTTAGGTTCGAATCCTAAGCGGATCACAAAAAACGAGCGGAATTACGTTCCGCTTTTTATTTGTAGTTAACCGATTCCGTAGCTCAGCTGGTAGAGCAATACACTTTTAATGTATGGGTCCTGGGTTCGAATCCCAGCGGGATCACAAAAGCAGACTGAGAGGTCTGCTTTTTGTGTTTTTGGCCATTAGTAAATAGATGGCTTGGCAAACCTGAAAACCCGGTTAGATTTGGGAAGAAATTACTTTTAACAAGCCACTCGTGATAGATTTTAAACGCATCGACCATGTGCTGATCTGTATCCCTCCGAATTCAAGGGAGGCGGCAAGGGAGTTTTATGCCGATCGGCTAGGCCTAAGGGAAATTCCAGGAGACCATCCGAATGGGGCCTTGTGGTTTGAGACGGGGGATGCGGAGTTGCATATCAGGGAGGAAGATCTTGCTGTTGGGATATCTGGAAGGCATGCGGCTTTTGAAGTGATGGATCTCCCAGCAGCGAAGAGGTTTCTGGCTGATCAGGGAATAGAAATATCCTTTTCGTCAATAATAGAAGGGCGGGATCGCTGCTTTTTTAGGGATCCTTGGGGTAATCGGTTTGAGTTGATAGAATTCGGGAAGAGGTAGCTCAGGGGATATGTTGGATTCGAGCGAAGGTTGGGTTCGAAGTCTTTGGTTTGCCGGTATACCGAGAGTTAATTGCTAGAGCCATTTCCTTTTATTTCTGGGTTTTTCTTCAGCCATCGTATTCGTGAGACAAGGTTGGAAGAGAAGGAGGTTGGTTGTGTGGCGGTCGTATATTTTATACCTTTTTGATATCATGGATAAAAGTTTGCAATCGCTACTGCGTCGCCTAGTACGCTTTATTTTCGGCATTTGTTGTTTCGCTTTGTTGCGGTCGACCGCGGTTTTTGCAGATTCCATCCCGCAAGGCAAACGTGTCGACGAGAGACCCAATATTATATTGATCCTGACGGACGACCAGGGTTGGGGAGACCTGAGTATTTCCGGCAATCCTTCCGTGGCCACCCCCAACTTGGATCGTTTGGCGCAGAATGGGGTTTTGTTTGAAAGATTTTATGTCAGCCCGGTTTGCTCCCCGACGCGGGCGGAGCTACTAACGGGTAGGTATCATTTTCGGTCGGGCGTGTATTCCACTTCTGAGGGAGGGGAGCGAATGGATCTTGACGAAGTCACCCTCGCGGATGTGCTGAGTTGGGAGGGATATCGTACTGCCGCATTTGGGAAGTGGCACAGTGGCGCGCAGTTTCCCTACCATCCCAACGGTAGAGGATTTGGGGATTTCTATGGGTTTTGCTCCGGGCATTGGGGCAACTATTTCGATCCCATGTTGGAGCACAATGGGAAGATTGTCGAAGGAGAGGGTTTTATCGCTGATCTCTTGACCGACAAGGCGATCGATTTTGTGCAGGCAAACCTCGAAAATCCTTTTTTTCTCTATCTCCCTTACAACACACCCCACAGTCCCATGCAAGTGCCTGCCGCCTATTGGGAGCGGTTTAGGGAAAAGCAGCTCCCCGCCCACCGATATGACGGGCAGGAGGATATGGGGCATTCCCGCGCCGCCTTGGCCATGGTCGAGAATATAGATTGGAACGTAGGGAGGTTGGTGGAGAGCGTTCGGGAAACTGGGCTTTTGGAGACTACGATCATCCTTTTCCTATCCGACAATGGACCAAACGGCTATCGTTGGAATGGCGACTTGAAGGGACGGAAAGGTTCGGTCGACGAGGGCGGGGTGAGGAGCCCGCTTTTTATCCAGTGGAAAGGAAAGATCGAGGCTGGTAAAACAGTTTCCAAGGTGGCTAGCGCAATGGATCTGCTTCCTACCCTCCTGTCGCTGGCAGGAATCGACTATACCTCCGAAAAGCTTCTTGATGGCAAAGACCTGAGTCCACTTGTCGTGCAGAGCGATGCCCTATGGCCAGATCGCTATGTTTTTTCCTATTGGGAGAGAAGGGCCAGTCTGCGGAGCGAGTGGTTCCTTTTGGATGAAAAGGACCAGCTTTTCGATTTGCGCTCTGACCCCGGGCAACGTCTCGTGGTTTCTGGTCAGTTCCCGGAAGTGCTTGCAAAGATGCGTGAAATAAAGCAAGCCCATGTCGCGGAGGTCACAATGGAGCTGCCCCAAGAGGATAACAGAAGTTTTCCTTTGGGACACCCCGAATTCAAATACAATCAGCTGCCGGCAAGGGACGCCGTGGCACACGGAAACATTCAACGGTCAAATCGTTTTCCAAATAGCTCCTATTTTACCAATTGGACTTCCACCCAAGATAGCTTGACTTGGGAAGTGGAAGTACTTGCCGACGGACAATTTGAGGTGGAGATCTACTACACCTGTGAAGAGGATGTTCTTGGATCAACCCTATGTCTGCGAATGGGGGAAGATGTATTGGAGGGGAAGGTGGTAATCCCCTATGTCCCGCAATTACTGGGAGCGGAAGAGGATCGGGTTCCGAGGCAGGAATCCTATGAGCAAAAGTGGGGGAAGATGAGCCTAGGCAAAATCAGCCTTTCCAAAGGATCCGGGAAGCTTTCACTGAAAGCGCTGGATATTCCCAAGGGAAAAGTGATGGATTTTAGGTTGATGACCCTGACGCGAATTTGATTGAAATGATGAGGCCTCCTCGATAGCCCAAATTCTAAAAATCCAAGGGATCCAAGTGCTTGAAGTGTCCGTTGAGTTTGATTTTTTCCCTTGCCTGCTCGACAGCTTTGATCGCAGGGATGATTCTTTTGAAATGCTTGATGAGAAACTCCGTTCTCTCACTTTCTGATTCCATCTGAAGCAATTCTAGCTCCTCTTCCAGTTTCAGTCCAAGTTTGTGGGAGAAGGTGTAGGAATTGACCGTTTGGGGGTTGATTTCTCCTTGGAAATTCAGCAGGTGTAGCAACTCTCGGAGATAGAAGACAAACTCGTGATGGAGAAACTCGGAAACCTTGGGGTCGTCATTGAGGTAGGCGACGGTACCTCCTGCATATAGCTTGCCTTTCATGGGATTGTCGAAACTGAGAATCCGGAATGCCCGAAGTCCCCGGGTTCTAATGTCCAAGCGTCCGTCCTCGTATCGCTTGTTGACCTTCTCGAGTGCGACTTCGGTGCCAAAGCTGCTGAGCTTATCCAAATAGACGCAGATGCCAAAACTGCCCCCAGTCTGCTCTACATCGGCGAGAAGCTCTTTATATCTTGGTTCAAAGATGTGGAGGTTGAGCTCTTCTCCAGGAAAAGCTACCAGTTTCAAAGGGAAAAATGGAAGATACATAGCTGTGTGTTTGTCTTTCGGCCGAAGCCTTGGCCTTGGTCCGGATGCATTCTTCCCTTAAAACGAAAAAAGCCCCGAGATTTCGGGGCTTTTTGGAATTATTTTTTTGCAATGTAGGCCAAGAGGTCGACCACTTTGTTTGAGTAGCCCCACTCGTTGTCATACCAAGAAACCACTTTCACGAAGGTATCGGAAAGCTGAATGCCTGCTTCCGCATCAAAAATGGAGGTTCTTGCGTCTCCGATGAAGTCATTTGACACGACAGCGTCTTCGGTGTAGCCGAGTACACCTTTCATGGTGGTTTCGGAAGCTTCCTTCATTTTCGCGCAGATTTCAGCGTATTTAGCAGGCTTTTTCAATCTCACGGTCAAGTCCACTACGGATACGTCTGGAGTAGGAACTCTGAATGCCATGCCGGTCAATTTTCCGTTTAGCTCAGGGATGACTTTTCCTACCGCTTTGGCAGCACCTGTAGAGGATGGGATGATGTTTTGGCCAGCGCCACGTCCACCTCTCCAGTCTTTGGCAGAAGGGCCGTCGACGGTCTTCTGGGTAGCGGTAGTCGCGTGTACGGTGGTCATCAGACCTTCTTCGATGCCCCAGTTGTCGTTCAGTACTTTCGCGATTGGAGCAAGGCAGTTGGTAGTACAGGAAGCGTTGGACACGAATACCATATCAGGGGTGTAAGCGTCTTCGTTTACGCCCATGACGAACATTGGCGTGTCGTCCTTGGAAGGAGCAGACATGATCACTTTTTTCGCGCCAGCGTCAATGTGGCCTTGCGCGGTGTCTTTGGTCAGGAAGATACCGGTAGATTCGATCACGTAGTCAGCACCTACTTCACCCCACTTCAGGGAGGCTGGGCTTTTCTCCGCAGTCACGCGGATGGAGTTGCCGTTTACGACCAGATTGCCGTCTTTCACTTCCACGGTTCCTTTGAACTGGCCGTGGGTCGAGTCATATTTCAGCATGTAAGCCATGTAGTCTACGTCGATCAGGTCGTTGATCGCCACTACTTGGATGTCTTCTCTTTCTTGCGCTACGCGAAAAGCGAGGCGTCCGATTCTTCCGAATCCGTTGATTCCTACTTTGATCTTGCTCATAAGTATTGTTGATTTTGAGTATAGGTTTGATTCCTAAAACAGGGTCAGGAGGCCACTTTTGACCAAAATTTCCTGAGGGCAGGCTAAGTTATTACAAATAAACGGATAGCCCAAACTTCTTTGATCTGCTCAAACCGCGAATCACATTGATTCTGAATTCAAACGATTTCGCCTTTGAATATTTTTTTCTGACTGAAAGTATAAAATATACCTTTCCATGAACTCCAAAAATGAGACTAGTCAAACTTACTCCATCAGGTTTCCGATTGAAGAGGTTGTGACTTGTTTTTTTGGGAGGTCGGTCTGGGGAAATCCATGCGCTTGAAACTAGTAGTTCCGGGCTGAGAAAGCAAAGTGGAGGGACGCTCTTTGATAGCGAAGGTAGGATCGTCGCCAAGTAGAGTCGGGCCACACGCGTCGGTGAACAAGGAGTTGCTTAGAGCCGATAAAGCGAGTTTCAAAGAAGGCAAAAAAAAGCCGGGCTGTGAGCCCGGCCATCTTGACTATGCCAATTGTGCTAAAATATCATTGAAAGTCTTGCTTGGGAGCATGGCCTTCGATGTTTTGTCAGCATCGGGTCGGAAGTATCCGCCGATGTCTACTGGCTTGCCTTGAGAGCTGTTGTATTCTTCGACAATCTTCTCCTCGTTTTCCGCCAGAGCCTTTGCAATGGGGGCAAATTTCGCCTGAAGTCCTGCGTCTTTGGTTTGGGAAGCCAAAGCCTCCGCCCAATAAAGGGCTAGGTAGAAGTGGCCGCCTCTGTTGTCCAACTTGCCGACTACGCGAGCAGGGGATTTGTCGTTGTCCAGAAATTTGCCGGTGGCGGCATCCAAGGTCTCTCCCAGCAATAGCGCCTCGGGATTGTTGAAGGTTTGGCCGAGGTGCTCCAGAGAAACCGCCAATGCTAGGAATTCTCCCAAAGAGTCCCAACGCAGGTGCCCTTCTTCAGTGAATTGTTCTACGTGCTTTGGAGCTGATCCACCTGCTCCAGTCTCAAACAAACCACCTCCGTTCATCAAGGGAACGATGGAAAGCATCTTGGCAGAAGTACCCACTTCCAAAATTGGAAACAAGTCGGTCAAGTAGTCCCTTAGCACATTTCCTGTCACTGAGATGGTGTCTTTTCCTTCCCTGATTCTCTGGCAGGAGAAGATAGTTGCCTCAATCGGTGACATGGTGTGGATTTCCAAGCCGGTAGTGTCGTAGTTTGGAAGATATTTCTCCACTTTTTTGATCAATTCCGCATCATGCGCTCTATTGGCATCGAGCCAAAATACCGCTGGGGTAGAGGAAAGGCGCGCGCGGGTTACTGCCAGCTTCACCCAGTCCTGAATAGGTGCGTCTTTGGTCTGGCACATTCTCCAGATATCGCCAGCAGCGACTTCGTGCGAAAGCAACACGTTTCCGGCAGCGTCAACGACATTTACTTTTCCATCGAAAGGAATTTCGAAAGTCTTGTCATGGGAGCCGTACTCTTCGGCTTTTTGAGCCATCAGACCGACATTGGGTACAGAGCCCATAGTTGCCGGATCAAAAGCGCCGTGCTTTTTGCAGAAATCGATCGTCGCTTGGTAGACACCTGCATAGGATCTGTCTGGGATGACCGCCTTGGTATCTTGGAGCTTGCCGTTTTTGTCCCACATCTTGCCTGAGCTGCGGATCATCGCGGGCATGGATGCATCTATGATCACGTCGCTGGGTACATGTAGGTTGGTGATCCCCTTATCAGAATTTACCATTGCTACGTCAGGGCTGTCTGCATAGCAAGCGTCAATATCGGCTAGGATTTCCGCTTTTTTATCTTCTGGAAGTTTTTCCAAATTTGCCAGCAAGTCACCAAAGCCGTTGTTGACGTCCACTCCTATGGATTCCAGGGTGGCCGCATGTTTTTCAAAGACCGGCTCGAAGAAGACTTTCACTGCATGGCCAAATATGATCGGGTCAGACACCTTCATCATGGTTGCTTTCATGTGCAGGGAAAACAAAACTCCCTTTTCCTTAGCATCGGCTTTGGCCTGCTTCAGAAAGGCCTTCAAGGCTGAAATGCTCATGGTCGAAGCGTCGATTACTTCTCCCGCAGAAAGCTTCAAGCCGGACTTTAGGGTTTCTTTTTTGCCGTCGTTTCCTACCAGCTCGATGGATACGGTTGTTTCGGAGTCGATGGTCAGGGATTTTTCACTTCCATAAAAATCCCCCTCGCTCATGCTATCGACGTGGGATTTGGAATCATGGGACCATTTTCCCATCGAGTGGGGGTGCTTCTTGGCGTAGTTTTTCACCGCCAGAGGGGCTCGGCGGTCCGAATTGCCCTCGCGAAGGACTGGGTTAACGGCGGAACCTTTGATCTTGTCGTATCGGGATTTGATGTTTTTTTCTTCCTCTGTCTTTGGCTCTTCAGGGTAGTCTGGGAGTGCGTATCCTTTGCCTTGCAGTTCTTTGATCGCGGCCTTCAGCTGCGGAACGGACGCGGAAATGTTGGGGAGCTTCACGATGTTGGCCTCTGGAGTCGTGGCTATTTTTCCAAGTTCAGCCAAGTCGTCATTGATCACCTGATCTGGCTTCAAAAATTCCGGGAAGGCCGAAATAATGCGGCCGGAGAGCGAGATGTCCCGAGTTTCCACTTTCACTCCGGCAGACTTGGTGAAGGCTTGTACAATGGGAAGCAGGGAATACGTGGCCAAGGCTGGCGCCTCATCTGTCAGCGTATAAAGGATTTTGGGAGTTTGGTCACTCATAGTTTCAATAGGATTCTAAAAAGGATTTGCCTGTTTGCTTTTTGGGTGCTGGCCGCGGCCACCGGTCAAAAAAAGGAGGGACAGGGTCTGAATTTTGGCGCCTAAAATACAAAAAATAGGTTTGCATCAAACCCCGCCAAAGTAAAGTCGGGGAATTAAAACGAAATGGATTTCAGAGCACAGTGAAGTCGTCGGCGTCTTTCCAAGCCGGGAATTTCTCCCGGAATACTTCCAGCTTTTGGGCGGAAAGCGTCACAGTCTGGATTTGGTCTTTTTCGCCTAAGTCAGCAAGCTTTTCCCCACGGAAATCATAGGCTGCCGAATGGCCTACATAGGAAATTCCGTTTCCGTCTGAGCCAATCCTGTTGACTCCCAAGGAATAGGAAAGGTTTTCTATTGCCCGGGCAGGAAGCAGCGCATCCCAAGCAGAAACCCGCGCAGCGGGCCAAGATGCAATGTAAAAAACGACGTCGTAGCTGGCCACCCCATTTTCCCAAATGTTTCTGGACCAAACGGGGAATCGAAGGTCATAGCAGACTTGGGGGCAGATCTCCCAGCCTTTCAGGTTGAAGATGGGGAGTTTTGGCCCCGGCGAAAAAGTCTTGTCCTCATTTGCCATGCGGAAAAGATGGCGCTTGTCGTAGTGCTCGGTATACCCGTCTGGATTCACCCAAAGCAAGCGGTTGAAATATTTTTGACCTTCTGAGATAATCGCACTTCCAGTTACCGTAGCCTTGGTATGCGCGGCCATTTGCTTCATCCACTTGCACACCATCAAGTTCATCGGCTCGGCTAGCGTGGACGCTTCCATGCTGAACCCCGTTGGGAACATTTCCGGCAGGACGATCAGATCGGTTTTGCCTTTCAGCCCCCAGATTTTCTCCTCCAGCATGGCGAGGTTGGCCGTCTTGTCCTGCCAGTGCAGGTCGGTCTGAACCAAGGATATGCGGATTTCGGGGCTTCTTCCCATCTAGCGTAGCGGATAGATCATGCGGTAGTCAGTGGAGATTTTTCCCTTGCTGACATCGATTAGTTTTGATTGGATCAGGCGTTTTTTCAAACCCTTCAGGTAATCGACGAAGAGAATGCCTTCCAAGTGGTCGTACTCGTGTTGGATCACCCGGGCGGTCATTCCGGAAAACTCCTCTTCCTTCAGATTCCAATTTTCATCGAAATATTCGATCGTGAGTTTGTCTGGACGGATGATTTCCGCACGCACCTCGGGAATGCTCAGGCAGCCTTCCTCAAAACCGTAATCATCCCCGTATTCATCCAAGATGATCGGGTTGATAAACGCACGTCGAATCCCTTTCTCTTCGTCATTTTCATCCAGCATCAGAGAGCTGTCTATGACAAAGAGCCGTACACCCTGATTGATCTGGGGTGCGGCCAAGCCCACGCCGTTTGCGTGGTCCATGGTCGCGTACATGTCATTGATCAGAGCGCTCAAGTCCGTGCCTTCGGTGATTTCTTCCGCTTCTTTTTTCAGGATGGGGTTACCGTAGGCAACTATGGGGTAAATCATTTTTGTTCGAGGTAAGATTGTAGGATGATTGCCGCAGAGACTTTGTCCAGATTTCCTGCCTTTTCTCTGCGGTCTTTCTTTTTGCTGCCCATTGCGATCATGCTCTGCATGGCCATTTTGGATGTGAACCGTTCGTCCACAAGGGCTATTTTTTTGTCGGGAAACACTTTCTCAAGCTCACCCTTCAGTTTCAATACTTTTGGAGTCATTTCGTTGTCCTGCCCATTGAGGCGGGTCGGTAGCCCCAGCACCAGCGCTTCGACTTCTTCTTTGGCACAATAGGTTTTGAGAAAAGGCATCAGCTGTCCAGTCTCAATCGTTTCCAAGGGATTTGCGAGGATTTGCAGCGGATCTGTAACGGCCAATCCAGTGCGTTTGGTTCCCAGATCTATGGCAAGAACTCTGGGCATCAGTTGGTTTGGATTTTTTTTCTGATTCTACGAAGTGCCTCTCTTTCGAGCTCTACAGCCTTGGGGAACAGCAATTCGTCCTCGATTTTGGCGTGGATGGCGAGTTCCCTTTCGAAGTTTTGAAGCTCGTGATAGAGTACTTTCATCGTAAGTGGAGCATCCTCTTCCAGTAAATAATCGCGGGTGAGGCGTCTTATCCCTTCCATCTCGTCATCGTGGATCTCGTGCTGGTCGGCCATGAGGTGGATGGGGTCCTTTTCCAGTATCGTCAGCGCATCCTGGGTATGGAAGTGTCCGTCTTCGATGTCTTGAAGGGTCTCAATGCGCTTGAAGAGCCGACTTTCCTCCTCGTGGATGTGGTGGATGAAATCCTCGACAAACAGCGGAAACATGATCCGCAGGTCAGCCATCAAAGCGCAGAAATAAGGCTCGGGCTGAATCCCCGAAATTAGATTAGAGAGAAACGGAAGCTCTTGACGAACAAAGAAATAGTGTTTCCTTTTGAGGTAGGCAACAAGGAGCTCGATAGGGTTGAGGTAGAGTTCTTCTGGGGTGGGATCCACCCGCTTAGCCCAAGATTCCAGCTCGGCGACCAGGGTTCTCGGATTGACTTTATGCCTGCGGCAAACCTTCTCCAGCGAATCGGTAGGGTACTGGTAAAAGCTGATACCGAAATAGTGCAGTACAGCCGCGAAAACATAGTTTTCTGAAACTAATTCACCTACTGACGACTTTTCGAAATCCCGATTCGAGTACATTGCACAAAATTAATTTTTTTTGGAGGAAAAAGGGGAATAAATCTGACCTTTAGCGATCCCGCCCGTACAAACAATCGTTAATTTTATCTAAAATCGGTTTCCTTCGTGGATCATTTATCGGTAGTTTGAGTTAATTGAATACAAAATCAGAGAAAAAGTGAGCGAGACCAAAAATACTAAATCACAAATCCGGCTTCCGATCATATTGGCCCTGGCAATTTCTGCGGGGATTTGGATTGGGGCGACCTTCGCTGAGCCGAAAAGCAACCAGAATGATCTCAGGGCGGCACTCTACAAGCTCCAGGAAATCATGACTTATATCAACCGCGACTACGTGGACAGTGTGAATACGAACGAGCTGGTGGAGTTTGGGATTACCAAAATGCTGGAAAATCTGGACCCCCATTCCAGCTACATTCCTGCCAGGGATGCGTCTTTGGCACAGTCCCAGCTGGAAGGAGAGTTTGATGGCATCGGGGTAGAGTTTGGGATAATTCGTGACACCATTTATGTTGTCGCGCCACTTACCGGCGGTCCTTCAGAAGCGTTGGGTATCCAATCCGGAGATCAGATCATCAAGGTGGACGGGGAAAATGTGGCCGGGATAGGCATCACCAACCGGGATGTCTTTGACCATCTGAGAGGTCCGAGGGGTTCTAAAGTTGTCGTGGATATAAAGAGAAAGAGCCAACCGGAGTTGATTTCCTACGAGATCACCAGGGACAAAATACCCCAATACAGCATCAATGCTTCCTACATGGTCAACAATGAGATAGGGTATATCAAAGTAAGCCGGTTTGCAGCGACGACCTATGAGGAGTTTAAGACATCCTTGACTGACCTTCAGTCCAAAGGTATGAAGAAGCTGATCATCGACCTCCAAGGCAACCCTGGTGGATACATGGGAGCGGCGATCAACATGGCCGATGAACTGCTGGGTGATCGTGATCTTATCGTTTCTCAAGAAGGAAAAGTGAGCCAATACAGCCAAAAGGCCTTTGCCTTTAAGCCCGGGATGTTCGAGGAAGGTTCTGTCATCGTCTTGATCGACGAAGGATCTGCCTCAGCCTCTGAGATTTTGGCAGGAGCCGTTCAGGACAATGACCGCGGATTGGTAGTAGGAAGACGTTCTTTTGGCAAGGGCTTGGTGCAGATGCCGATTGACTTGTCGGATGGGGCTGAGTTGAGATTGACCATAGCCCGGTATTTTACACCTTCCGGCAGATCTATCCAAAAACCTTATGACTCAAACTACGAGGCCTACGAAACCGATTTGATGGACCGCTACACTCACGGGGAATTCTTCTCTGCAGATAGCATTAAGTTCAACGACAGCCTGAAGTATGAGACCAAAAAAGGCAGGACGGTCTATGGGGGAGGAGGCATCATGCCGGATTACTTTGTTCCGCTTGATACTACGATGAACAGTGTGTATGTAAGAAGGCTGTTCAGTACCGACGCTTCCAGGGAGTATGTCTTGGATTTTGTGAACAAAAACAAAGCTGACTTCGCCTCAATGAGCCTTGATCAGTACTACAAAG
>CAZTJM010000097.1:0-5637 GCA_964613865.1 uncultured Limnohabitans sp. | reverse complement strand
TGATGCCATGTTGATGGATTTGGTGGAGTACGGGAAGAAAAACAAGGTGGAGTTTGACTCCAAAGACTTCAACAAGTCCAAAGAATACCTGAAAATCCTAGTCAAAGCGCATTTGGGCCGCCAGATCTATGATGACAATGCCTTCTATCGTGTGATCAATGATATCAATGAAGTGTATCTCCAGGCGATGAACCTATTCGGAGAGGCAGATCGGATTGCGATGGCTACGACCTTGTCGGATGAGTAGCCTGTTTTTCTCGAAAAATTGATGCCAAAGGCCAGTCCAATGCGGACTGGCTTTTTGATTTTGCCGATTAGCGCCGATCTTGTTGCGGTATAGTAAAGGCCTTCTTTCTTTTTGACCGTTTCCACCATGTCCGCTGTTAAGATTAACCATATCGCCATTCATGTTTCCAGTTTGGCGCGAAGTGAAAAATTCTACGAAGATGTTTTGGGTTTTGCCGCGGTCGAAGAGCCCTTCAAAGACGGGCTGCACGCTTGGTATGACATCGGTGGCGGTGCTACAGTCCATCTCATAGAGGAGCTTGACTTGAGGCCGCCTCAGGAAATATCAAAGACGAATCACCTGTGCTTTAGCGTGGAGGACATGGACTCTTTCATCCAAAATTTGAATGAGAAAAACTGCTCTTTTGAAAACTGGGCGGGAGACCGGGGAAAGATCCACATTCGGCCAGACGGGATAAGACAGGTTTTTTTCAGGGATCCAGACAACTACTGGATTGAGGTGAATGACGATTTTTGAGACTTTGGATTTTTGGGCCAAAGCTTCAAAACGTTTGCGCTTAGGGTTTTAAATGCGCTTTTGCTTGAAAGACAAGCCTTCTTTGGCCAAAAAGCCCTAATATCGAATACGCAATTCCCTAAGACAATGAAAAAGATATTTACAATAGCCCTGATTTTGTTTTCCACGAGCGCATTTGCACAGATCAAAGTCAACCACATCGCAGTCCATGTTTCGGATTTGAAAAAGAGTATGGACTTCTATCAAAACGTCTTGGCTCTTCAGGAAATCGAGGAGCCTTTCAAAGATGGGCTCCATGCCTGGTATGACATTGGAGGCGGCTCCGCACTTCATCTCATCGAGGGTAAAGATGTGCCCTCGGAAAAGTCCAAGGTCAACCACCTTTGCTTCAGTATTCCCAACATGCAGACTTTTGTGGATAACATGAAGTCCAGAAATTATCCCTTCGAAAGCTGGGCAGGCGTAAGCGGTGAGATCACCAACCGTGTCGATGGAGTTAAGCAGATTTACATTCGTGATCCAGATGGGTATTGGCTAGAGATCAACGACGACTTTTGATCTGGCAGAGCCTAGTACATCCGAAAAGCAGCTCGCTGGGTGTCTTGGTGGTGTCCTTTTGCACCAAGTCTTGGCTAAACTTGCGGGATAATCTAGCAATTCGGTATATTTTGCAACTAGAATTTAAACTCCAACAATACGCATGTTTTTTACACTTGCCCGATTGCAATTCCTCAAGAGTGTGCGCTCGACATCCTTTGCCAAAAGTCTCCTGACCAATATCCTGTTGGTTGTTTTGGGCTTGGTTCTGTTAAGTTACGTGGTGGGCCTAGGCCTCCTGCTCAAACTGATACTGGAAAAAGTAGCAGCTGGGCAGGATCACATTGCCCTACTCAACAGCTTTTTGATTTATTTCTTTTTAGGAGAATTTCTCTACCGATATTTTATCCAAAAGCTCCCGGTGGTCGAGCTGGAGAGTTTGCTCCATCTTCCGATCGGGAAGAGCAGGATCATCAGAATGCTATTGACCCGATCCTTTGTTTCTCCCTTGAATATCATCGCCATTTTGCTGGTGCTGCCCTTTTCCATCCAGGTGGTAGCAGAAAAGTACGGAGCATCTGGGGCGCTGATGTGGGTGTCTACCATCGCACTCGCGAGCTGGACGCTACATTGGTTTATGCTTTGGTTCAAGCAAAGGTTTGAAGATAGCTTGATTGGCCTCTTTGTGATTTTTCTGGTTTTGGTGGCGGGTGCCGGATCCAGTTACATGGGATGGTTTAATCTAGGCGCGCTGGTTCAGCCGGTATTTGACTACGCCTTGGTCAGCCCGATTCCTGTACTTGGGATGGCGATCTTGATGGTGGTTTCCTACTTGCTTTGTTTTAGATTTTATGTGTCCAACGCCTATCTGGAAGACCTGTCCGAGGAAGAGGATGTACGATTTGTCAATCAGTCGATCGGCTTTTTTTCGAGGTTTGGACTCGCTGGCGAGTTGGCCAATCTGGAGTGGAAGCTGATCATCCGGCACAAGAAGAGCCGGACGTTTTTGATGATGACCGGCTTTTTTCTACTATATGGGCTGATATTTTACAACAATCCAGCCTACACGACCGAGGATGGCTTCAGTTTTATCTTCATATTCGTTGGCGTTTTCATCACCGGGATTTTCATGATCCAATATGGCCAGCTTTTTCTTAGCTGGAACTCTTCCAACTTCGACTTTTACATGAATAGAAGGGGAGGAATTGAGGCGCTGGTGCGTGGAAAATACCTGCTCTTTTTGGGAGTGTCCGCCATTTGCTTTTTGGCTTCTGTGCCATACGTCTACTTTGGCTGGCATTTCTTATTGATCCATTTGGCCACCTTCCTGTTCAACGTCGGGATACTAGTCCACGTCATCATCTATCTGGCGCTGTGGAAACCAAAACCCATGGATCTAAACAAAGGGGCCATGTTCAACTACGAAGGTGTGGGCATCGCGCAGTTTCTGATCGTGATTCCCATGATGCTCGGCCCTTACCTGATCTACGTGCCATTTTCGCTGCTATTCAACGATTACGTTGGGCTTTTGGCCCTGAGCGTGACTGGGATCTTGGGGATCTTGGGCTTCAAGCGCCTTTCCCAAATTAACATTGACCGCGTCCTTTCCAACCGATACGAAATTTCTTCCTCCTTCCGTCAAGAACTATGATACAGATATCCCAACTCAAAAAGCAATACAAAGAAGCCGTCGTCCTGGATATGGAATCTCTCGAAATTCCCTCCGGAGAATGTTTTGGGCTGGTGGGGAACAACGGTGCAGGAAAGACCACCTTGTTTAGGATTATGCTCGATTTGGTGCGGGCAACTGCCGGCTCAGTCACCATCAATGGAGAAGACGTGAGCAAAACCGAGGACTGGAAGGCCAAAACAGGAGCCTATCTTGACGAACACATGCTCTTGGCATATCTGACTCCTGACGAGTATTTTCAGACGCTTCGAAAAATCTATGGCCTGTCTGAAGCAGACCTAAAGCTGCATTTGGACAAGTTTGTCGAGCTCTTCAACGATGAAGTGCTGGGCAAGAAAAAATACATCAGGGACCTTTCGAAAGGAAACTTGAAAAAGGTCGGTATCGCCGCGGCACTGATGGGAAATCCGGAGGTCGTGCTTTTGGACGAACCTTTTGAAAATTTGGATCCGAGTTCTCAGATCCGTCTGAAAAAGTTGATTCTGCGCGAAAAGGAAAACTCCAAAGTTACCTTCCTGATCTCGAGTCATGATCTGAATCACGTGACGGAGATCTGTGATCGGATTGTCCTGCTGGAAAAGGGCAAGGTGATCCGCGATCTGCGTGAAAAGGCTGAAATGATGGCGGAGCTAGACGCGTATTTTACCGGCTGAAAATGCACTTATCCCCTTACATGAACGCCTTCTGATGAAATTTCGGAAGGCGTTTTTGTTTGTGGGAACAAAGCAGACGAATTTTTTTTAGTCTGGGGCGAAAAGTGTTTTTGTTAAAAATCTTATTTTGTATGTATTATAAAATCATATTACATACATTTAAGGAATTTAGATCTGGAATGAAAGGAACCAACATCGGGGAATTCGAGGAGCTGGTACTACTGACCGTCGCCGCGCTGATGGAAGAAGCCTATAGTGTGGCGGTTTGCGATGAGCTTAGCACGCATACGGGACGCACCGTGAAGCTGGGTGTGGTGCATGCCGTACTGAATCGCCTGGAGGAAAAAGGCCTGGTGAAAAGCCAGCTGGGCGAGGCGACGAAGGCACGTGGAGGAAAGCGGAAGCGATTCTATCAGCTGACCATTCCCGGCAAAAATGCCTTGGTCAATGCCAAGGAGATGCGCGACCAACTGTGGGATAGGATACCTTCCTTGGCTTGGAAAAATCTGTGAAATGAAGGAGCAAAGGCATCACCACCCGCCGGCTTGGGCGCAGCGATTTGTGGCTTGGTATTGCAGACCCCGGCTTGCCGAAGATCTTCTCGGGGATCTGAACGAGTACTTTGAGCGAAATGTGCAAAATCTTGGTCCACGACGGGCAAAGCTTATCTATATCATCGATGCGATCAAGTTCTTCCGAAGCTATACCGTTCGAAAGCCTGAGTTTTTTCACCCTTTAATAAAACCCATCATGATCGGAAGCTACCTCAAAACCTCTTCGCGCAACGTGATGCGCAATAAACTCTTTTCATTTATCAACATAGTAGGCCTCGCGATCAGCATGTCTGTCGGGCTGTTGCTGATCGCATTTCTGAATGATATTTATTCCTATGACCGGTTTAATGGAAAGGGAGAACGAGTCTATCGGATAACGAACGTCCATACCAAAGGCCGTGCACAGGGAAAATATCCTTCTACTTCGGCCAAAACCGGGCGGCTGATCCGGGAAAAGGTGACGGGAGTCGAGCAAGTGTCCATACTCCGCGATGATTTCTCCGGTGATGCGGAGGTGGGTGAGAATGTTCTCCCCCTTAAAGGTTTTTGGGCCGAGACATCACTTTTTGAAATGCTCTCTTTGCAAATAAAAGAGGGCAATCCACACACGGCTCTGCGAGACCCTTATTCCCTCGTGCTTACCGAGTCGGCGGCCGAGAAGCTTTTTGGCCAACAGCCCGCACTTGGCAAGGCGGTTCGGTTTGACTCGGTGGACTATCAAGTGACCGGAATCATGGAAGATGTGCCTTTCTTTTCCCACATCGACTTTGAAGCGCTGGTTTCCTTTTCTACTCTAGAAAGTAGAAACAGCGGTGATCCGAATTTTGAGAGCTGGGACAACATGTGGTCCAACTATGTTTATCTGCGTTTGTCGGAGGATGCGGACAAGGGGGTTGTACAGGCTCAGCTGGACGCGCTGGCCAAGGATGAAAATCTCAGTGAAGAAGACGCAGAGATTCAACTCGAACTTCTTCCCTTGTACGATATCGTGGTTTCGGAGGATCTCCGACGTTCCGAGGGCTTGCGCTATATCAGTCCCCACGTCCCACCACAGTTGTTGTGGATAGTCGGTGGCCTCGCCGTGGTGGTGATCCTCTCGGCTTGTTTTAACTATACCAATCTGTCCCTAGCCCGGGCGATGCGCAGATTTAAAGAGGTGGGACTGAGGAAAGCGATCGGTGCAGGCAAAAACCAAGTTTGGCAACAGTTTCTCGCTGAAGCAATCATGGTATCCCTGGCTGCCTTGCTTCTTTCTTTTGTCCTGTTCATATTGCTGCGCCCACAGCTTATCAATATGGCGCCGGAGATGCAACGTCTCGTAAAGCTGGATCTGAACGCGAAAGTGATCGTGATTTTCCTTCTTTTTTCGATTCTGGTGGGCGTGATTGCCGGATTTTTGCCAGCATTGTTTTTCTCCAAAGTCAGTGCGATGGATGCCCT
>CAZTJM010000096.1:0-17444 GCA_964613865.1 uncultured Limnohabitans sp. | reverse complement strand
TTCCATGTCCCCAATAATCAAAAAATGGGTTACTATCAAATATATTGGTGTTCCTTAGTACAAATGATCGGCTCATCTGCCGATTCACCAGATTCTTTAAATCTTGATGATTGGCATCAATTCCGGAATCGATGACCCAAATTTTATTATTCTTACTTACTTGGCGATTAACTCCTGCCAAATAAGTAACCGCTTTGGAAGTAAAGTTTACAAAATCATAGCCCCAATCAGGTCTTTCTTGCATTCGAGCACGGGTATTTTGTGCAAGCACTTCGCTTTGCATCCTTGCCCGGGTATTCTCCATTCCAAACTTAAAATTTTGTTGGATAAACGCTATATATTCTTTGTCAGACAAGAGGTCTTTTACAAAGTCTCTATTAAAATCCTCTAAAACAAATCCTACCAATGAACTGAAAAACACCAAATTATTATCAATTTCTATCTTTTTAGAATTCAAATATTCTTGGATTTCATTTTCGGTTCTAACTTCGAGTTCAATAATTGCCGAACTATCCATCGATATATCGAAATTTGAATTCGTGAGTACTGGGGTAAATTTTTCTGCATTTAAGAAGACTAAGTAGGAATCCTTGATCAAAAGGCTGTCTGGCACCTCATATGGATTTAACAAAGCATCAAATTCATATCCTTGTGATACAGTTGGTAGTTGTCTATCTGTTTTAGCACAGGAAAAAACAACTATCAGTGTAGATAATAATATTAGCTTTCTCATTTTTCTAAAAATTTAAACAATTAAAAACCAACATTTTAAAACAAAACTAATTTAACAAATCCGATACGGTCAACTCCCGTTTTCCTGAAAGGAAATTTTAGTAATTTCTGCAACTGGGATTTTTTATGCGCCGGCAATAGTCCTTTTTTGACATTGTACCCCTTTATAGTTATTGTTCCTGATAATTTCGTGGATTGCTGTAACTTCAGTTTTACCTATCACCAAAAAACCACCTATGCCAATTGATCAACAATCAAAAGTCCTGAGCAACCGCTATCTGGCTCTGGATGTATTTCGGGGGTTGACCCTCGCTTTCATGGTTATCGTAAACACCCCCGGCAGCTGGAATGCGCTCTACGCCCCCCTAGCCCACGCTTCCTGGCATGGCTTTACGCCTACCGACCTGGTGTTCCCCACCTTCCTTTTTGTGGTGGGTAATGCCATGAGCTTTGCCATGAAAAAGCTGAATGAGATGCCCTCGGGTCAATTTTATCGAAAGGTAATCAAGCGGACTCTCCTCATATTTTTGGTTGGCTGGCTGCTCAACGCATTCCCTTTCTATGACCTAGGCCCATCAGGTGAAATCATCTGGAAAAACCTCTTGGAGGTACGTCTCCTGGGAGTATTGCAGCGAATTGCGCTCTGCTACTTCTTTGCTGCGCTCATCCTCTATTGGGGTGGGGAAAAACTGGGTTGGATATTCAGCGTAGCCGCTTTGGCATTGTATTGGCCCATCCTTTATTTCTTCGGCGATGCGGGCAATCCCTACAGCCTCGCCACCAATGCAGCCACTAAGCTTGACTTAATGCTCATCGGAGCAGAAAGACTGTACATGGGCGAAGGCGTTCCTTTCGACCCTGAAGGCCTACTAAGTACGCTCACTTCCATCGTCAATGTGATCGCCGGATATCTGGTAGGCAAGATGATCCAAAGAAAAGGCAACACCGTGAAGACAGTCCAGACTCTACTCATTGCGGGCGTTGTACTGATCGCCGCCAGCTACGCTTGGGATCCCTTTTTCCCGATCAACAAAAAACTCTGGACTAGCCCCTATGTACTGCTGACCGTGGGTTGGGATCTTCTTATCTTGGCGGGGTTGATCTTCGTGATAGAAGTAAGAAATCACAGAGGCTGGACTTATTTCTTCGAAGTTTTTGGGCGAAATCCACTGATGCTTTATGTATTTGCCTGGGTCATCATGGATATCCTCTCCATGATTCCAGTCGCGGAAAGCAACCTCAGAGCGGCGATCTACGACGGCATCTTCACGAGCTGGCTAAGTCCGAAAAACGCGTCTTTCTTTTTCGCAGTCACTTACATGCTCCTGATCTGGCTGATCGGCTGGTGGATGGACAAAAAAAAGATCTACATCAAACTCTAAAAATAAGGGACTGATAAGAAGGCTTTTGGGGTAAAATGGTAAATTCCTTTACTGTTTTACCCCAAAAGCCTTTTTTTATGATTCTTAGAATAGCAGTTTACAATGTGGAGTGGATGCGGAATCTCTTCGAAACCGATGGCACTCCCAAAACCACCGGGGCGGATGCAAAACGAAGCCAAATCCTTGCCGCAGTCATCCAGGCCCTCCAAGTGGACTTTCTGGGAATAGTCGAGGGTCCGGACACCTTGGTCAGCGGCGCAAAGACAAGTTCGGGACAACTGCTCGCTTGGGCAAACCAATTCATTCCGGGCCATAGCTTTTCGGCAGTCCATGGCTTCCCGTCCTCAGGCCAACAGGAATTGGCAGCAATGTACGATTCCACCAAGGTCAAGGTTCTCTTTACCCCCGAGACTCGGGACGGAGACCGCTTCAACCAGCCTTTCCTGATGGACACCACAAACCGCCTGATCAAAGAACAATACCAGCACTATCGTCCACCGCTTGAACTCAGCATATTGGGACTCGATGACCAATTTCTGTCCAGGATTATTATCGCCCATACTAAGTCCAAGGGGATCTTCGACAAAGTCGACTACGCGAGGTTTGAGCAGCTTTCCCAGCGGGATCGCCTCAGGCTATTTGGGGAATGTATGCATATCCGCGAGCGCTGCGACCAATACCTGGCAAAAGGACAAAACGTCATGGTGATGGGCGATATCAACGACGGCTTTGAACTGGATTTCTACGAAAATCGATTCTCCAAAAGTGCGGTTGAGATCCTGCTTGGCGATGCTTGGAAACCCGAATGGATCCTCAAATCGGTGCTGCCCAAACCAAAATTGAACGCCTATGGATGGACTCCCTATTCCGGAAAGTACAGGGATCGGATCACGGGTGATGAATTCAATGTCCTGATCGACCACATCCTGGTAAGCCAAGGAATCAAGGTCCTCAAAGGACAGGTGTGGAATCCCTTTTTGGAAAAAGACGACTCAGTAATCCAAAGTCTGAAAAGCGAATTGGTACAGGCCTCAGACCACTATCCTATTTTTGCAGAAATAGAAGTGTGAGTATCTAGTATCAAGTATTTAGTATCAGGATTTTAAGTGCGAAAATGCCTGTCAAACGAATTCTATCAAGGCAGCTGGGACTTTGCAAGGCAATTTTCAAGTTTTATAATGTTACAATCTTTCAATCGATAAACTCCCATGGATCAAGCCACCCAAACCATGATAGATAACCTCCACAAAAACACCGGGAAATCCCTGGATGAGTGGATAGAGACGGTCAATGCGGCCAAGCTCCAAAAACACGGAGACATCCTCAAATTCCTCAAAGACAAGCACGGGTTCACGCACGGTTTTGCAAATCTGGTCGCCCACAAGGCGCTAAAGTCCGATGCAGGGTCAGCCGATGATCAAGACGCCTTGGTCACCAAACAGTATGTGGGCAAGGAAAACTTCTTGCCTATCTATGAGAAGTTGAAGAAGGAAATTGCTTCATTTGGGAAGGACGTAGAGTTCATACCCAAGAATGCCTACGTGAGCGTGAAGCGGAAGAAACAACTTGCCATGCTCGTGCCCGCGACTAAATCCAGATATGAAGTTGGCATCAATCTCAAAGGCCATCCGCCCCAGGGAATTCTCGAATTGGAGAGCAAAGCCAACGCGATGTGCAGCCACAAGGTCGTAATCAACCACGAAGAACAAATCACCCCGGAGCTGATCGACTGGCTTAAAAAGGCTTACGATGCAGCGGGGTAACAACTATTTCCCACCTACATGAAAAAGGGCCGCCTTGTACAAAAACATCGCAGGCCCTTTCTGTTTTTGTCTATTTTCATGTTCAGTCCTTACCCCTCCACCATGAACAAGCTGAAATATTTCCTTTCCAGTATTTCCCTGCTCTTGATTGCGACTTTGTTTTTGCCCTCAAAACTGCGGGCCCAGATCACTGAGGACACGTACCACCGGGCGGAATATTTCCTTCTCAACGCTATCCAAAAGGAAGTCTACCACCTGGAAGTCATCCCCTCTTGGACTGAGGGCAGCAGGGCTTTCTTACACTCAACCTACACGGCCGAGGGAAAGAGGTTTTTTAAGACCGATACTCAAAAACTGGAAACGAATCTGGCCTTTGATCACGAAAAACTGGCCAAACTGCTGAGCGACAAAACCGGCGAAAACTTAGATCATCGAGACCTGCCCATCGAGCGGGTATC
Organism: uncultured Limnohabitans sp.; assembly: GCA_964613865.1. Lineage (GTDB taxonomy): Bacteria > Bacteroidota > Bacteroidia > Cytophagales > Cyclobacteriaceae > Algoriphagus. The sequence goes on along the minus strand of CAZTJM010000096.1, from coordinate 13,109 downwards.
CATGACGAACGGCAATAAGGTCACCTTTGTCTGGAGAAGCCACAACTGGATTTGGAACACGGAAAACGATTCTGTCGAATCCATTCCCATGTCCGAGCGGAATGAAATGGAAGCTTTTTCGCCGGACAAAAAATGGAAAGCCTACAGCAAAGGCTACAACCTCTACGTTAAAAACCTGGCGACCGGCGAAGAAACCCAAGTCAGCTTTGATGGCAGAAAGGATTTCGAATATGCCTCCTACTATGGCTGGAGTGATTTGATGAGCGGGGAAAACGGAGAAAGGCCACCTCACTTTACGGTGAACTGGTCCCCGGATTCCAAAAAAATCTATACCCAGATCGTCGACCTGAGAATCGCCGAAAAGATGTATCTGCTGGACTTCAGCAAAGACGAAAAGTTTCGTCCCGAACTCCTGTCCTACTACCGTGGCTCCCCAGGAGACAGCACCGTCGTGATGTACATTCCGGTGATCTTTGACTTGGAGAAAAAGACGGAAAAGAAACTCCCCCAGCTTTCATCACCGCATTTCATCGGCATCAACCTTCGATGGGCTAACGACAGCAAATCGCTGAGCGGCTTTTATTTCCCCAGAGGCTTCAAGGAGTTCCAGTTTTTGGAGTTAGATGCCGAAACTATGGAGACCAGAAAGATCTACTCCGAATCCTCCCCCACGCACATCAACCGGGAGAACGCTTTCCGAAGGCTCGAAAACGAGCAGTTTATCATTAGTTCGGAAAAATCCGGCTGGAACCAGCTCTACCTCCACGACTGGAATACTGGAAATCAGCTTCACCCGATCACCAATGGAGAATTTGTAGTCAACCGTTTGACTTTTTGGGATGAGGAAAACGGCATCATCTATTTTGAAGCCTCGGGGAAAGAATCGGGCGAAAATCCCTACTTCAACCATCTCTATCGGGTAAATCTCGACGGGTCAAATTTGCAATTGCTGACTCCGGAAAACGCCTACCACGACGTCTACATCTCACCGGATGGCAAATTTGCTGTGGACAACTACTCGACTGTCAACCAGCCTACCCAATCCATTCTGATTGACCTAAAAACCGGAAAACATCTTCACAAGATTTCCGAAGCGGACATTTCCAATCTTACCGCCCGGGGCTATCGCTTTCCAGTTCCATTCACCGCAACGGCAAAAGACAGGAAGACGGAAATCCAGGGCGTCTACTTCCTCCCAACGACTTTTGATCAGAAAAGGAAGTATCCGATCATCGACTACACCTACACTGGTCCCCATACCTCGACTGTGCCAAAAACCTTCAAAGCTGCCATCCTCGGCCATCAACAAGCAACGGCTGAGCTGGGCTTCGTGGTGATGACGGTAGACGGGCTTGGGGGTGCTGGCCGATCAAAGGCTTTTGCCGATGTTTCCTACAACAACCTGGGAGATGGTACCACCGACCATGTCCTTGCGATCACGCAGTTGGCCGAAAAGGAAAAATTTCTGGATATCAACCGGGTTGGGATCTTTGGACATTCGGCTGGGGGATATGATGCCGGCCGCGCCATGCTTCTGCATCCGGATTTCTACAAAGTCGGCGTAGCTTCCGCCGGCGACCACGATTTCCGGATGGAAAAAGCCTGGTGGCCTGAGTTGTACATGGGCTATCCAGTCGGCGACTATTACCATGAGCAGTCCAACATCACCAATGCGGCCAACCTAAAAGGACACCTGCTTTTGGCACACGGCGGCATTGACGAAAATGTCAATCCTTCTGCCACCTTCAAATTAGCGGAAAACCTCATCAAAGCCGGAAAAGACTTTGACCTCTTCATCTGGCCGAGCCGTAACCACAGTTTTGGCCGGCCTCCCGGCGACTATTTCACCAAAAAGCGCTGGGACTACTTCATCGAGCACCTGATGGGCGAAAAACCCATCCGACATTATCAGTTGCAGGTGACGAATTAGCGTTAAGTAGCAAGTAGCCAGGTTAGGACGGCTACGATTTGCGACGTAGGGAATGTGTTTGGCCAATTCTCCCAACTTTCCTAACTTCCGACCTCCCGACTTCTTAACTTCCCACCTCCTGCTTCCAGTCTTCTCTCTGTTATATGTGAAAATGCCACCTGTCAGGTGAGAAACCTTTTCACTTCGACACTCCCCAACCCAATTTAATAGCTCCAATCCCAGACATCGGACAACCGACATCGGACATCCCGCGGCAACAATTTCCCCTCAGAATTTGCTTCTTTTCAATCCTCGGCTAACTTTGCCATCCGAAATGGAAAACAACAATAGAAATATTGGATTTTTAGCAAATGCACAGCACGCCTATCTGCTGCATCACTTCCATCATTCCTCCTGAGGAAGACTTTTATACACCCAACCGGTGATGCTGATGACAGGGATTCGGCGATCCACCAAAATTTTACTGAAACCAAAAACTTTCCTAGCGTAACTTGTCCCCATGGAACAGATTATCCGTATCGCCGTGCAGAAAAGCGGCAGACTTTCCGATGACTCACTCAGCCTCATCAAAGAGTGTGGCATCAAATTTTACAACGGCACGGGCAAACTCAAGTCCACCTCCACCAATTTCCCCGCCGAATTCCTCTTCCTCAGGGATGATGATATCCCGGGATACGTAGCTGACGGGGTGGCTGACCTAGGCATAGTCGGCCAAAACGAACTGGTCGAAAAAGACAAGGACGTGGACACCCTGAAGAAGCTCGGCTTCTCCAAATGCCGCCTTTCCCTCGCGATTCCCAAGGGAGAAGAGTATCCCGGAATCCGCTATTTCGAAGGAAAAAACATCGCCACCTCCTACCCCAAAATCCTCGGCGACTATCTGAAGGACAAAAAAATCCAAGCCGAAATCCACGAAATCAGCGGATCCGTTGAGATTGCTCCCAGCATTGGCTTGGCCGAAGGGATTTTCGACATCGTCAGCTCTGGATCTACCCTGATGATGAATGGTCTCAAAGAGGTGGAGGAAGTCTTCAAGTCCGAGGCGGTTCTCATCGGAAATAAGAATCTGGCGGACTGGAAGAAAGCTATCCTGGATAAACTTCTGTTCCGAATCAATGCAGTCCAAACCGGCAAAAGCAACAAATACGTCCTGATGAATGCGCCCAACGACTCCATTCAGCGCATCATCGAACTTATCCCCGGCATGAGAAGCCCCACCATTTTACCGCTTGCACAGGAAGGCTGGTCTTCCATCCATTCGGTGCTCAGCGAAGATCAGTTTTGGGAAAACATCGAAGAACTCCGTGCCGCTGGTGCCGAGGGCATTCTGGTGGTTCCCATCGAAAAAATGGTTATTTAACGAGATCGAAAGTTTTTTCCCAAAATACTATGCAACTCTTGGTCAATTCCACGCCCGAAAAGTGTAAAAAAAACCTGGCCCGACCCGTTCACAAGACCAAAGCGATCAACAAGATCGTCAAGCCTATCCTGAAGAAAGTCAAAAAAAACGGAGATAAGGCGCTTAAAAAATTCGCCCAAGAATACGACCACGTGCATTTGGATAGCTTGCTGGTCTCAGCACAGGAAATCAATGCCGCCAAGGAATCGGTTAGCAAGGAGCTCAAGGCAGCCATTGCCACAGCGAAGTCAAATATCGAGCGCTTCCACGCCGCCCAAGCCTCACCTGAGTTGGTGGAGGAAGTCATGCCGGGTGTGGTCTGCCGAAGAAAAAGCATGCCTATTCAGCGCGTCGGCTTGTATATTCCAGGGGGTACAGCGCCACTATTTAGCACAGTACTTATGTTGGGCATACCGGCGCAGTTGGCTGGCTGCAAGGAAATAGTCCTCTGCACGCCTCCAAACCGGGAGGGAAAAATCCATCCTGCGATCCTCTTTACGGCCGATCTGATTGGCATCACCAAGATCGTGAAGGTCGGCGGAGCGCAGGCTATCGCAGCGCTTACATTCGGTACGGAGACTGTACCTCAAGTTGACAAGATCTTCGGTCCAGGCAACCAATATGTCACCGCCGCCAAGCAACTGGTCACCAAATATGGCGTCGCAATCGACATGCCTGCAGGGCCTTCGGAGGTTTTGGTTTATGCCGATGAGTCAGCCGAACCCGCATTTGTCGCCGCGGACTTGCTGTCACAGGCCGAGCACGGCGTGGATTCTCAAGTGGTTCTGGTCACGCCTTCCGAGAAATTCGCGAAGAAAGTATTGAAGGAAATCAACGAACAGCTCGAAGCGCTTCCCCGCAGAGACATCGCCTACAAGGCCTTGTCCAACTCCACCGCCGTGGTGATGGAGGAGCAGGAAAGTGCGATCGCCCTGATCAACCAATATGCCCCAGAGCATCTGATCATCGCTGTGGAGAATGAAGAAGAAGTAGTCGATGCAATTCTCAACGCAGGATCCGTCTTCATCGGAAACTACACACCCGAATCGGCCGGGGACTACGCTTCTGGCACCAACCATACCCTACCGACCTATGGCTACGCCCGCAACTACAGCGGCGTGTCTTTGGATTCTTTTGTCAAAAAGATCACATACCAAAAGATCAGTCCTGAAGGTCTGAAAACGCTGGGTCCCATAGTAGAAGTAATGGCCGAAAACGAACTGCTGCATGCGCACAAGAATGCAGTCACCATCCGTCTCAACCAACTGAAAGGCAAAAAGAAATGAGCTTCGACCTAAATTCACTTTTGCGGCCGCACATCGCAAAGCTGCAGCCCTATACATCGGCGCGTGACGAATACGCTGGATCCGAAGGAGTCTTCTTGGATGCCAACGAAAACCCGTTTGGATCGATTACCGAAAAGGATTTCAACCGCTATCCCGATCCATACCAAAGCGCACTAAAAGCGGAAATATCCAAGATCAAAGCAGTTCGTCCGACTCAGATCTTCCTCGGTAATGGCTCCGATGAAGCGATCGATCTGCTCTACCGTGCCTTTTGCAATCCGGGACGGGACAACGTGATCCTCTTGCCTCCAACCTATGGCATGTATGAGGTCAGCGCAAACATCAACGACGTCGAAATCCGTAAGGTGGCACTGACGGAAGATTTTCAGCTTCAACCCCAAAAGATCCTAGCAGCGGCCGATGACCATTCCAAGGTTCTTTTTATCTGCTCTCCCAACAACCCTTCGGCCAACAAGGCCAAGCGAGATGATGTGCTTTTCCTGTTGAAAAACTTCAAAGGCTTGGTCGTGGTAGACGAGGCCTATATCGATTTCAGCGACGAGCCCAGCTTCGCGACTGAGCTGGACAATTTCCCTAACCTGCTCGTAATGCAGACTTTCTCCAAGGCATGGGGATTGGCATCGCTGCGGCTCGGGATGGCTTTTGCCAGCGAGGGGATCATACGCATCCTCAATAAGATCAAGCCGCCCTACAACATCTCCGGCCTTACCCAAGACACCGTCTTGGCAGCGATCACTGACAAAGCGAAGGTGGACCGGATGATCCGCGAGATTCTGGCGGAGCGGGATTTCCTGCAATCTGAGCTGGAAAAATTACCCTTCGTTCAAAAGATCCATCCTTCGCACGCGAATTTTCTTTTGGTAAAAATCCCAAACGCCACCCAAGTATATGATGACCTGATCGTGGAGAAAGTGATCGTCCGCAACCGCGCCAAGGTGCTGCTTTGCGAGGATTGCCTACGCATCACAGTAGGGACAAGGGAAGAAAATGAAGTGCTTTTGAAGGCCTTGAGAAAGATATTCGAAAAGTCAACCGTCCACTGACTGCAGGGGACTGTGTCGCAACTCAAAACAATACCGATAACCAACCATGGACCATGCTCTTTGGTCCAGAGACCTAAACAACACCATGAAAAAACGAGTACTCTTCATAGATCGTGATGGCACCATCATCAAGGAGCCGCCCACAGACTTCCAAGTAGACAGCCTGGAAAAGCTGGAATTTCTTCCCAAAGCCATCTCTAACCTTCGCAAGATCGCCGAGGAAACCGACTATGAACTCGTGATGGTCACCAACCAAGACGGCCTGGGGACAGATTCTTTCCCAGAAAAGGACTTCTGGCCAGCGCAGTACAAAATGCTGAAAACCCTGGAGCAGGAAAACGTCTTCTTCAAGGCCATCCACGTGGACAAGACCTTCGAGCATGAAAATGCGCCCACCCGCAAGCCAAGGACCGGACTCCTCACCCAGTACCTCTCCGAAGATTACGATCTGTCCAATTCCTTCGTGATCGGAGACCGGAATACTGATGTACAGCTGGCTAAAAATCTGGGTTCCAGAGCGATTTTCATCGGCGATCCCAATCCAGAAGCGGCGCTCTGTACCAAAGATTGGGACGAGATCTACAACTTCCTGAAGATGCCGCCGCGGGCAGCGGAGGTGAAAAGAACCACCTCGGAAACGGACATCCACATCAAGCTTAATCTGGACGGAAGTGGCAATTGCAAGATCTCGACTGGCCTGCATTTCTTTGACCACATGCTGGAGCAGCTGGGCAAGCACGGAAGCACAGATCTGGAGATCCAAGTAAAAGGCGACCTGCACATCGACGAGCACCATACGATCGAGGATACGGCCTTGGCATTGGGCGAAGCCTATCTGAAAGCCTTGGGCGACAAAAAAGGAATCTACCGCTACGGCTTCCTGCTGGCGATGGACGATGCCTTGGCGCAGGTTGCGATTGACTTCGGCGGACGACCTTGGCTGGTTTGGGATGCGGAGTTCAAGCGCGAAAAAGTTGGAGACATGCCCACGGAGCTTTTCTACCACTTCTTCAAGTCCTTTTCAGACACGGCCAAATGCAACCTGAACATCAAAGTGGAAGGCGACAATGAGCACCACAAGATCGAAGCTACCTTTAAAGGCCTCGCTCGGGCGATAAAGATGGCCGTGATGCGCGATCCCCGCAACATCAACCAACTTCCGAGTACCAAAGGAGTGTTGTAGGGCTTTGTCAAAAGTCCACGGCCTACGGTCGAAAGCCGTTTTGAAGCGACCTGAAATAGAAACACCTTTCCGATTTGAAATCCGAAAGGTGTTTTTGCTTACCCCCCTGGTCACTGAGCCTGTCGAAGTGCGGTCACTGAGCTTGTCGAAGTGCAATTTTTTACCCCATTCCCCTTTATTTTTCGATTCAATTTTTGTTTATTTAGTCATGAAACGACTTTTAAATATATCTACGATCATCTCATGTGCGCTTTTGCTTTTCTCCTGCTCAGCCAACCCAGACCAGATTGAAAAGATGTACCGAGATGGAAAATACGAAAGGGCTATTCAAGCCATCAACCGACGTTTGTTTATCCATGTCAACGAAATCAAATCCCTACATATCCGAGCCCGCTGTCATGAGGAGCTTGGTGAGCTGGATGAGGCGCTGGATGACTATAACCGCATCATTGACATTGATCCTGCCTATGCCCAGGCTTATGCCGCTATTGGAAAGATTTTGTTTGAAAAGGAGTTTTACCAGGATGCCGAACTATATATCCTGAAGGCTGCCAGTATGGAGCCGGAGGATTTTGAGATCATTTACCTCACCGGCCGTAGCCAACTGATGGTGAAAAACTGGGAGCGGGCGGAGCTCTTTCTCAAGCAGGCCGAAAAGATGGATCCGGAGTTTGCGCCAATTTACTACTACACCGGGATGGCCCGCGCCAGCCGGGGCGACGTCTATGGTGCCGCGGCATCCTTCAACACCTATCTGAAAAAAGAACCTGACAATCTCGCCGCCCGGTACAACCGCGGATTTGCCTTACTGAAGATTGGATATCTTCCCTGGGCCTTGGAAGACTTTGACTTTATACTAAAAAATCAACCCAATCATATCGAAGCCTTAGCAAGAAAAGGTATCTGCCTTGCCCTCATGGGAAATCCCGAAGGCTGCCAAATGATCCAAGAAGCCGCAAAAAAAGGCAGCGACTACGCCGAAAGCCACTTGGAGGAGTATTGTCTGTAAAAAGGCGATTTGATGCCCAAACCTGTCGAAAGGACAATGCCCAAATCTGTAGAGGAATGTCCCGTGGACTTGTCGAAAAGACGTTCCCTGAGCTTGTCGAAAGTACGGCCCTGAGCTAGCTGAAAGAACGCTCTCAGAGTCTGTCGAAAGGACGGTCCCTGAGCTTGTCGAAGGGATAGTCCCTTAATTTTCCGGGTACCAGTTTCTCAGTCTTACCTCTACACTTGGGGCCGCAGCATTTACCAGTTCTTTGAATTTTTCCACATCGTTCAGGCCTTCTGTTCCTCGGTAATGATAAGGATATACCGTCTTGGGCTTGAATTCGGCGACAGCATTTGCCGCTTGATCTACATCCATGGTATAGGGCAGGTTCATACAGACAAAGGCCACATCGATTCCTTGCAGGGCCCGCATTTCAGGAATGTCTTCAGTATCTCCGGAAAAGTAGAGTTTCTTTCCTCCCAACTCCACCACATAGCCATTTCCCCTCCCTTTGGGATGACGGCTATCGGCAGTTTCAGGTAGGTTATACATCGGGATTGCACTGACTTTTGCCCCAGAGAAGTCTGTGGAAGATCCATTGGCCAAAACGACAATGGACTTGTATTTGTCTTTTGGGAGTTTCTCGGCAACTGCTTGTGGAGCGATGATCGTCGCTTGCCTCAAATCCAATCCATCCAAGGTTTCCTGATTGTGATGATCTCCATGGATGTCGGTGATCAGCACCAGGTCTGCGGCTTGCTGTCCAGCAAAACCCTTTGCCCCTCCATAGGGGTCGACATACACGGTGAGGTCCTGATAGGACACAACAAGGGTTCCATGAAGGATGGGCTGTATGGTGATGGAACCGTTTTGGGCAGGGATTTGGTCCTGCCCAAAAGAAAGAAAGGAAACTAGAAAGAGGAGGTAAAGTAGTCTTTTCATTACTCAAAGGTGTTTGGTACTCAATCGAATTTGGAAAAAAATGTTTGGATTTTCAGTGAAAGAAGACGTTTATACCCGATCCAGGATCAAAATTTGGGACTGCTCATTGTGAGTCTGTTTTTTGACAAATTGTCTAAAAGGCTCAAAAATCAAGGAAAATTCTTTCCATCAGACCTTTGTCAACAGAAATCTTCAGCTAAACCAAAACTCACGCTTCGGCAAGCTCAGCGACCGACTTTGGCAAGCTCGGCGACCATTTGCGAACAGATTCATACAGTTCAGCTACTGATTCCATTTTTCCGCACCCTGCACTGGTCAAAGGGCCAACTTCCTATTTCCTACCCCAATAAGCGCTCCCTCAGCGCCTCCCTGTAGTTTGGGGTTGCCTTTTCGGACAAGGCCAAAAACAGGTAAGGCTCGATCAGTTCCAGTTCCATGAGATGGAAGATTCCATCTATTTCCACCCCATCCACCCGGCCGTAAAGGGTCTCTTTTCCGAAGGTATCCATCAGCTTTTGTGCGGAGTCCAACATCGTTTGGCTGGGGTGGATTTCCTGGATCGTACCGCCAAAGTAATGCTGCACGCGGAAGTCAGCCTTTGCCGGCGTCTTCAGCACGGCGTGGGAAAATTTCCCGTTGAAAAAAAGCAAGGAATACTCTCCCACTTCGGCCACCTCGGGGATGTAAGGCTGGGCAAGGAAATCCTCATCCTGCACTAGTTCAACTACCCTTTCTTGGTGCTTTTCCCATTCTGCGAGCGGGATCTTCAGGGTGTTCTTTGCGCCGCCGCTGACGAGGGGTTTGACGACTATCGTATCTCCCACGATTTTCGCCCGGATTTTTTCCAAATCGGGCTTACTGCCCTTCTCCATAATCAAACCTGAAACCACCGGAAAGCCCGCGGCCTCGATCTCCAGCAAGTACTCCTTGCTGGAGTTCCACTGAATGGTATCGAGATCGTTCAGTACGGGGATGCCCATGGATCTGATTTTCTCTATCCATTGCAAAAACTCCGCATAATAATCGAAATAGTCCCAAGGAGACTTGATCAACAAATGACTATAGTTTGCCCAGTCGACGTTGGGATCAGACCAAACGACAATCTCATGGGAGATACCCAGTTCTCCCAAAATGCTGGAAAGCAGCTTGTCTTCATTGACTGTTCCGGTATCGTAGGCTCCGACTGAAAAATAGCTGACGATGGCGATGTGTAGGGACATGGAAGTTTTTTTCACAAAACTAGCTTTTAAGCAAATTTCACAGCGGCCACTCTTCAAAAATCCACCTAAAGGCTTACTTTTGGCCTGTAATAGCGCCATGACCCACCGCAAACTCGTCATCATACCGACCTACAATGAGCTGGAAAACATCAGCGACATGGTACAGTCAGTGATGGGTCTGGACGGCGACTTTGAGCTCCTGATCATAGACGACGGCTCCCCCGACGGCACCGGTGCGATTGTCAAAAACCTGCAATTCACTTATCCCGAGCGCCTTCACCTGATGGAGCGTAAAGGAAAGCTAGGCCTCGGCACGGCTTACATCGAGGGATTCAAATGGGCGCTGAAGCGCAACTACGAGTTTATCTTCGAGATGGACTGCGACTTTTCGCATGACCCCAAAGACCTCATCCGACTCTTTGAAGCCGTGAAGGACCGCAACTTTGACTTGGCTATCGGCTCCCGCTATATCACCGGAGTCAACGTGGTCAACTGGCCCATGGGCCGCGTTCTCATGTCCTATTTTGCCAGCGTTTACGTAAAATTCATCACGGGACTACCTGTGAAGGATGCCACAGCAGGATTCAAATGCTACCACCGCTCTGTACTCGAGGAAATCAAACTGGATGAGATCAAGTTCATCGGCTACGCTTTCCAGATCGAAATGAAATTCACCACTTGGAAGCTGGGATTCAAGATCATCGAGGTACCGATCATCTTCACCGATCGTACCAAAGGAACCTCCAAAATGAGCCCGAAAATCTTCAAAGAAGCTGTTTTGGGTGTGATCTGGATGAAAATCAAAAGTATTTTTTCCCCCTACAAGCTCAGTCGAATCGGATAGATTTGATGGGATCAACGCGGGAGATCACCAGCACCGGTATCCACAGCACCAGCGAGGTCAGAATTGCAATTCCGATATTGAGCCAAATAAAAATAGGCCAGTTCCACTGAATCGGCACATAGCTCATGTAGTAGCTGGCGGCATCCAAAGGGATAAGCTTGAATTGGTCTTGGAAAAAACCTATCCCAATGCCAATCAGGTTGCCTAGGATAAGTCCCCGTCCGAGGATTTTCATCCCGTTCCAAAAGAAGATCCGGCGGATTTGCGCATTTCTCGCACCCATCGCCTTTAGCAGACCGATCATCTGCGTGCGCTCCATGATCAGGATAAAAAGAATCGCACCCATGTTGAAGATCGCCACAAAGCCGATCAGCGAGATAAACACGACCACGTTGGTGTCCAGCAAAGTCAACCAATCAAAGATCTCTAGAAACTTGCTGCGGCTGTCCACCAGCTTCAGATCCAAATCCATCTTTTCCTCGATCATTGGAAAATAGGCCTCTGTCTTTTTGGGATCGTCGACAAAGACCTCCAAGCCGCCCACCTGATCTGCCGTCCAGCCATTGAGATTGCGGATGGTCTGCAGCTCGCCGACGACGATTTTTTCGTCAAAATTCTCCAGGTAAGTTTCGAAGATCCCCACTACCTCTACCCTTCTGAATCTCGGCGGATTTTGCACAAAGTACATGGTGACTTTATCACCGACATTTAGCAATAATTTATTGGCGATCATTCGGCTCAACAAAACCTCATTGCTCACTCCGGAGTCCGGAAGGTGAAGCATACGGCCTTCGACAAGGTATTTCGAGAAAGCCAAGGTGTCAAAGTCTTTCCCCACTCCCTTCATGAGTATGCCCTCTACCTCCTCGTCACCCTTGAGCAAGGCTGCCTTGTGGGCAAAAGACTGTGTTTTGACGAGAAAGTCAAGTTGCTTGGAGTTTTGTACAAACTCGGAATGCAACGAAAAAGGCGCCTCCTCAAAGGCATTGCTCATCTGAAAACGATGAACCTGATAGTGTCCCGTAAAGCCAAAGACCCGCTCGGAAACGGTGTTTTGGAAGCCTCCCAAAACCATAAACGCGAGGATGGAAACACCCAGACCAATGGCAAGACTCCAGACCGCTATGCGGTGTATGGTACCCGAAAAACCTCCGGCCTGCTTGAAACTGATTCTTTTGGCAATGAAATAGGAAAGGTTCAAGGGCTTCTATTAATTTGTCTGGAAATCCTCGCAAAATAGCATGAAGCAAACGAAAAATTCATTCCTGATTTACTTTTTGGCGTTTTCACTTACCCTCTGCTACGTTCCGTTGGCTTTTTCCCAGCAGACTATCCTGACTGGTGCCGAGCAACCCGAGTTGTATCTTCCATTGCTCGAAGGAAAAAAGGTCGGCTTCGTCGGAAACCAAACCAGCATCCTTCCCCAGTCAGCCAACAAACATGCGGTGGACTTCCTTTTGGAGAAAGGCATTGCGGTGAAAAAAGTCTTCGTACCCGAACATGGCTTTCGCGGCACGGCGGATGCGGGTGAAAAGGTGGACAACAGCGTCGATCAAAAGACCGGGCTGCCGATAGTTTCATTGTATGGGAACAACAAGAAACCCAGTGCAGCCCAGATTGCTGATTTGGATGTGGTGATCTTCGACTTGCAGGACGTGGGAACGCGTTTTTTCACCTACATCAGCACCATGCACTACGTGATGGAGGCCTGTGCGGAGCAGGGAAAAAAGGTGATCATCTTTGACCGTCCAAATCCCAATGGAGGCTACATCGATGGTCCCATGCTAAAGCCCGGCTTCGAGTCCTTTGTGGGGATGCACAACATTCCCATTGTCCATGGATTGACCGTGGGCGAACTGGCCCAGATGATCAATGGCGAGAAATGGCTCAAGGGAGGCCTACTCGCCGACCTCACCGTGATTCCGGTAAAAGGCTGGACACACACCACTGTCTACAATCTTCCTATTAAACCTTCGCCCAACTTACCCAGCGACTTGGCGATCAAGCTATACCCTAGCACCTGCCTCTTTGAAGGTACGGTGGTCTCGCTCGGTCGAGGCACTTATTTTCCCTTCCAAGTTTATGGCTATCCCGATACTAAGTTTGGTGACTTTACCTTTACTCCTGTCAGCCTAGACGGCATGTCCAAGACACCACCCCATCAGGACAAGCTTTGCTACGGCGTGGACCTGAGGACGCACGAATCGAGAAGCCGGAGCGGGCGCTCTTTCGACCCAACGTCACCGGCAG
>CAZTJM010000095.1:0-17582 GCA_964613865.1 uncultured Limnohabitans sp. | reverse complement strand
CATCATTTTTTTGAAGGAAAAGGAGACTCCTTTATGTTTTAGGGTCCGGGAGATTCGATCAGACTGATAGGGATCAAAAGCCATCTTGAAGCTAAATCAAGCCTACTTTGTTTTCCAGCGTGCCGATACCCTCGATGGTGATTCTGACGATATCGCCTTTGGCCAAGGTGAAATTGTCTGGCACAATGCCTGTACCCGTCATCATAAAGCAGCCGATGGGAAAGGTGTTGGCGCGGAAAAGCCAATCGGCCAACTCTTGGGGTTTGCGCTTCATCTGAGCGAGAGTCGTCTCACCTCCTGCTTCGCTTTTGCCGTTTCTGATAATTTCCAAGATGATTTTGGTGTCGTCCGAGAGCGGCTCTTCCTGTACCAAAATGCAGGGACCGATAGCCGCGCAGCCTTGATAGACTTTGGCTTGGGGCAGATAGAGCGGATTTTCCCCCTCTATGCTGCGGCTGCTCATGTCATTGCCGACGGTGAACCCCTGTACTTTTCCCGAAGGGCAGATCAGCAGGGTTAACTCTGGCTCAGGCACATCCCAGGTAGAATCCTTACGGATGTTAACTGTTTCCCCGGGGTTGGAGACGCGGCTTGCCGTGGCTTTGAAGAATAGCTCTGGTCGGTCGGCTCCGTAGACTTTGTCGTAAAAATCCGCTCCACCGGCATCCTGGGATTCTTCCATCCGAGCGGTTCGGCTGCGGTAGTAGGTCACTCCCGCCGCCCAGATTTCTTGGTTGCCCATGGGGGACAGGAGTCCCTCGGCCTTTAGCTCTTCAGCTTTTTCGGCGTCGATTTTTTCCCAGTGCGAAGATTCGGACCTTAGCAATTGCGGTAAGTGCTCTCGGCCTAAGAGTTGATCCCAGTCGAGTTCGGGGCCCAAAAAAATACCATTGTCCGATTCAAGAAGTGTAGCCGCCGTGAGTTTGTAGAGTTTCATAGGTTTAAAGGGTTTTTTGCCTTGGTGAATTTATGGAAATATTCCTGCAGGACTAGGAAGAGATGCCGACGAAAACAAGAAAGTCAAAAATTCATCGACACGCTCAAGAACATCCCAGTTCTCCCAATTATCCTACTGAATAGGCCGGGAATAAGGCCAATAGGGGCTTATTAAATTTGCGTGGAATAATTTGATACAAATTTTTCCCTCCTACCTTTGTGTAAGATCATAAGGGGTGCCTTAACAAAACGGGCTGAGATCATACCCATAAGACCTGATCCGGGTAATGCCGGCGAAGGGAAATGAGAAAGTAAAACGAGACTGAACAGTAATCTGCCTGAAGTGGTACCCTTTGGGCTATCTCCGAATTTTCGTTTTGCAAAACGGGTAAACTGTCACAGAAAACCTCCCCTGGGTTTTCCCATGTTTCACTCAATGACCCGAGAGGGTTACGCACACATGAAAAAGTTAATGTTTGGCCTGGCTCTTTGCCTCGCTACCATTTCCGCTTGGGCACAGCAGAGCCTGAGTGGGAAAGTCATCGATTCCGCTACGGGAGAGGCTCTGGTGGGAGCATCCGTTTGGACTACCAAAATAGGAAAAGGAACTGTCACGGATGCCAGTGGGCAATTTTCCTTTCATAAATTACCGGCTGGCACAGTCGAGCTTGCCGTATCTTATCTCGGTTTTGAAAGCGTCAACAAAACCATTTCCCTGCCCTACAGTGGTGATTTGGTTTTCAGAATGGTTGCCAGGGATTTCCTCTCCGAGGAGTTTGTCGTCTCGGCCACTAGAGCATCGTCACATACGCCCACGACTTTCACCAATGTGGATAAGTCCGAAATCGCCAAACGAAATTTGGGACAAGATATCCCCATTCTCCTCCAATACACGCCATCTGTGGTAAGCTATTCGGATGCTGGAGCAGGAGTTGGCTATACCGGTTTGCGGATTCGGGGATCGGACCAAACCCGCATCAATGCGACGGTAAACGGCATACCGATGAATGACGCAGAGTCGCACGGGGTATTCTGGGTGAACATGCCGGACTTTGCCTCCTCGGTGGATAACGTCCAGATCCAGCGTGGAGTTGGTACATCGACCAACGGTGCGGCAACCTTCGGTGCCAGCCTCAACTTCCAGACGGACACGCGGCAGGATGATCCCTATGCCCAGATTGACAACAGCTTTGGCTCATTTAACACCTGGAGACATACGGTGAAAGCTGGAACCGGTCTGCTCAATGATCGATTTGCGGTGGATGCCCGCCTTTCGAAAATCACCTCCGACGGGTATGTTGACAGAGCATTTTCGGATCTGAGCAGCTGGTTTGTTTCCGGTGGATATTATGGGGAAAAGAATGTCGTCAAACTGATCGCATTTTCAGGAAAAGAGCAAACCTACCAGAGCTGGTGGGGACTTCCGGAATCGAAACTCGAAGACGACCGTACTTGGAACTACTACACCTACGACAACGAGACGGACAACTATCAGCAGGACCACTATCAACTGATCTACACCGGTGAAGTTGGAAGGAACTGGAAGACCAATCTGGCCCTTCACTACACTTATGGACGCGGATACTACGAGCAATACCGCGAAGATGATGACTTTGCCAGCTATGGTTTGCCTCCTGTGACTATTGGAGAGGAAACGATAGAGAGTACCGACATTATCCGTAGGCGATGGCTGGACAATGACTTCTTTGGATTCGTCGGCTCGGTGAACTATCTCTCTGACAATGGGCAGCTCGATCTGGTGCTCGGCGGAGGTGCCAACCGGTACGATGGGGATCACTTTGGGGAAATCATCTGGGCGAGGATCGCCGGCGACACCGAGATCCGCGACCGCTACTATGACAACAATGCCGTCAAAGACGACCGGAATATCTACGCCAAGGCCACCTACGAGGTGAAGCCAGGCCTGAATCTCTTTGGCGACCTGCAGGTGCGTGGCATCGACTACTCTTTTGCCGGGGTGAATGACGACCAGCGCATCGTGGATGGCCAGGAGAGCTACACCTTTTTCAATCCCAAGTTTGGGTTTTCCTACGAATCGGGCGGCAATACCTGGTATGCGAGCTATGCCGTAGCCAACCGCGAACCGACCCGCTCGGACTTCACGGACAACCCGATCACCGAAGTGCCTCGTCCCGAGCGCCTGAACAACATCGAAGCCGGTCTCCGTGCACGCGCCGGTCGCCTGAGCTACAATGCCAACTTCTACTACATGGACTACAAAGACCAACTGATCCTCACGGGGCAGATCAACGATGTGGGAGCCTATATCCGGGAAAACGTGGCCTCCTCCTACCGGGCGGGAATCGAGCTGGACGCAGCTTTTCAGCTGAGCAAAGCCTGGACGCTCGGTGGCAACATCGCCCTGAGCCAAAACAAGATCAAGGAGTTCACCGAGTATGTGGATGACTACAGCGGGGAGGAATTCCAGCAGGAGGCCTTTACCTACACGGATACGGACATCGCCTTTTCCCCCAATGTCGTGGGCTCGGCGATCATCGAGTGGAGGCCGGCGAAAAGCCTTTCGCTCAACCTGCTCAACAAGTATGTGGGCAAGCAGTATCTGGACAATACCGCAAACGACGGACGTGCGCTGGATGCCTTCTTCACCAGCGACTTCCGCATCAGCTACGCCGCGCAGCCGCGATTCTTCAAAGGTTTGGAGATCAACCTAATGGTGAACAATGTCTTCAACCAGATGTACGAGCCCAATGGCTACACCTTCAGCTACTTCGTGCCGGGCGAGGGCGCTTCCGGAAAAGATCTGGTTACCGAAAACTTCTACTACCCACAAGCCGGAACCAACTTCCTGCTGGGGTTGAGTTTGAAATTCTAAGGGTTTGATTTTGAAAATGCCGCTTCGTATGGAGCGGCATTTTTTATAGCCCCAACCTCTGCTTTATCTCCAGCAGCGCGCGGATGGCATCTTTCTCTTTCGCAAAGTCAAAAGCAAGGAATTTTGTCCCGCCTGAAAGCAGCACACATTTGTAAACCGTAGTCTCACCCGAAAGCGTGGGGGTAATT
Source organism: uncultured Limnohabitans sp. (assembly GCA_964613865.1). Classification (GTDB taxonomy): domain Bacteria; phylum Bacteroidota; class Bacteroidia; order Cytophagales; family Cyclobacteriaceae; genus Algoriphagus. The sequence continues at coordinate 13,604 of CAZTJM010000095.1, read as the reverse complement.
CCGTTGCGGAAGTTTTCGCTGCGAAATGTGTGGATGATCATCTCGGCGTGGTCGATTTCCGGCAGGGTTTTCCATGAGCCGAGCTTGATCCAGAGGAGGCTTTGAAAGGACTTGTAGCGGTGATGTTCGAAATCAAGAACAGTCCCCGAATAGGAGGAAACGGCGATAAGCCCAAGGAGCAGCAACGCCCCTACCAAAGTCGCCAGAGTATCTTGGTCGGTAGGGAAATCCGAGAACCAGTAGAAAAGCAGGAGCGCTACGGAGACGGCGATCAGGATCATCCCCATCAGGTGAAAACTTTCCCAAAGTGTCCTGTTTTTATGGATGAAAACGTTCATGGCTTGTCGTTATTTGGGAGCCAAAGTCTGCCTTTTTCCTTTTTTACCAGCACCCAGGCTACTACCGAATAGACCAAAAGATACTGGTACAGGAGCTCCGAGGCAAGGTACCGTAGGGCTGGGATAAAACCGGTATTTTCCCCAAATGCCAAGGAGAGGATCAGTGAAAACAGCAAAAGCTGCATACAGGCGGACAGGAGCAGGAAAGCGACCCGCTTCCAGAACAAGCGTCGGATGGCACTGAGCAATGGGATTTTGGCAAAGGCAAAATGGCTGGCCCAAGTGATGGGAAAGATCAGCAGAAAAGATACGCTGAAGAGGACCCTCTCCTGCTCCAAAACCGGAAAGGCAACCGACTCTTCATAGATCCTATCCTGAAATCCAGCGACCAATAAGATCCCAAGTAAGACCGCGAGGTATTTCATCGCGGCCTTGGTGCGGTTTCGTCGTCGGAAGGTTTCGGGTCTTTTCATGCGCTAGCCTTTTTGGGAAAGTAGGGAAAAAAGCCGCTCGTTCACATAGTAATTGCCTGTACCGAGCTTTTCCTTGCGCAGCACGCCGTCCTCCGCCAGCTTGTTCAGATAGTTGGCGGCGGTGATGCGTGACACGCCCAGATCCCGCACCACAAACTCGATCTTGGTGTAGGGATGCTTGAAGAGGTTGTTCAGCAGCTCTTGGGAGTAAAACCTGTAGTTGTCCCGCAGCAGATTTTTCATGTCTGCCAGCAAGACCTTCAGACTTTCGATCAGGGCGATGGTCTCTCGAGCGGTATTCTCCACGCCTCGGATCATGTAGGAGATCCAGCTTTCCCAATCCCCATTTTCCCTCACCCCTTGCAGCAAACGATAGTAATCCGCCTTGTTTTGGATGATGTGGCTGCTCAGGTACAGGATGGGCAGCTTTAGCAGCCCGTGCTGGATGAGGAAGAGGATGTTGAGAATCCGTCCCGTCCGGCCGTTGCCGTCGTAGAAGGGGTGGATGCTCTCAAACTGGAAGTGGATCAGCGCCATCTTCACCAGCGGATCGTAATCGCTGAGCTCGGGTCGGTTGATGAACTGCTCCAAGTTGGCCATCAGGCTTAGGATCTCATTCGGATCCTGCGGAGGAAGGTAGACGGTTTCTCCGGTTTGGGCATTTTTCAGAGCCGTTCCCGGAAGTTTTCTGAAACCGGCGTTGTTCCCTTCCAAGGTTTCCTGAATCTTCAAGATCGTTTGATTGGTCAGGAGTCCCTGTGTCTGTACCAACTCAAAGCCCCGCTTCATCGCGGCCACATAGTTTTGAACTTCCTTGACATCCGGAGATAGGTTCACCTCAAAATCCAGATTCGCCTTGTATAGGTCGTCATGTGTGGTGATGATGTTTTCGACGGAGGAGCTGTCCTTCGCTTCCTGAATTCCCAGGGTATTGAGCAGAATGATTTGATTGGGGATAGATTGGACGATTCCCTTCAGTTCCGCCAAAGCCGCATGGGCCGCAGGCAACTGCTTAAGTATGGATTTGGTTTCCAAATCCTCTGCATAGGGTAAAGGGATAAGTTTCCAAGCCATGATTTGTAAAGAAAAGTCGAATTTCTTTACAAAGGTAAGTCCATATGTAAAGAAAACAAGCATTTGCTTTACATATCTAGCACCTTATGTAAAGATTTCCCCATTTTCTTTACAAAGCATCAATGCTATGTAAAGCTGCTTTACATATCCTCAACTTCCCTCTTGGCTTCCAACACTAGCTCAACCCGGAATCCGATCTCCCGATCCACCAAAGTCCGGTCTGCCCAAGATCCCTCGTAAGCAATATTCCAATCAAACCGATCGATAAGAAATCGAGCAGTGATGGAATTCTGTTTTTGATCGGCGGTAAAAGTGATGTTTTTGGTAAATCCCCGAATGGTCAGATTTCCGGAAACTTCCAGGTTTTCAGGGGAATGAGTCGTGATTTTAGTGATTTCAAAAGCTGAAAAAGGAAAGTTATCCACATCAAAGAAGTCCGAATCCATCAGGTGTTCTGTTAGGTTTTTGATCGGAATCGGATCGGTTTCAGGGATATCAGTGATGGAAATGGACTTCATGTCGATTTCAAATTTTCCCCCGGACAGTCCGTTTTGTTCCCTCAACAAATACCCTTGGCTGATGCTGACTTCTCCTTCGTGACTTCCGTTTCCACGCATTTTGGTTCCTTTCCAATAAAGTTTGGATCGGCTCAGATCAAGTTTAAGCGTATCTGCCTCCAGCACTTCCGGAATACTTTGATGCTCTTGGATCGACGCCAGTTGGATTTCAGAATTTGACTTATCCACACAGCTGGAACCTATTAAAAGCAAGGCCAGCAATCCGATTTTACTCATAATCCGGAATATTTAAGCCCAGAATGATGTCCCTGTGAATAGTATGGATTCCGTTTTCCAGTTGTGGATTTCCGATCCCTGATCCTCCCCGATTGCTGAGAATTTTCCGTTTTTGAGCGGTCAAAATCGGGTCATCCTCAAACAAATAATCATCCAGATAATATTCGTTCTTGTCAGGCTCTTTTACCGTCAGATGGATGTGTTCCGCTTCGGATCGGTCGGGATAGGCCGCTGGGCGGAAGGTGTAAAAAGTATAGCGCCCGGTTTCATCTGTTTTGATCCAACCCCGCAGGTATCCATGACGTTTTGCCCAGCCGGTTTCAGTTCCTTTCTTGGGATAGATTCCAGTTCGGTCGGTATGGTACACGTAGAGGATTACATCGCTTGCTGGGGTTTTGCCATCTTTTTGAAAGACCGTACCGGTAAGTTTTAGCTTGGGTTCGTTGATTTCAAATCCTGGAAGCGTGTCAACCGGAGCTAAGGTTTTTTCCCCAAACTCAAAGATGGCTTCGCAGCCCTCACAGCCACCGCCGATAGACTTACGGGACTGGCCGGAGCAGTTGATGCTCAGAAAAATAGAACAGAAGATTAGGTATTGGATCAGGTTTCGGTTCATCGCTTTCTTTTTCCCACAAAGGGAAGGAAAGAATTGGACGCTGGAAAATCGAATAGCCTGACCTGTGTAGATTCTATATCAAGCTGTGGGAGCTTGCTCAAATCTGCTTCGAAAGTCGGTCGCGTAATTTCTGCTCAGCCGAAGCTGCTGTCCATTGGAAAGTAGCAAATCGTAGTCTCCATTGCCTCGGGAATGAAGCGAATCTACCTTGCGGACATTTACCAGGGTGGTTTTATGGATTCGTACAAAAGTGGCAGGATCCAGTTTTTCCGAAAATGATTTAAGGGATCCCTGTTGCAGGTATTTTTTTTCCGCAGTAAAAAACTCCACGTAGGGTGTGGCTGTGCTCAGGTAAAGAAAGGATTCGGCGGAAACTTTCTCCGTCTTTTTTCCAGACTGGAAAAGCAAAAAATCAAGGCGTTCGGTCACTTTTTGAGCTTTCGAAGCTTGATTTGGTATCAGGGAAATTGCGGTGTAGATCAGCAGATATTTATATAAATCATTGGAAATGGAATAGGCGAGATTGTCAAAAAATCCAAAGGTATGATCATAGAATAATCCGGAGACTGCAAACACCAGAAAAGCAAAAATCAAAAGGTGAAGGGTCGAAGCCGCGAGTACGAAAAGCGCTCGTTTGGCCCATTTGGAGTAGATTTTTGAGCGTTTGAAAGCGGCTCTCAGAATCAACGTGACCGGAATGATCAGTGGCCAAAACAGATTGAAAAGCAGCGATTCTGAAAGGTAGAACGCATAGTCCTGATAGCTGGACTGGAGATAGTCCTGAAGAATCGTGATCCCCAGCAAGGCTACCAAAAGCAGGATTAGATTTCTTGCTTTTTTTAGTTTCGACATCCGTCTTCGGAAAATTGCACGATGTGTATCCACAGGAGTATAGAACGACCTTCTTGGATGAAGTTATCAGCTTCCTGATGATTTTGAAAACAAACATGGCCTCATCTACTCCGATGAGGCCATGTTTAAGCAGGAAAACTCAATCCTATTTTACTCCGGAAACAGCGTCTTATCCAGTCCCGGCACGATGCGCAGCGCATTTTTGTAATACACTTTTTTTAGAACCTCGTCCGGAAGTCCCAAGCCGTACATTTTCCAGTAGGCATGGTATTTTTTGTAGTAGGGAAAATATTCATCCTCAGTCTCCAGCACGCGGAAATAGGTGTAAAACTCCTCCTTGTTGTAGGCGTCTTTTCCGAAAAGAATCCGATCCTGATACTTGAGGAAAAACTCCTTCGCACGTCGGGGCTGGCGGCCAAGTTCGGCAATGATGGCACCGATTTCATAGTTCACATTGGGGTATTTGTCCAAGTGCGCTCCGGCCGCGTCCAGGTCGTTTGCCATCCAGCCCATGTGGGCATTGATAAATGTGGTTTTGGGATGCTTCGCAAAGACATTGTGCTGCTCGGCGATGATTTGGGCAAAAGGAGCCGGATCGGTGTCGGACCTTTTTCGGTTCGGGTTGAGCTTGAGTTCTAGCCATCGCTCGTTGGTGGAATCCATGGGCTGCCAGAACTGAGCAGGATCCGCGGAATGGATCAAGACGGGAATTCCCAGTTCGCCTGCTTTTTTCCACACGTGATCCAAATCCGGATGATCTACAGGAATTCGCTTCCCGCTGTTATCCTTGGAATTCAAACCGAGGCTTTTGTAAATCTTCAATCCCACTGCTCCGGCTTGCACATCTTCCTCCAGTTCTTTCACTGCCAAAGCCGTCCATTCCGGAGTTCCAAAGCCATTAAAATTCAAATTGGTGAACACCATAAATCTGCCCGGCGCATGGGTTTTGAATTCATTCATCATACCCTTGATGTACTCCTGCTGGGCATTGCTGTTGCCCTGACCAAATCCCCTGCCGCTCAGGTTGATCATGATTGCCATGTTGATTTCGTCCATCTCGGAAGTTAGCCGGTCGATTTTTTCCTCGTTGACCCCGCCTTGATGGCTGTGGATATCGATGAAGGGAAACTTGGCGCGGGTCACGGGATGCTCGGGGACTTTGAGCGAGGAGGGTGGATTGTAGTTTTCAAAGCTCATTTCCTGAGCGACCGAGTTGGCCAAAGTTAAGCCAAAGGCAAAAACGACAAGGAAAATTTGGAGTAGTGATTTCTTCATGAGCGATTAAACTGAAATTGTCGGCAAATGGGTTGTAAAATTCTTTGAGCGGAAAAAAAGAAATCCCGATGGAAAATCGGGATCTCAAGTTGCTATCTGGTGGTGCCTCCGTCGATGACCTGGCCAAAGAATATGGAATTCATAAAAAGCTTGTTGGTGCCAAACCAGAATGCCCGGAAGTTGGGATTGTCGGCAAAGCCGATGATTCTTCCACGGCCTACCCCGGAGACACGGATCACGCTCCCATTTTGTATGCCCGGCAGGTTGCTCGGATGGAGGTAGCCCGAGGCCAATGGATCGGCGGTATAGACGACGGGGTTGGCATAGGGATTTGGAGATACTTCCATGAAGAAATTGTCGTTGCGGAATGTATAGATTTCTTTTTCGGCGTAGCCATAGCCGATAGGATGGGTGGTATCCAGATTGGCTTTGAAGATCGCGCCGAAGGTACCTTTTGCACCCGTGGCGTTTTCGTAGTTTGCATAGCTTTTTTGCACACCTTTTTCAGCATTGTCAACAGATCGGAAAGAGAAGTTTCCGATTTCATTTTGCGCCAGCCAGCGGATTGCACCGCCTTTGGCCACCAGCGTGCCGCCTTTGGAAGTCCAGTCTTTGATTTTTTCTGCACCGGATTTTCCAAGTGATCCATAATTGCCATCCGCCATCAGGATGACGTTGTAGCGATCCAGATTTGCCATGTTGACAGAGCCGACCGGCAACAGGGTCACGGGCATTTTCATGCGCTGGTCCAGTAAGTGCCAGATTTCTCCTGCCTCCCCACTATCCACTCCTCCGTCTACGAGCAGGGCAATTTGGGGAGTTTTCAATGGGACCATAAAGGTTGAGCCCATATTTGCTCCGGTAGTATAGCCTGTGCTGATCGCATGGATATCCACATGGGCCGATGAGGCTATTTCTTGGAGCTTCGCAAAAAATGCGGCGTTGTCCAGTCCGGATTCTCCCTTGTCGATCAAGATCGTACCTCTTTTGAAAGTCTTCCCCTCGGGCGTAGTAAACTCCGCATTGGCTACGCGAACGAGAAAGCCCGCTTTCATCAGTTGATAGGTGGCTTTCGGAGAATAGTAGTCGGACCATTCCAAAGCATATTGATAGGCGCCAGCCTCTCCTACCACCTTGCCTGGAGCCAGGGCAAAATTTTCGCGATTGACCTTGGAGACGCTTGCCAAGTTGAGGATTTTGCTGTTGAGGGCCATGAAGTCCAAGTGGAAAGCCATGGGATAGGTCCAAGCGGAAATGTCGTAGAATAGGCTGTCCTGAAAGGTAGTCCTAGTCTCAAACATGGCCTTGATCAAGCGATATTGGGGCTGATCGACGGGTACGATGTAGGAGGATTCTTTTTTGAACTGCTTGCCATTGACCGTGATATCCTCGTTCAATGAAAACACCTCAATGTCGTGCTGAAGGATAAGGTCCGCTAGGTGGAAGCTTTTGGCATCGTCCTCTTTGTCTCCGAAGATGTAGGCTTTATTGACATCTGCGGTGGTTTCGGTTTTGATTTCAGTGTAAAAATCCTTCATCCACTGGTTGAGCTCCACGCGCATTTCTTTCGCCGCCTGGAAGGAGGAGAGGTTTGCCGTAAACTGGTTTCTGATCGTGAAAGGGAAGCTCAACATGCCATTGGCGCTTTCCTGCAAGTGTCCTCTGGAGCTCGCCTGCTCAAAGAGGATCCCAATCGAGCCCTGCACATCCGGATAGGTAGAACCCTTGCCGTAATAGAAGTCGTCGTAGTTTTCCTGATTATAGTAGAGCGATCCGATCTGGTCCAAAGCTTTGGCGTGGTAGGTGCCGATTTTTGCCGTCAGCTCAAAGTTCTTGGCGGGTGTGAGTGGGTGCATACGTGCCGGCACGCCGGGTTGAAAGAAAAAGGTGCTGTTAGTTCCCATCTCGTGGAAGTCCAAATGGATGTTGGGGAGCCAAGCCTGGAAGACTTTCACGCGGTTTCTAGATTCTGGATGCTGCACGGGCAGCCAGTCGCGGTTCAAGTCAAACCAGTAGTGGTTGGTTCGTCCGCGCGGCCAAGCTTCATTTAGCTCTCGCTGGGCAGGATCGCCGTTTAATACATATGCTTTGTGTGAGTTGACCCAGGAGGCAAATCGGTTCAGCCCGTCGGGGTTGATAGCCGGATCGAGCAGCAAGACCATGTTTTCCAAGTCGGCAGCGACCTCATTTGCGGCTGCGAAATGGTAAGCGGCGATCAGAGAGGCATTGGCTCCGCTGGGCTCGTTGCCATGGACGGAATAGCCCATGTACATGACCACGGGCATATTCTGGATATTGACCGAGGCGCCCGGAGTTCGGAGCTTATGCCGTTCCGCCTTGATCTGATCGAGTTTGCCGAGGTTAGCAGGCGAAGTGATGGTCAAGAGAGTTTGCGGACGCTTCTCATAGGATCTTCCGGTTTCTTCGAAGATCACCCGATCAGAGGCTTCGGCGACAGCCTTCATGTACATAACGAGCTGATCGTGGGTTACATGCCATTCCCCCACGTCATAGCCCAAGATCTGCTTGGGAGTGGGGATATCGGGATTGTAAGTGTAGCCTTTGGGGAGATAATAACTCAGATCCTGTGCAAACGTGAGTGTAGTTGATAGGGCTAAAAGCACTGCAAGCGTGTACTTTGTCATAGGTTTATAAGTTGCTTTTTTAAGGCCATACGGAATCTCGCTTTTAGGATAATCACATGACTTTGTGACTCTTTAATCCTGGTTGATTCATGGATTGGGATTTTACTTCGGACTAAATTCTCACTTATTTAAGACAAAAAAAGCTATTTTGGATCGATGGTAAAATTAATGGAAGAAACCATACAGAATTAATTAAACTGAGTTCCGGATTGCATAATTGACAATTATCAGGCCTACTTTACCTCGGATTCTGAGCGTTTGCGCTTGAGGGGTTTGAAAATACCGTTTCGGAAACCCAATTGAAAATTGCAGGTTAACTCAGATCTTGCAGAAAGAGATGGAAAAATATCCCACTAGATTCACATAACACATCTTACAAATGACCTTGACTTTGTTTCAGCATACGGGTGGCGGAGGGTTTCTCGTCTTCATACTTTTTGGCTTCGCATACTTTCTCCTTTGGGTCTATTGCCTGGTGGATGTGATTCGGTCTGATTTTAAGGATCCGAATATGAAGCTGATCTGGGTGATCATCTTGCTGTTTGCGCACGGCTTGGGGCCGATCGCCTATCTGATATTGGGTAAAAACACCAAAACGACTTAAGATGCTTAAATTTCTCGGACTTGCCGTTTACGCATTTACCATATACGATGTGGTCACAAGTCGCTTTGCCAATCAAAACGACAAATTGATTTGGATCATCATCGTGGTGCTGCTGCCATTTTTGGGTACGCTGTTGTGGTTTTTGGTGGGGAGAAACAAAAGGCTTTGAATTCACCTGTGGTAGAGATCTCTCAGCGCAGCTGACAGCTCGAAAAACTCAAATTGAAAACCCGCTTTTTGGATTTTTTGGCAGGACACGCGGTTGCCGCCCAGCACCATCGCGGCCATTTCTCCCAACACCAATTTGAGAAGGAAGCCCGGCACTCCTATGTTCAGAAAGGGTTTTCCCTTTGCTTGAGCCGCCTCGCGGGTTGTTTGTTGGTTGGTCGCGGGATTGGGGCCTACTGCATTGAAAATGCCTTGGAGTGTAGTTTTTTCCAAAGCATGGGCGTACATCCGTGCCAAATCGTCGATATGAATCCAGCTCATCCACTGGTCTCCGGAGCCTAAGGGTGCCGCCACCGGAGGCTTCAGCATCTCTTTCAAGGCTCCCCCATCAGCATCCAAGACGATGCCCGTCCTGAGGATCACGGTTCGGATGTCGAGGCTCTCCATTCGTTTGACTTCGTTTTCCCAAGCTTGTACCACCTCAGCGAGAAAATCCGATCCTGCGGGACTGTTTTCGTCGACCAGCGCGGTGCCGGTATCGAAGCCATAAAAGCCAACCGCGGAAGCTGAGATGAAGGTGCTGGGTCGTTTTTCGGTCTTTTCCAAAGCCGAGTAGAGAAGTTGAGTGCTTTTGGTTCTGGATTCGAGGATCAGTTTTTTGCGCTCGGGTGTCCATCGCTTTTCGGCTACACCCGCACCGGCTAGATGCACCACGGCATCCGCCCATTCCAGCGCATTGGCGTCGATTTTCTCCTTTTCAATGTCCCAAAGAAAGGTTCTTTGTCCAGGATGCGCACTTCGGCCCAGCCAAGCGACTTGGTAGCCCTTCTTTTTCAATAGTCCAGTGATTCGCTGACCTATCAATCCTGACCCGCCTGTGATTAATATATTCTGCATGGATGATAATTTCTACTCGCTACTTCTCACTCTGATTTGGCCGAATGTACGGTTTCAAGACAATCGACCGAGCAATTTGTTTCGCTTAATTTATCCAATCAACAATTAATTTTCTCGATTCTCCGCTTAGTTTTGCTTCAAACCCAGCTCGTGACTCCAGGAGAAATAGCTTCGAATATAGGCCGATGGCTTTTTTTGGCTGCATTGGTGGGCCTTCTTTCCGGTTCCGCCTCCGCTGTATTTCTCCTATCCCTAGAATTTGCCACCGAACTGAGGGATTCCCACCTTTGGCTGATTGCTTTCCTGCCCCTCGCTGGTTTTGCCATAGGCTATGTATATCACCATTATGGGGCCAAATCCTCCCAAGGCAACAATCTTTTGCTCGAAGCCTTGTACCACGGGAAGGATCCCATTCCACTGAGAATGACTCCCTTGGTGCTTTTTGGGACGATTTTCACCCACCTTTTTGGAGGCTCGGCAGGACGGGAAGGCACGGCTGTGCAGATGGGAGGATCGCTGGCGGACCAGCTGACCAAGTGGTTTTCCCTCCACAAAGCCGACCGAAGAATCGTCATCATCTGTGGAGTAGCTGGCGGTTTTGCGTCGGTTTTTGGCACTCCCCTGGCCGGTGCGGTATTTTCATTAGAGTGGATGTTGGTAAGGAAGCTGCGCTGGCAATCCATCCCTCCGGCATTTTTTGCCGCATTTGTAGCGGACTGGGTATGTGAGTTTGGTTGGGGTGTGGGACATACTCCCTACTTTATTCCCGAGATTCCGAGCCATTCTCTGGCAAATTTGGCCTGGGTGATCCCCGCTGGGATAGCCTTTGGCTTTTCGGCTAGGCTGTTTGCAGAGACAGGCCATGTAGTGTCGGCTGTTTTCAAAAGGACCTTTGCTTACCCACCGCTTAGGCCGCTTGTAGGTGGTGTCCTGATCGCGCTGCTGGTATACCTCTCGGGTACCACAACCTATATCGGTCTGGGGGTGCCGAGGATTGTGGAGGCCTTTGAGACTCCGCTGCCGTGGTATGACTGGCTGGCTAAAACCGGATTGACAGGGCTGACACTGGGATCCGGCTTCAAAGGCGGAGAAGTGACCCCGCTCTTCTTTACCGGTGCCACGCTGGGCAACGCACTTTCGGCTTGGATTCCGCTGCCTCTAGCCCTCTTGGCGGGGATGGGATTTGTAGGAGTTTTTTCTGGAGCTACCAATACCCCCATGGCCTGCACGGTAATGGGGATGGAGCTTTTTGGATACGAGGCTGGGGTATTTTTGGGGATAGCATGTCTTGTGGCTTATTTTTTCAGCGGCAGGGGAAGTATCTACGCTTCCCAAAATTTAGAGGCGAAATATCTCTGGCGATTGTAAAATGGAGTACCTTTCAATTTGTTTTGGAATCATCGAAAAATCATTTTGATCCAGATCTAAGGGCAAAATATGAGGTTTAACTTCCAGTTTTTTTCCAATCCAGACCAGAACCTCCAGTTTATCAAGAAATTGGTTTTGGTGCTCGGACGGACGATTCGCTATCTCAGTTTTGGGACTTTTGGTGTACTCATCTATCAGATGGGCTACACGACCGACCCCTCAAAGATCCTTTTTACTTCTAGGTTATTTGAGATCATGGTGTTTTTCCTGGGTGTGGCAATCATTATGAGAAACTTGCTCTCGAATCTTTCCCGGAAAAACAAGAGACTGGTATTTGAGCTGCTCGTGGCTGTTTTCCTGATTCTTTCTGCGTTGCTGAGGTGGAAGGCTTTTGGGGATTTTTCCGAAGAAGCCTTGCTCTTCACCCGGAAGTACTTTGTCCTAAACGTCTTGGTCTTCTTGATTTTTGTGCAGGAACTGGGAAAATTCAGTCTTTTGGTCAACCGACTCAAGCTCAGTCCCTCGCTGGTTTTTATCCTGAGTTTTTCCATCCTGATCATGATTGGGACTGCACTTCTGTACCTGCCCTCGGCGACGACCTCGGGGATCAGCCTGATCGATGCCTTCTTCACCGCGACCTCGGCCGTATGTGTGACAGGACTGATCGTGGTGGATACTTCGGTGGCGTTTACCCATTTTGGCCAAATTATCATCATGACCCTTTTTCAGATTGGGGGATTGGGAATGATGACCTTTACGACCTTCTTCGGCTTCTTTTTCAAGGGAAGCCTTTCTATCGAAAACAGCCTCTTTCTCCGGGACTATATCAATGAGAGCAATGTAGGGGAAATCACCTCCACGCTGATCAAGATCATCATCTTTACGGTTTTGGTGGAGTTTGCAGCGGCTGTGCTGATCTTTGTACTGACAGAGCCTGCACTCTTTCCCAACGACGGGGGGCGATGGTTTTTTGCCGGCTTCCATGCCATTTCGGCGTTTTGCAACGCTGGATTTTCCACGCTCAGCTCGGGACTGTACGAGCCCGGTTTCCGCTACCTGTACGACATGCATCTAGTCGTGGCGATCACGATCATCTTGGGAGGAATCGGGTTTCCGGTATTTATCAACTATTACAACTACGTCTATCGTGTGCTGAAGGGCATCGTCCGCTCGGCTCTCTACGGTGAGAAATACAAGCACTCTCCGCGGGTATCCAATATCAACACCAGGCTGGCGGTCTACACGACTGCGGCTCTTTTGCTCGTAGGATTTGTATGTTATTGGCACTTTGAGGGAAATCATACCCTCAGTGGACTCAGCTCCTATGGCAAGGTTGTGACTGCCTTTTTTGGCGCGATCACCCCGAGGACGGCCGGGTTCAATTCGGTGGATATGACGGCTCTCTCGATGCCGACCATCCTGATCTACCTGATTTTGATGTGGATCGGTGCTTCTCCGGGCTCTACGGGCGGAGGCCTGAAGACCACGACCTTTGCGGTTGCCATCCTCAACACGTGGAGTGTGGCAACGGGCAAGATGCGGGTGGAGGTTTTTGGAAGGCAGCTCACTGCCGAAACCCTCAGAAAGGCCTTTGCGGTAATCGCCCTTTCTTTCCTGACCATTGGCTTGGGCGTTTTTCTTGTGACGCTTTTCAATCCCGAACTGGCCTTGATCGACGTCGCTTTTGAGATTTTCTCCGCATTTTCCACCGTAGGGCTGAGTTTGGGCATCACTTCGAGCCTGACTACGGCGAGCAAAGTGGTTGTGGCGGTGGTGATGTTCCTCGGGAGGGTTGGCACGCTGACTATCTTAGTGGCGATCACCAGAAAAGCAGCCGAGCTGCGATACAAGTACCCCGAAGAAACCGTCTTCATTACTTAATTCTTTAGCTATGAAATACATCATTGTAGGAATGGGCAATTTTGGCTCCTACTTGGCCAAAAGGCTGACAGATCTCGGACACGAGGTAGTGGGTGTGGACAACAGTGAAACCAAGATAGACCAGATCAAGGACCACGTGACCTTTGCCGTGGTGCTGAATGCCACCGATCAGCATGCGGTGAACACCTTGCCCATGAAAGACTCCGATGTGATCGTGATCGCGATCGGTGAGGACGTGGGAGCATCGATCCTTGCTACGGCGATATTCAAACAGCTTAAAGCAAAACGCATCATCGGGCGGGCCATCAATGCTCTGCACGAGACGGTGATACGGGCTATTGGAGTGGACGAAATCATCCATCCGGAAGAAGAAACAGCTGAGCGCCTTGCGAAAAGGCTACAACTCAAGGGAGTAATAGACTCCCTTGAAATTTCCGATGACTACAATATCGTTGAGGTGAAAGTCCCCAAACGCTACGTGGGCATGACCGTTGCTGAAGCTAATATTCGAAGGGAGTTTTCCATTAACATCATGACGACGATCCAAGAAAAGGAAAAGACTAACCTTCTGGGCTTAAAGTTGCCTCATCGAGAGGTGGCTGGTGTGATTTCGGCGGAT